>JAQXBT010000022.1 GCA_029252265.1 Flavobacteriaceae bacterium | reverse complement strand
TTCTTTTAATCTGTTCAGTTCTTCTAATTGATCGGCATTTATCGCTTTTTGCTCTTTTAGCTGGTAAGCAAACTCATCCTTTGCATTGATTGCTTTAGCAGCTCTCTCCATTTCCATCTTTACCCTAAAATCTGCATTTTCCATGTCAGCTGTTAATTTACTATTTTGCTTTTTTACTTTTCTTAAGTTTTCAGCCTGATCAATACAGCGTAAGAGGTGGTCCGCCGCCTACTTGCCACACAGGGCGATGCAAATTGATCAAGCAACACAGATATTAAATAGAAATAGAAAAGAGAAGTTTACAACTAAAGAAGTAGAAGAAATAAAACAATTTTTAGAAAGTTATTCTAAAATCATAATCCATAACATGTTAAAAGATAAATAAATGAAAAATGTCATTTTATACGTTCGTGTTTCTACAGACGAACAAGCTAATAAGGGATTTTCACTTAGAGACCAAGAAGAAAAACTAGTTAAATACTGCAATGACCACCGTTTAACTATTAAAGAGATATTTAGGGAAGATTATTCCGCTAAAACCTTTAACAGGCCTGAGATGAAAAAGCTCATTGGCTATTGCAGAAAAAACCACAGAGACGTTGACGAGTTATTGTTTGTAAAATGGGATCGGTTTTCAAGAAATACAGCAGAGTCTTACAACAAAATCAATCTTTTCCAAGGACTGGGAATCAATGTAAATGCAATCACTCAACCTTTGGATATGTCCATCCCTGAGCAAGGGATCTTATTGGCTGTTTACTTATCAGCTCCCGAGGTAGAAAATCAAAGACGCTCCCAAAATGTTATTGCTGGAACAAGACGAGCAATGAAAGAGGGTCGTTATGTAAGCTCTCCGCCAAAGGGTTATTCAATGGGTAGAGATGCGTCTAAAAAGCCTGTCTTACTTCCTAACGAGGATGCAGATTACATTCGTGAAGCGTTTGAACTAATGTCCTCAGGAATTTATAACCTTAAAGAAGTATTTAGCAAACTCAAAAAGAAAGGATTTAAATCAAGCTCTTCTGCATTTTCAAGAACAATGCGTAATCCTTTGTACTGTGGTAAAGTGTATATTAAAGCATACAAAGACGAAAGAGAGCAATATATTGATGGAATCCACGAGCCCTTAGTGACAAAAGCTACTTTTGATAAGGTACAAGAGATTTTAGATGGACGCAAAAAACAAAATGGTAAATCTCACAAAAAAGTAAACCCAAACTTTCCTCTTCGTGGATTTGTCATGTGCCCAAAATGTGATAAGCCGCTTTCTGCAAGCAGCTCAAAAGGACGCAACAAACCCTACTCCTACTATCACTGCTTTTCTCCATGTGATGTTCGCATTAAAAAAGATGATGTTCACTCGTGGTTTAATCATTTTTTAAAATCCATATCGCTAGACCAAAATGCATATGAATTACTCATTGAACTTATCAAAAAGGAATTTGTAAAAATTGATAAGGAAAGTGGAATCGGTCCGAAGCATTATGAGAAGCTAAATAACTTGGAAGAAAAGCTAGTTAAAATCCAAGACTTATACATTGATGGTGATCTTACAAAAGAGGAATATCAAAAAGCCAAAATGAGATGCCAAAACCTTGTAAATGAGCTAAGAGAAAAAGAAAAACAGTTGGAGAAAAAACAAGAAGTTTTTCAGTTGTATAAAAACGGTCTAAAAGGACTTGAAAGTATTGAAGATCAATACATTAAAAGTAATTTAGACAACAAAAGAAGGCTAATTGGTTCGATATTTCCTGAAAATTTTCAATTTGAAAATAAAAAAGTTCGAACCGCTGATATTAACCCCATTTTGCACAAAATAGCCCAATTTAACAGAGTAAATCAAAAAAATAAAAAAAGGGATAAATCTAAAAAAGAAGATTTATCCCGTTGTGTACTGAAGACGGGACTTGAACCCGTACGTCCTAATGGACATTGGATTTTAAGTCCAACGTGTCTACCAATTCCACCACTTCAGCATCTTGGTATGTTTTAAAAAAGTATCAGAGCGAAAGACGAGATTTGAACTCGCGACCCCCACCTTGGCAAGGTGATGCTCTACCCCTGAGCTACTTTCGCAATTTTTTAATGAACGTTTCCCTACTATTATACAGAGAGGTGCAAATTTAATACAATTCTTAGAATAGCAAAGTTTTTTTAAACATTTTATGTTCTTTTCTTTTTAGTCAACATCCGTTTGATTTCATTCAATTTCATCAAGGCCTCAACGGGTGTTAAGGTATCAATATCAATTGCCTCTATATCAGATTTTAAAGCCTCTAGCATGGGATCGTCCAAATTAAAAAAGCTCAGTTGCATCTCACTGTCCAAGTCTTTGACTTTGGCGGTCAGCTCATCGCTCGAATGTGATTTCTCCAGCTGTTTCAGAATTTGTTGTGCGCGGTGTAAGACCTGTGGCGGCATGCCTGCCATTTTTGCCACATGAATCCCAAAACTGTGGTGACTCCCACCTTTGACCAAGGTTCTTAAAAACAAGACATTATCTTTCAACTCTTTAACCGACACATTATAATTTTTAATGCGATCAAAAGTTTCGGTCATTTCATTTAACTCGTGGTAGTGGGTCGCAAATAAGGTTTTGGCGTGTGAAGGATGTTCATGCAAGTATTCGCTAATCGCCCATGCAATTGAAATTCCATCATAGGTACTCGTCCCACGACCTATTTCATCCAACAACACCAAACTCCGTTCCGAGACATTGTTTAAGATGGAAGCGGTTTCATTCATCTCTACCATAAAGGTCGATTCGCCCATCGAAATATTATCACTCGCCCCTACCCTCGTAAAAAGCTTGTCGATCAATCCAATACGTGCGCTTTTGGCAGGTACAAAACTCCCAATTTGCGCCAAGAGGACAATCAAAGCCGTTTGGCGTAAAATAGCCGACTTACCAGACATATTAGGGCCTGTAATCATAATGATTTGTTGGGTGTTTCTGTCTAAAAATACATCATTTGCCACATAGGATTCCCCCAACGGCAACTGCTTTTCAATCACCGGGTGACGTCCTTGTTTGATGTCTAAATCAAAAGAGGCATCGATTTCTGGATACACATACTTATTTTGTTGTGCCAAATGCGCAAAAGCCCCTAAACAATCCAATTGTGCAATCAGTTGTGCATTTTGTTGTACCTGTAAAATGTATGAATGCATCCAAAGAACCAGCTCAGAAAACAGCGTTTGTTCGATGACTAAAATACGGTCTTCAGCGCCTAGTATTTTATGTTCATATTCCTTGAGTTCTTCCGTAATATAACGTTCGGCATTGACCAGTGTTTGTTTACGAATCCAGGATTCTGGCACCTTGTCTTTATGCGAATTTCGAACTTCAATATAATAGCCAAATACATTGTTAGAAGCGATTTTAAGCGAGGTAATCCCGGTCGCGGCACTTTCGCGTTCCAACATTTTATTTAGATAATCTTTTCCAGAGAATGCAATGGCGCGTAGACTTTCCAATTCTTCTGATGCAGCCGAGGCGATGCTATTTCCTTTGAGGATGTTAACGGGCGCATCCTCATTAAGTGTTTCTTTAATTTTTTCTCGCAACAATTCACAACTCTGAATCTGTTCGCCAATCCGTTTTAAATCTTCATTCTCACAATTAGACGCCAAGGCTTTGATCGGGACAATGGCTTCTAAAGAATTTTTTAACTGTACCACTTCGCGTGGGTTCACTTTGGCGGTGGCCACTTTTGAGATAAGGCGTTCCAAATCGCCCACTTGCTTGATGTAGTTTTGTATTTTCTGAAGCGCCACGTCATGATCCAAAAAATACTGCACCACTTCGTGGCGTGTTTTTATTTTTTCTTGTGATTTGAGTGGTAATGCTAACCAACGTTTTAATAAACGCCCTCCCATCGGGGAAATCGTATGATCGATGACATCAATTAAAGTCACCGCATTCACATTATTGGACTGGTAGAGTTCTAAATTTCGGATGGTAAATTTATCCATCCAGACATAATCGCCTTCTAAAATCCGCTCAATGGCGGAGATGTGCTGAAGCTTATGGTGTTGGGTTTCTGCCAAATAATGCATGATCGCACCTGAAGCTACAATGCCTTGTGTCAAAGCTTCAATTCCAAACCCTTTGAGGGTTTTGGTTTGAAAATGCTTACAAAGGGTTTCGTTGGCATAATCGTCCTGAAACACCCAATCTTCTAAATAAAAAGTGTGGAAATTTGCGCCAAAGGTATCGTTAAAAGTACTTCGCTTTTGTTTTTCTATGAGGACTTCACTCGGGTTAAAATTTTGAAGGAGTTTTCCTATGTATTCAGCCGAGCCTTGTGCGGTGAGAAATTCGCCTGTTGACACATCTAAAAAGGCCACACCAATTGTTTTTCCAAAATACACCGCCGCCAAAAAATTATTGGTTTTAGAGCTTAACACCTCATCATTTAGCGCCACCCCTGGCGTAACGAGTTCGGTAACGCCTCGTTTCACAATCGATTTGGTGAGTTTTGGGTCTTCTAATTGGTCACAAATAGCGACCCGTTCCCCTGCTTTGACCAGTTTGGGTAAATAGGTGTTGAGGGAATGGTGCGGAAACCCTGCTAATTCGGTCTCACTTTCGCTGCCGGCACCACGCTTGGTGAGGATAATATCTAATATTTTAGAGGCCTTGACGGCATCGCTTCCAAAAGTTTCATAAAAATCGCCCACTCGAAATAATAGCAACGCATCGGGGTACTTGACCTTAATCGCATTGTATTGTTTCATTAAAGGAGTGACTTTCTTCGTTTTATTTGCCAATGGAGTTCTTGTTTTTATGTCTTACTTTTGTGTCGCAGTAAGAATGCTAAAGTAATTAATTTTAGCCTTTTTATAAAACCTTACTAATTAAGATTTAAAACTCGGATGCGAAAGTTAGAAAACAGCGAATTAGACCGCTTATCAGTCGATGGATTTAAGGCCGTTACAAAAACGCCTTTGATCGTGATTCTTGATAACATCCGAAGTCTCAACAATATTGGAAGTGTGTTTCGAACGAGTGATGCGTTTCGGATTGAGAAAATTTATCTTTGTGGGATCACCGCGACACCTCCGCATAAAGACATTCAAAAAACAGCCTTGGGAAGTACCGAATCTGTGGATTGGGATTATGCCGAAAATACAGAAGCTCTTGTGCGGACGCTTCAAGCCAAAAACGTTCATGTGATCGCTATTGAACAAGCCGAAAATGCGACTCTTTTAAATGAATTCTCACCCAAACCCAACCAAACTTATGCTTTAGTTTTTGGAAACGAAGTGAAAGGCGTGTCTCAAGAGGTGGTGAACCTAAGTAATGATGTGATTGAAATTCCGCAATATGGCACCAAACATTCCCTAAATATTTCGGTGAGTTGTGGGGTGGTTCTTTGGGATGTATTTAGTAAAATGAGTTAAGAACAGATTTGTTCTAAAACCCAAAGGTAATCGACTCTGTTTTTAATAAAATCTCGGTTCGAAATATCAATAATTTTTACATTAAATTCCGGATGGTTTTTGATAAACGTCAAATACCCTGTATTGATTTTATCTAAATAACTCGATTCAATCGTTTGTTCATAATCGCGCCCTCTAAGTCGTATGTTGTCTTGTAAACGTTCCGTATTTTGATAGAGATAAATGTATAAATCGGGCCTTGCAATGTCTTTATAAACCTGATAAAACAATTTTCGATACAACACAAATTCGTCTTCGTTCAGCGTTATTTTGGAAAAAATAAGCGACTTAAACACGTCATAATCACTCACAATAAAATCTTTAAACAAATCTAGCTGCGATAAATCATCTGATATTTGTTGATAGCGATCGGCTAAAAAAGACATTTCTAAAGTAAAGGCATAACGAGTGGCGTCCTCATAAAATTTTGGTAAAAATGGATTGTCCGCAAAACGTTCCAGAATTTTTTTAGCATTAAAATCATGAGACATCATATGGGCTAAACTTGTTTTTCCTGCACCAATATTCCCTTCAATAGCAATAAAATTATAGGTTGAAAAATCAAAAGACTGCATCGGATTTGTCAACCGCTTTTCTAAAGGTGTCAATAAGCTGTCATCTTCACAGTTTTCGAGCAACTTGCTAATGGATAATTTTAGAACAGGATGCTCAAAATCGGGCACAAGATCCATCAAAGGTTGTAACACAAACTGGCGTTCGTGCAACCTGGGGTGTGGCAACTCTAAATGCTCGGATTTTGAAATCAAAGTTCCATAAAACAACAGGTCTAAATCAATGGTGCGCGAGTGGTACTGACCATCTTCATGACGAATCCGGCCCAAGTGATCCTCAATGGCTAAAAGCTTCACTAATACTTGCGACGCATCAAGCTGTGTCGTTACTTTCAGACCTCCATTTATAAAATCATCTCCTTCAAACCCCAACGCAGGCGTTTGATACAAAGACGATAGTTGATCGATACTTCCAATTTGTGTGTGAATAGCGTCCACCGCCATTTGAAGGTGATTTAGTTTATCTCCTGTGTTACTTCCAATCCCAATTAAAACCGTTTGTTCGTGCGTCATATGAGCTAGCAAAATAAGTAAAAGAACAATTAATAGTATATCTTTACGTAAGTATTTATTGACAATTTACATGACAATCAAAGAGACCCTTTTGGCAAGACGTATTTATTTACTTCTTGGAATATTATTTATCACCTCATTGGTGGTGTCAAATTTGATTTTTAAAAAATTTTTTTATTACTATCCAATAGAAACCCCCGTGTTTGGGGTCAAATTGTTTGAGGTTTCCGTCGGAATTTTGCCGTACCCAATTACATTTTTAATTACTGATTTGATTAGTGAGATTTACGGGAAACAAAAGGCCAATGAGGTCGTTGTTGGAGGCGTTTTCGCATCCTTTTTTGCTATGGGAATTATTTTTATTGCCAATAGAGTCCCCGCAACCGACTGGTCACCAGTATCAGATGGTATGTTTTCGGAGGTGTTTGGAAGCACTTCAGTCGCTGTATTAGCAAGTATGCTTGCGTACTTGTTTGCCCAATTTATAGATATTCAAATTTATCATTACTGGAAACAACTCACAAAAGGAAAACATCTCTGGTTGCGAAATAATTGTTCTACCTTTTTATCTCAATTTGTAGATACAGCTACCGTTCTAGTATTGCTCTGTTTATTTGGTGAAATTGAGTGGCATTTGTTTTTAGGACTTCTCATTGCTGGTGTTGCTTTTAAAGTAATCATCGCCGCTTTGGATACACCGTTTTTATACCTCGGTGTTTATTGGTTCAGAAAACGATTTAAACTAGAAGTGAACCAAGAAATACAAATCGACTAAGAGACATTTAGTCCCACAACAAGTCCTTCATTACTTCGTACATTAAAGACCGTATTGTCCTCAAAAATAAGGTATTGCCCTTTAACTCCTTTTAAAACTCCAGAATACACAGGTGTTTTAGTGAGGTTCAAACTTTTTGGTTTTTCGGGATATTGATAAACGGGAAATTCTAACTTAAGTGATTTTTGGTTGGCTAAAAAATAGGATTTCGTTTCTTCAGGAATGTAAGTTTCTAAACGCTGTCGCCAGTCTTCTAAACTTTCATCTGTTGCCGTGCCTTTGAGCATTTCACGCCAATTGGTTTTATCACTTACATATTTTTTGAGCGCTACTTCTGTCACACCAGCGAGATAACGGTTCGGAACCTCTACAATTTCGAGGGCTTCTTGGGCCCCTTGATCAATCCAACGCGTGGGTACTTGTGTTTTACGGGTTACCCCTACTTTCACATTACTAGAATTGGCCAAATACACAATATGTGGTTGAAGCTGCACACGCTTTTCATACTCCAAATCGCGCTCTTCCTGATCGAGATGCGCTTTGCTTAATTCTGGTCGCATGATCCAATCGGCCGCCTGTGGTAATTCGAAAAAACAAGATTTACAAAACCCTTGTCTAAAAATAGGGGCTTCACTGCTACAATTCAAACACTGATATTTGACGAACGACAGTGTGAGTGTCTTATTTAACAATTGATTTATGTTAAGCACATCATTTTCAAGCACTAAAAAATATTGTATTGGCCTGGAAAACTCTGTTTCCATTTTAGTCAAAACTCCTTGATACAGCATTAGCAGATTTTTATTACATTTAGCATTGTAAATATATACAATTATATGGCAATACCATTGGTAAATTCTGTGGCGTCCTGGTTTTTAAAGAAACGTTTTCATCAAATTGATTTGTTTCTTAAATACCCTCATGAAGTCCAAAATGAGTTGCTTATGAACCTTATTTCCATTTCTAAAGACACTGAAATTGGGAAAACCTATGATTTTAAATCGATTCGTAATTACCGTGATTTTTCACAACGCATTCCTGTATCGACGTATGAAGATTATCAAAATTTAATTGAACGCTCTCGGAAAGGGGAGAAAAATATATTTTGGCCAAAACCGATCAAGTGGTTTGCAAAATCGAGCGGAACAACCAATGCAAAAAGTAAATTCATTCCTGTGAGTATTGATTCTTTAGAAGATTGCCACTATGCGGCAAGTAAAGATTTACTGTGCATGTATTTGAATAACAATGAAAACTCCACTCTTTTTGACGGGAAAAATTTACGTTTGGGAGGTAGCAAAGAACTCTATGAAGAAAACGGAACCGTCTTCGGAGATTTGTCCGCAATTCTAATTCATAACATGCCGTTTTGGGCAGAGTTTAGCAGCACGCCAAGCAACAAAGTTTCCTTGATGAGTGATTGGGAATATAAAATGCAAGCCATCGTTAATGAAACGATCAACGAAAATGTGACCAGCCTTGCCGGAGTACCTTCGTGGATGTTGGCACTTCTTAATAATGTTTTAGAAACTTCTGGAACTAAAACAATTTTGGATGTGTGGCCCAATCTAGAGGTGTACTTTCATGGTGGGGTTAGTTTCTTGCCGTATGTCAATCAGTTTAAATCGATCATTCCTTCATCGACTGTTAAATATTATGAAATTTATAATGCTTCTGAAGGCTTTTTTGCCATTCAAGACCGCAACCATTCGGATGAGCTTTTATTGATGTTGGATTACGGAATATTTTATGAATTTATTCCGATGAAAACATATGGCTCTGCTACCGAGAAAATAATTCCGTTATCTGAAGTTAAAACAGGTGAAAATTATGCAATTGTCATCACCACCAATGCTGGCTTGTGGCGCTATAAAATAGGCGATACGGTAACTTTCACTTCAACAAACCCCTATCGCATCAAAGTCACGGGACGCACCAAGCATTTTATCAATGTTTTTGGCGAAGAACTGATCATTGAAAACACCGATAAAGCACTAAAGATAGTCACTCAAAAAACCAATAGTGAGATTATCGATTATACCGTCGCACCCATATTTATGGAGGGGAACTCCAAAGGAGCCCACGAGTGGGTTATTGAATTTAAAACACCGCCCGACGATTTGCAGTATTTTGGAGAACTTTTAGATAATTCTTTAAAGTCCTTAAATTCTGATTATGAAGCCAAACGCTACAATAGTATCACCCTCAACAAACCTAAAATTCATGCCGCACAACCCGGCTTGTTTTATAAGTGGATGAAACGCAACAATAAACTAGGCGGACAACATAAAGTGCCACGACTATCTAATTCGCGTCAGTTCTTAGAAGCCCTGTTAGAAATTAATTAGGAAACTGCTTTGAGACGTTTCAATTGTGTGCGCGACAAATGTTTTTCGGCATACGACTTATCGACCACCAAGGCTGTTTCATCACTACTCGGCATCACAAACATGGCGTCTGTTAAAATCTCTTCACACAACGATCGTAATCCACGAGCCCCAAGCTTATATTCTATGGCTTTTTTAACAATAAAGTCTAAAGCATCATCTTTAAATGAGAGTGCAATCTCATCCATTTCAAACAACTTTTTATATTGCTTCACAATAGCATTTTTAGGCTCGGTCAGAATCGCTCTAAGGGTCTCTTCATCTAATGGATTCATATAGGTAAGAACCGGTAAACGTCCAATTATTTCAGGGATCAATCCAAAATCTTTTAAATCTTTTGGAATGATGTATTGTAATAGGTGTTCAGAATCCACTTGCTCCTCATCATGGGATGCTTTATACCCAATAGCGGTCATATTGAGACGCTTTGAAATATGACGTTCGATGCCATCAAAAGCGCCCCCAGCAATGAATAGTATGTTTTCGGTATTGACTTCAATAAATTTTTGATCGGGGTGTTTTCGACCGCCTTTTGGTGGTACATTGACAACCGTTCCTTCTAATAATTTCAAAAGCGCTTGTTGAACCCCTTCTCCAGAAACATCTCTTGTGATAGATGGATTATCGCTTTTACGGGCAATTTTATCAATTTCATCAATAAATACAATGCCACGTTCTGCTTTTTCTTGGTCGTAATCGGCCGCTTGTAATAAGCGTGTGAGCATGCTCTCTACATCTTCTCCAACATATCCAGCTTCGGTTAGTACCGTCGCATCCACAATGGCCAATGGCACATTGAGCATTTTCGCAACAGTTTTGGCCATCAAGGTCTTTCCAGTCCCTGTTTGCCCAACCATGATAATGTTACTTTTTTGAATTTCAATATCGTCTTCTGAAGTCGTTTGCAATAATCGTTTGTAGTGATTATAAACCGCTACCGACATGACTTTTTTAGTTTGGTCTTGCCCAATAATGTAACCATCTAAAAACGCTTTAATTTCTTGCGGCTTTTTTAGCATCACATCCGAAGAAAAATCATCGCCTTTGTTTTGCTTGGATTCTTCAATGACAATGCCATTCGCTTGTTCGATACAACGGTCACAAATGTGAGCGTCGATCCCTGCGATGAGTAAATTGGTATCGGCCTTTTTCTTGCCGCAAAATGAACAGTCTAATTCTTCTTTTGCCATAACGAGTTTGGGGTTTTTAACTTCGAGATAAAATTTCGTCGATCATACCGTATTCTAAAGCTTTGTCAGATTTCATCCAGTAATCACGATCACTATCCGCATATACTTTGTCGTATTCTTGACCGGAGTGTTTGCTGATGATTTTATACAATTCCTCTTTTAAGATTAAAATTTCGCGCGCCGTAATTTCAATATCACTCGCTTGTCCTTGCGCCCCACCTAAAGGTTGGTGAATCATCACTCTTGAGTGCGTTAATCCACTCCGTTTTCCTTTGGCACCTGCACATAATAAAACAGCGCCCATAGAAGCAGCCATTCCGGTGCAAATCGTGGCAACATCGGGTTTGATGAGTTGCATGGTATCATAAATCCCTAAACCCGCATAGACACTTCCTCCTGGTGAGTTAATGTATATTTGGATGTCTTTCGTGGCATCGGTACTTTCCAAAAACAATAATTGTGCTTGAATGATATTTGCGACTTGATCATTAATTGCTGTCCCCATAAAAATAATACGGTCCATCATTAACCTTGAAAATACATCAAAAACAGCCACATTCATTTGGCGCTCTTCAATAATATTTGGCGTCAAACCCATTGGGGTCATGCTACTAACTATTTTATCATAATAAAGACTGCTAATCCCTTGATCAGAGATGGCAAATTTTTTGAATTCATTTCCGTAATCCATAGTGTTTTTTTTAGGTATTGAGAATGTAAATATAAAACTATTTCTAGTCTAAAACTTGCTTTAAAGGTATAAAAAAAACACTTCCTAAGAAGTGCTTTTTACGTAATTGTTTATAAAAATTATTTCCCGTAAACTTCTTTGACAAAGGCTTCATAGGTTAATTTTTTGTCTTTAAAATTAGCGTTTTCTTTATAAAAATCTAACAATTTTTGACTTGTTAATTGCTCTGATATACGCTTCACTTCTTCTTGATTTGAAAGCACACGTGCTACAATATCGTCAATTTCTTTTTCGGTTGGATTCGTTTGACCATACTGCGCCATTTGTCCTTTGATCATCTCAGAAGTATAGGCTTTTAAATCTTCGAAATTTACTTGAAGACTGTTGTCTACAATCAGCTTGCTTTCTATTAATTGATAGCGCATGCTTTTTTCTGACTTTTCATATTCTTCTTTAGCCTGTGCTACATCTAATTCTTTGTCGCCCGCAGTTTGAATCCACTTTTGAAGAAATTGCGTTGGTAAATCAAATTTTGTGTTTTCTACTAGATGTTCCGTTACATCATTGAGGAATTTTTGATCTGCTTGTTGTACAAATTGTTTTTCAGCATCTTCGGTAATTTTAGCTCTTAGTTCAGTCACTGAAGTCACGACTCCTGGTCCAAATAATTTATCAAACAACTCTTGATCAAATTCTGCTAATTCTCTTGAATTCACTTCACTAATTGTAAAGGTCACTTGAACATCGAGTCCGTGTGCTGTATCGTGATCTACTTTTAAATAGGTCATTAAATCGTGGGAGTCTGCAAATAACCCTTTGGTGTCTAAAGTTAAAACAGCATCTACATTGGCTCCTAAAAAAGCTTTGGTATTTGACTTTCCTTTTAGTTTATCTAAGGTAAAAGTGGCGGTGGCTTCAATCCCTTCCGCATCATTGAAAAACACACCCGTTACCTCATCTTCTTGCTCAACAACAGATTTAGCGGTCAGTTTCCCGTATTGTTTTTGGATGTTGACCAATTGGTCATCAATCATTTTTTTATCGGCTGTAATTGTATATTTCGTAAGTGCTTTTTTTGCTTTTAGTTTGATCTCAAATTCTGGACTTAGCCCTATTTCAAATTCAAACGAAAAATCGTCTTTATCCCAATCCAAGTTGTCTTGTGAGCGTGGTAATGGGTTGCCTAAAACATCCAGTTTTTCTTCGGTAAGATATTTTCCTAAAGCTTCTTGAATAAGTTTATTGACTTCATCAACAAGTACGGCCTTTCCATATTGCTTTTTTACAAATCCCATTGGGACATGTCCTTTTCTAAAGCCTGGGATATTTGCTGTTTTGCGGTAATTCGCTAAAATTTTATCTACGTTATCAGAATAATCTGCTTTAGCAACCTCAATCTTAACAACGGCGTTTAACGTGTCAATACTTTCTCTTGTAATATTCATAGTAATGAAATAAAAATTGGGTGGCAAAAATACAATATTTTTAACGCCTTACAAACATTTTTAAGCTTATGTGTATCAAGCGATAAACGCACAAACGCGTTCAAAGAATTCTACTGGGTTTTCGGCATGAAGCCAATGGCCTGCATTGGTCACTGTTTGGATGGTAGCGTTTGGGAATTGAACCTTAATGGCGCCTTCATCTTGAATCGAAATATACTCTGATTGATCGCCTCTTAAAAACAAGCAGTCTTTTGTGTAACTTAGGATGGGAGACAGTGCTTCTCCAACCTCAAAAACTTGAGTTTTAAGAGCCTCTAAATTTATTCGAAGACCTAAAACAGTTGGGGAGACTCTGTAAATATTTTTCAATAAAAACTGACGCGTTCCAATATCTTGAACATATTTAGATAGCTGAATTTCCGCTTCCTTTCTTGAAGTTAGTTCTTCGAAATTTAGGGAAGATAATCCGTCCAAAATGGCGTCGTGGTGAACCGGATAAAATCGGGGTGCAATATCGGCTACAATTAATTTTGAAACACATTCGGGATACAGTGCCGCAAAAAGCATGGCGGTTTTCCCTCCCATTGAATGTCCTAAAAGCTCCGTGTTTTCTAGAGCATGATGGTCGTAATAGGCTTTTAAATCCGCTGCTAAAACATCATAATTAAATATAGAGTCATGAAAACTACGTCCGTGATTCCGTTGGTCAACAAGATGAACTTGAAACCCTAATCCCGAAAACTGTTTTGCGAGTGTTTTCCAATTATCGCCCATTCCCAAAAACCCATGTAGAATGACAAACGGGGGACCTTCACCGATAATATTAGAGTGTAAAAGCATTATTTTAACTTATTCAAATACATGTTGATCACATTATCGATCCCCAAATACAAGCTTTCAGAAATTAAGGCATGCCCAATAGACACTTCCAATAATCCCGGAGCATTGTCTTTAAAAAATTGAATATTCTCTAACGACAAATCATGTCCTGCGTTCAGCCCTAAATCTAATTGCAAAGCACGTTGAGCACATTGGGTGTACGGAGTCATCGCTTCATTATTTCCCAATGAAAACTGATGCGCAAATGCTTCAGTATAAAGCTCAATTCGATCTGCTCCAATGGCTTTCGCACCTTCAAGCTGTGCCAGGTTGGGGTCTAAAAAAACCGAGGTTCGTATGTTGTTTTGTTTAAACTCTTGAACGATTTCAGTCAAAAAACCTTTGTGTTTCAGGGTATCCCATCCTGCATTGGAGGTGATTGCATTTTCTGCATCCGGCACTAAAGTGACTTGCGTCGGTTTTATTTTTAGAACCATTTCAACAAACTCAGGAATCGGATTACCTTCAATATTATATTCGGTATGTACCACAGATTTTAGATCATACGCATCTTGATACCGGATATGACGCTGGTCTGGACGCGGGTGAATGGTGACCCCTTGGGCACCAAATTCTTGTACATCTTTGGCAAATTGAACAACATTAGGAGTGTCGCCGCCTCTAGAATTTCTCAGAGTGGCAATCTTATTGATATTAACGCTTAACTTAGTCATTAAAATTAAATTTCAAACAAAAATACAAAGTACTTAACGCTTAAAGTCTATTATTTTTGATTAATTTGCATTTGAATACACACATACGCATGCCATTAAATCAATTTATTATAAACGATCTAACACCATCAAGTCCTAAAACACTTGTAGAGGAGCTACAAACTATTTTTAAAAGATTAACTTATTCGCATGTCCCCGTTTTAAACAACCAAATTTATATGGGATGTTTGTCGGAAACAGATGTGTATTGTTTTGAACCTGAGCAAGCGATTTCGGAAGTACTGTATGCGATTGAAGGGTTTTTTGTGCGAGACTCTTTTTTATGGCTCGATGTTTTAGAAGCCTTTGCAAAAAACGACAGTAACATCATGCCTGTTTTAGATGCTGAAAATAATTATTTAGGATATTATCAATTAAACGATATCATTTCACTTTTTAATAAAACCCCGTTTTTTTCAGAACCAGGTGGGATTATTGTCATTGAAAAAGGAGCAAACGAATTTTCATTCAGTGAAATCAGTCAAATTGTAGAATCCAATAACGCCAAGTTATTAGGGTCTTTTATTTCTAGAACCGAAAACGACTTAACTCAAATTACGCTTAAAATTGGAAATTCTGGTTTAAGTAGTATCTTTCAAGCCTTTAGACGCTACGGCTACACGATCCTTTCGGGGCATGAAGACGATGGGTTTTTAAGTAATCTCAAAGAACGTTCGGCATATTTAGATAAATATTTAAACTTATAAGCAACAAGAAATGAAAATAGCCGTTTATGGCCCTGCTTTTAACGAACGCTCAGAAGCGGCCATCCAAACACTTATTGTGTATTTAAATAGCAAAACTGCTGAAGTTGCCTTTGAAAAAAACTTTCATGCATCCATTGTGGCAGAGTCCAATATCGATATCCGTTCGTCTGGATTTGGAACGTTTGAATCTTTAGATCGTTCTTATGAACTCTTAATTAGTATCGGGGGTGATGGCACTATTTTAAGAGCTATTACGTATGTGAAAGATTTAGAAATTCCAATTGTTGGTATCAATACCGGGCGCTTAGGGTTTTTAGCAACCATTCCGATAAACAACATCGAAAGTGCCATGGATCTAATTTTTTTAGGCCAATATAGAATTTCAAAAAGAAGTGTGTTGAGTTTAACAACGGATAGTGAGGACGCTGTTTTTGATTTAAATTTCGCATTAAATGAAATCACTGTTAGTCGAAAAAACACAACCTCTATGATTTCTATTGAAACTTGGTTGAATGATGAGTTTTTAACCTCTTACTGGGCGGATGGACTGATTGTCTCTACTCCTACTGGCTCTACTGGTTATTCTTTAAGTTGTGGAGGCCCCGTAATTATGCCCGAGGCGGATAATCTCGTCTTAACCCCAATTGCACCCCATAATTTAAATGCGCGTCCACTCGTAATTTCTAGCAAACGGGTCATAAAACTAAAAGTCTCAGGGCGTGAAAATGTTCATTTGGTCTCGCTAGACTCAAGAATCAATACCCTTAGCAATAACACAACGATCACTATTCAGAAAGCTCCTTACAATATTAATATGCTCGAATTGGAAGAAGAAAGCTTTTTAGAAACGCTCCGCAACAAACTTTTATGGGGTGCTGATCATCGGAATTAAACAATATAATAAGATAATGTCTGTTCTATAGATTAGTCTCTGAATAAGTTAACCGGAGGCTGATCAAAATTATTATATTTGCATCTTTAAATACAAAATGAAACCAGTCCATATCTTTTTATTTTCCTTGTTATCTTATAACCTAAGTGTGGCTCAGATTTATGAAATCGGGGTTTTTGGAGGTGGAAGTAATTTTATTGGAGACGTTGGCGAAACAACGTTTATTGCCCCAAACGAATTATCAACAGGGATCGTTGCAAAGTGGAACCGAAGCCCTAGACATTCTCTTAGAGCTAGTTTTATCTATTCGAAATTTGCTGCAGATGACACTAATTCTGATGATCCGAGAAGGAAATTAAGAGGCTATAATTTTAATTCTTCATTACTTGAGGTTTCTGCGGGGATGGAATTTACCTTTTTTGAGTTTGATTTGCACACGGGAGTAACTCAAGCAACTCCATATATATATACAGGGATTAGTATGGTAAATTTTCCAAATTTTTATTACTCTAGAGGCCGGTTAGTCTCAGAAAAAACAAGAAGCAATGCGTATGGCATACCAATTGCATTAGGCTTTAAAACCACGATTACGCGTCACATCGTTTTGGCGTTTGAGATTGCGGCCCATTATACGTTTTCGGATGAATTAGATGGCAGTGAACCAGATACCAAAAATTTAAGAGAGAGATTTAGATTTGGTAATTTTAATAATAATGATTGGTACGTATTTAGCGGTTTTACCTTAACTTACACGTTCGGAAGGAAACCCTGCTTTTGTAATTATTAATATGAGTTTAAAAACAACGATATCTTCAGAGAATTTGCCAAGTCACATTGCCATCATCATGGATGGAAATGGACGCTGGGCAAAAGAAAAAGGATTCATGCGCATTTTTGGACATGAGAACGGCACTAAATCGGTGCGTACCACAGTTGAGAGTTGTGCGGAATTGGGTGTGAAACATTTGACACTATATGCATTTTCGACCGAAAATTGGAATCGCCCAAAATTAGAGGTAAAAACGCTCATGCAACTTTTGATTTCTTCATTAAAAAAAGAGATTAAAACCCTTCAAGAAAATAACATCCAATTAAATGCTATTGGAGACCTCAAAACACTCCCTGAAAAAGTTTATAAAGAATTACTGCACGTTATTGATGAAACTAAAGAGAATTCTCGCATGACTTTAACCCTAGCACTAAGCTATGGCTCCAGAGATGAATTGATTAACGCCATGAAGCTTATAAGCGATAAAGTTAAAAATAATATAATTTCAGTCGAAAATATTGATGAAACGCTAATAAATCAGCATCTTTACACACAAAATTTACCCGACGTGGATTTGTTAATCCGTACGAGTGGTGAAAAACGCATCAGTAATTTCCTGTTATGGCAGATTGCTTATGCAGAATTATATTTTACTGATGTGTATTGGCCCGATTTTACAAATGAAAACTTGTACGAAGCCATAATAAATTATCAAAAAAGAGAAAGACGATTTGGAAAAACAAGTGAGCAGCTTAATTAACAGAGCTTTTAGATATAAAAATACAATCCTTTGCTTTTGCTTACTTTTAAGCAGTTTTGCAGTGTTGTCCCAACAAAATAACCCATCAATTTCAGAGTTTACTATCGCAGATATTACGGTCACTGGACAAACAGCTTATGGTGCGGAAACTATCCTGACCTATTCTGGACTACGTAAAGGAGAAACTGTAATTATTCCCGGAGGTGTAAAAATAAGCGCTGCAATCAAAAAATTATGGGATTCGAATTTATTTAGTAGTATTGAAGTTTTTGCAACCAAAACAGAAGGTCGTAATGTTTACTTGGAAGTGGCCTTAAATGATTTACCAGAGTTAAAAGAGGTCAAAATAGTTGGTGTAAAAAAAGGGAAAGTAAAAGA
>JAQXBT010000021.1 GCA_029252265.1 Flavobacteriaceae bacterium | reverse complement strand
AGAGATCTTCTCAGTCGAATTTTAGTAGGGGCTCGAATTTCATTTTCGATTGGTTTTGTAGCGGTTTTTATTTCACTATTGATAGGGGTGCTTTTGGGGAGTATTGCGGGCTATTTTGGAGGCAAATGGGACACACTTATCATGTGGCTTATTAACGTAACTTGGTCCATACCAACACTACTTTTGGTAATCGCGATCACTTTGGCTCTTGGAAAAGGGTTTTGGCAAGTCTTTATTGCGGTTGGACTTACTATGTGGGTTGAAGTCGCCAGAGTTGTGAGAGGGCAGGTGATGAGTGTCAAAGAAATGCAGTACGTTACCGCCGCTGAAGCCTTGGGTTTTTCAGATTTTAGAATCATTAGTAAACATATTTTACCAAACATTTTAGCTCCAGTTATCGTGATTTCCGCCGCAAATTTTGCTGCGGCAATTCTTATCGAAAGTGGGCTTAGTTTTTTAGGGATTGGCGCACAACCACCAATGTCTAGTTGGGGAGCAATGATTAAAGACCACTACAATTATATTATTTTAGGGAAACCCTACTTAGCACTCATTCCTGGCCTTTGTATTATGAGCTTGGTGATGTCATTCATGCTTATTGGGAATACCTTAAGAGATGCACTAGATGTGAAAAATTAAGGCGTTATTTCTGGCGGATATTTACATAAAATAGAGGATACAAAGGTGTGGATTCTTTCGTCTTTATGTTTGACGGATTTCGTTAAATAGCCTGCGCCAATTCCTTGCCAAATAAGCTCTTTTCGTTTTGCATCAATCAAATCAATATATAACGTTCCTTGAGTGGAGTTTGATACATTAAATTGAGCGCCAAAAAACGGACCTCCACCCCAGCCCCAACCGTAGCCATATCCAAAACCACCATAGCTATTATTATACACATTGACTTGTTGTTTTTCTTTGGTAAAGAAGTTGACAAGTAAATCTGGTGTCTCAGATTTCGTGAATCCTTTTTCAAGGAGTGTAGTTTCAAGGGCGCGTAAAATACGACGCTTATCTAGATCACTAATTTCTGCACGATCGACTCCGTCTTTCAAGAATCCAAACGTTTTGTAAGTTTTAAATTGAGCAGTTTTATCATAGTCTGTTACAACTCTTACAGATAGACAGGACGTTAAAAAAAGAAGGGTAATTATTAATGAGAGTATTTTAGTTTTCATTTTTTTATGTATATCGGTTATTTTTTCTTGTGTTTATAGTTTTTTTAAAAGCGTTTCGTCAACGCTGTTTGGGATTGTTATTTTAAGAAGCGGTTCGGAAACCATCGCACGTTTAATAGCAAAAATAGCACCTTCATTCCGAGCCCAATTTCGTCGGGCAATTCCATTATTGACATCCCAAAACAACATGGATTTTAAGCGTTTTTCAGCTTCTATTGTACCATCAATAACCATACCAAAGCCACCATTTATGACTTCACCCCAGCCAACACCGCCTCCATTATGGATGCTTACCCAAGTAGCGCCTCGAAAGCTGTCACCAATCACATTTTGAATGGCCATGTCTGCTGTAAATTGAGAGCCATCATAGATATTGCTGGTTTCTCTGTATGGGGAGTCTGTTCCTGATACATCGTGGTGGTCTCTCCCTAAGATGACAAGGCCAATTTCTTTGTTTTCAATGGCTTTATTAAACGCTTCTGCAATTTTCATCCGGCCTTCCGCATCGGCATATAAAATCCGAGCTTGGGAGCCAACCACCAATTGCTGTTCTTTTGCGCCTTTTATCCATTTAATATTATCACTCATCTGTTGCTGAATTTCTTGTGGAGCGTCTTTTTTTAACGTCTCTAAAACCTTGCAGGCGATTGCATCCGTTTTATCGAGGTCTTCCGAGTTTCCAGAGGCACATACCCATCGAAATGGACCAAACCCATAGTCAAAACACATAGGTCCCATAATATCTTGAACGTAACTTGGGTATTTGAAATCAATTCCATTTTCTGCCATAATATCGGCTCCAGCTCGCGAAGCTTCTAGTAGAAAAGCATTTCCATAATCAAAAAAATAGGTGCCTTTTTCAGTGTGTTTTTCAACAATCGCTGCATGACGTCGCAAAGATGTTTCTACATTTTCTTTAAAAAGTTCTGGATCAGATCCCATCATGACATTGGCATCTTCGTAGCTCATTCCAGCGGGATAATAACCACCGGCCCATGGATTGTGAAGGGAGGTTTGATCACTTCCTAAATCTATATGAATCTCAGCCTCGTAAAATTCTTCCCACACATTGATGACGTTTCCCAGGTAAGCGATGGATACCACTTCTTTTTCCATTTTTGCTTTTCGTACACGACTTACAAGCAATTTTAAATCAGTAAACACTTCGTCAACCCAGCCTTGTGAATGGCGAGTGTACAGCGCTTTTTCGTTGACTTCGGCACAAACAGTTATACAGCCTGCAATATTTCCTGCTTTTGGTTGTGCGCCACTCATACCGCCCAAACCTGCTGTTAAAAAAACATTACCTGAAGGTGGTTTTTTTATTTTTCTAAAGGCATTGAGTACGGTAATTGTGGTTCCATGAACAATACCCTGCGGTCCAATATACATATAACTACCGGCAGTCATTTGTCCATATTGAGAGACGCCTAAGGCATTAAATTTTTCCCAATCATCGGGTTTTGAATAATTTGGAATGACCATCCCATTGGTGACCACCACTCTGGGAGCTTCTTTGTGAGATGGAAAAAGACCCATCGGATGTCCGGAATACATGACCAAAGTTTGTGTGTCGGTCATTTGAGATAAATACTGCATCGTGAGGCGGTATTGTGCCCAATTTGAAAACACACTCCCATTTCCTCCGTACGTAATTAATTCATGAGGGTGTTGCGCGATTGCATCATCCAAATTATTTTGAATCATTAACATAATTGCAGCCGCTTGTTTGCTTTTTGCGGGATAGTCATCAATGGGGCGAGCCACAATTTTATGAGTAGGTCGGAAACGATACATATAAATTCGACCATACAAATCCAATTCTCTTTTAAACTCTTTAATAAGGATTGCATGGTACTTTTTATCAAAATATCGCAACGCATTTTTTAAAGCCAATTTTGTCTCCTCAGAACTTAAAATCGATTTTCGCTTTGGCGCATGGTTGTAACTTTTATCATAGGGCCGTATTTCAGGAAGCTTTGATGGGATACCTTCTCGAATTTCATTTTCGAATGTAATGTTTATTGAATTCACTTTATTGAGTTTTGAGTATGAGTCCGGACATTGTAACCATACGGACAATGCTTACATCCACTTTCACAACAATAGCCACGTTTGAGATGGTATTGTTCGGTAAAACAACGGTATCCCTCTGCTGTTAAGTAGTAATCGCCTTCTTCTATTGGAACGTATTTTTTCATGCTTAACAAAGATAATGTAATTTTCCATACACAAATTAATCTTTAGTTTGAGCTTTATCGCAACTATCGACTCGATAATCAATTAAGTATTTAGTATTTTTACATTTTATTTTTTACGCCAATGCTCACGATTAATACGTTAGAAAATATTCGTTTAAATGCTCAGGTTTATTTGAAGCCGGAGTATTCGATACATCCAAAAGTGTCGGGTAATAAATTTAGAAAATTAAAATATAATTTACAAAAAGCACAATCTGAAAATTATAAAGGAATTCTCACATTTGGAGGTGCCTTTTCAAATCATATTGCAGCGACTGCCGCCGCAGGACAGGCCTTAAACATTCCAACTGTTGGAGTTATTAGAGGAGAGGAATTAGACTCTAAAATCGATCAAAATCCAACACTTCGCTATGCGAAATCCTGTGGAATGCATCTAGAATTTGTATCGCGATCTGACTATAAAGATAAAACCACCCCAGAATATTTAAAAACTCTTTTGGAAACCTTTAAAGATTTTTATATCATCCCAGAAGGCGGTACCAATGCTCTCGCCATAAAAGGCTGTCAAGAAATCCTTACTGAATCAGACCAACAGTTTGATTTGATCTGTTGCTCGGTTGGGACTGGTGGAACCCTAACGGGGCTTATCAATTCAAGTTTGCCATCTCAAAAAATTATTGGATTTCCAGCCCTGAAAGGCGGTTTTTTAAACGAAGATATTTGTAAATTTGCAACACAGTCCAATTGGGAGTTGTGGGAAGCATATCATTTTGGTGGGTATGCCAAAGTGGATTCGAAATTAATCACATTTATAAACCATTTTAAAGCAACTTATAATATCCCATTAGACCCGGTGTATACTGCAAAAATGATGTATGGTGTTTTTGATGCAATTCAAACGGGGCAAATCCCAAAGGAAGCCAAAGTGTTGGCTATTCACACAGGAGGATTGCAAGGGATTGAGGGAATGAATTTAAGATTGAAACAAAAACAATTACAAACTATAGTTTAGATATGAAACGTATTATTATTTTTATTTTCTTGGGACTATTAGTCACGAGTTGTGGGTCGAGACGAAAGGCTAAGCAGCGCAAATCAACTCCAAAAGTAGTGGTGACGAAACCTTCAAAAAAGACCCCAGTTATCAATTCGACACTCGACTATATTTCATATTTTAAAGAATCAGCTGTCAATGAAATGCGATTGTATGATATTCCTGCGAGTATTACTTTGGCACAAGGGATCTTAGAATCGGGCTCTGGAAAAGGCCGTTTGGCGCGTGATGCCAATAATCATTTTGGAATCAAGTGTCATGAATGGACAGGCCCACGCGTTTATCACGATGACGATAAAGATCAAGAATGTTTTAGAAAGTATAAAGACCCGAGCCAATCTTTTAGAGATCATTCGAAATTTTTAGCCAATCGTAAACGCTATGCGGGGTTGTTTAAATTAAAAAAAGATGATTACAAAGGATGGGCCAAAGGCCTTCGTAAAGCGGGCTATGCTACTGATCCAAAATACCCTCAAAAACTGATTAGTTTGATAGAACGCTATGAACTTTATAAATTTGATACTAAAACTAAAAATAGACGTACTAACAAACGATCGACAACCAATACAATACGTCATACCGTCCGAAAAGGAGATACCCTGTATTCCCTTTCAAAATTATACAATACCACTGTGGATTCAATTAAACAACAAAATAATCTGAGATCTACAGAGTTAAGCATCGGGCAACAACTTAAAATTTCTTCAAACTAATTTCATGAGATACCAACGCAGTAGTCAATTATTTAAAGCCGCTTCGGCTGTCATTCCTGGAGGTGTGAATTCACCGGTTCGTGCTTTTAAAGCCGTCGGAGGTACCCCTGTTTTTGTAACTAAAGCAAAGGGCGCTTATTTATATGATGCCGATGGCAATCGTCTTATTGATTACATTAATTCTTGGGGTCCCATGATTTTAGGTCATGCGTATCCACCAGTAATTGAAGCTGTGATCGAAAAAGCACAACTCGGAACCTCATTTGGTATGCCGACCGAAATTGAAACTAAAATTGCAGAATTGGCCGTTTCTATGGTTCCAAATATCGATCAAATTCGATTTGTAAACTCTGGCACTGAGGCTTGTATGAGTGCCGTGCGATTGGCACGTGGATTTACAAGCAAAGAAAAAATCATCAAATTTGCAGGATGCTATCATGGGCATTCGGATTCTTTTTTGATTCAAGCGGGGAGTGGTGCAGTCACGTTTGGGAGTCCTAATAGTCCTGGAGTAACTGAAGGGACTGCTAAAGACACCCTTTTAGCGCCTTATAACGACTTAGCTGCTGTGGCTAAAATTTTTGAAGCAAACCCGTCTCAAATCGCCTCTATTATTGTAGAACCTGTTGCGGGAAATATGGGCTGTATTCCACCACAATCAGGATTTTTGGAAGGTTTAAGAGCGTTGTGTGACGCCCATCAGGCAATTTTAATTTTCGATGAGGTCATGACTGGTTTTCGATTGGCTCGAGGCGGAGTTCAAGAACTCTACGGGGTGAATGCAGATATTGTATGTTTTGGAAAAGTGATTGGTGGTGGTTTGCCTGTGGGGGCTTTTGCAGCACGTCACGAAATTATGGCACACTTAGCGCCTTTAGGACCCGTATATCAGGCAGGAACGTTGAGTGGAAATCCTTTGGCGATGGCGGCAGGTTATGCCATGCTTCAAGCTTTAGAATCGGACGCTGAGGTTTTTGAGCGATTGGCTCAAAAAACAGCCTATTTACACGAAGGAATTTCAAAAACTTTAAAAGCGCATCAAGTTTTGCATACGATTAATAGAGTTGGATCTATGATTTCTGTGCATTTCTCAGAGACTCCAGTGGTCGATTTTGAAACTGCAGCAGAAGGAAATAATGAGCGTTTTAAAACTTTTTTTCACGGACTTCTGAATGCTGGAATCTATATTGCTCCCAGCGCTTTTGAATCTTGGTTTATTACAGATGCTTTAACGTATGAAGATTTGGATGAAACGATTGCAGCAGTCGCTAAAATTGCGCCAAGCTTATAAAGGTTTAAGGACTAGTTTTCGGATGCCGACAAATACCAGAATTAAGGCGGAGTAGCCAATAAAAAATGGAATGACATACGCTTCGAGTTTGAAGGCTAACATGAAAGCCATAAACAACAACTGAAACCCGAGTCCATACATAGAAACGAGGGTCATAAACCACTTCGGAAAGGGTGGGCTGTCACTAGCGTTTTTATCCATAAAATACATGATCTTATCAAAAGTAATGTATAAAATATCGTAGATTTTATAAAATATATTTACCGTTCGTTGGCTCTCGCCTTTGAGTGCTTTTGGAGCGGCATCTTCAAAGATTCGACTGGTAGAATCGCCTTCGACCGCATTTCTTAAAATGACATAATAATAGTTGTAAACTGTTCCTTGAAGTTGAATCCCAAAAAATGCGATTAACATTAACACAATGGAGCCCTCACTGATGTGCCAAAAAGCCAATAAAAAACAAAAGTTAAGCAAGAAATCGGCAATAGAATCATAATATCTCCCAGTATAAGAGGGTGTATTTTTTAGACGGGATAGCTCGCCGTCAGCGGCATCTAAAATAGATTTTAAAACAATAAAAAAGGCAGCTGTTTTGTAGAAGCCATTGAGCATACATCCAATGGCAATGAGTCCCGCAATAATAAATAGTGTTGTGACATGAATTGGGGTAAAACGGGTGTGTTTGAGTTGGCTCGCAATCCAATGGCCTCCACTACGGCCATAGTCCGATAGGTCTAAAAATTGATATTGTTTTGGAAGTTTTGCCATGCCGGTTATAAATGGGTTAATTATATAAGCTAGCAAAGGTACAATCATTTTTTGGACTTTTATTTTGATTGTATCCTACAAGAGTCACCACTAAAATGGATAGATCACCATGGAGTTATATCCCATTTTTGTTGGAGTTCTTAAGAACTATTGTTTATTGTTTTTGCAATCAATGCCTTTCACGTCTAAAAAAAATCATTCAAAGACTATTCGCATGTTAGCATAAGTTGTTTTTAAAAAGATATATATTTGTGAACTTGCAATTTCCACAAGTTTTATACTTAAAAATGACTTCTTTAGAAAAAAAACTAAAAAACCCTGTTTGGTATTCCTTAAAGGAGACCCATCACAAGTTTATAATTGAATTTGATGGCGTTCTGTTTTACCATCCAGACATTTGTATTTTCGGTTCTTTTTACGATGCCTCTAAAACTAGTAAAGCTTCAAATGAATATTCAAAAACTGTAGAGAAATTTTTCTTAGTAACTGAAAACCAAACCCCGGTCATTGATCCTAGCACGACTGTCTTGGAAAAAAAAATAGATGGGTGTCAAATGGTCTTAGAACATCTGACTCCAGTTGAAATGACCGAAGAAATTGTACTGCTTACTGAGAAACATATAGATGAAATTTATGATTTAATTTGGTTGGTAATGCCAGGCTTCTATCGGAAAAGAGGCTTTGAAATGGGGCGGTTTTTTGGCATCTTTAAAAACGAGCAACTAATTGCAATTGCTGGACAACGAATGCAAGCCAATGATTTCATTGAAGTGAGCTCTGTGGTGACACATCCAAATCATACTCGTAAGGGCTATGCAAAACAACTCATTGCACATACGACAAAAGAGATTTTAAAAGAGAATAAACTTCCTATTCTACATACCAATAAGGGAAATACAGCAATTTCTCTCTATGAAAAATTAGGTTACAAGTATACCCGTGACATGAACTGGTGGCTTTATCGTAAGAAATGATCTCAGGGTAACTCACTCCATTTGTTTATCTAGATTTTAAAGTTATTCAGATTCTTTTATAATTTTAAAATTATGGAGTTTGTTATGGATCGTAACAATGAGGATTCAACGGTTTTTTTGTAGAACTCCTTATTTTTCGTTGGTATAATTATTGATGTAATTATACAAATCGTTATTAATGCGTCTATACTTTATCTTTTTTATCTTTATTTATTCCTGTATTCCGATCAGATTTGCACCTACTATTGAGAGTTATAGAATTGTAAAAGCAAAACGATTTAGACGAGACTTACCACGCAGTTATGGGTTTGTTTTTGAAGACCCAAAAGATGCAAATGAATTTTATAATTTCATCAATATGAAGTTTAATTTAGGTCATATAGATGTCGAATTTAATGTTCCCTTCACAATTGATACTAAGACTTATTATCTTTCTTTTCACGAGAGGGAGAGGGTCGCTAAAACGATTAATTTATTACCTATTTTAGTCGATGCAAAAATCGAATCTAATGGATATGATCCACTTTTGGAAACCCTTCATACTTCAAGAAAAGGGTATTGGTTTTTGATCTTAATTGTGCTGGATTCTGAAATGAATGATGGACTTTCTCCAGATTACAACAATAGAGATGCTATACTTCACTATTTGAGAAATCTTCAAGAAGAGTATTTGTCGACCCAAAATTATTTAGAAAGTTATTTTTTGAGTAAATAATCTCCAGGGTCTAGTATTCAATAAGAAGCTGACTGAAAATCAATTTGTTTTAGAATCTGAAACGAGTTCAGATTAACAAAGTATAGCCTTTTCAGACAGCCTCATTTTAAGAATATTTAATTGTGTTACAGCCTTATTTCATAGAATGTAAGGCAACACGGTTGCCTTCGGTGTCTTCAAAATGGGCCAAACATCCGTTAGCTCCAATTGCAGATTTTGGTAACGTGACTTTTCCACCGGCTTTCTCCACTCTTGATAGGATTGTATTTAAATCGTCTCCACCATTTAGATACACTCTCGAGCCTTTGGTTGATGGCTCATACCCATCCCCTTTGATGATACAGCCGCCAATGGCGCCACTTTTAAAATCCGCAGGGAAAAAAGCGGACTTCATACCCATGGCCTCCATGAACTGCATGTCAGCGTTTAGAATCGTTTCATAAAATTTTTTTGCTCTTGTGAAATCAGTTACTGGGATTTCAAACCAATTAATAGCATGATTCATTTTTTATTTTTTTAGATTTGGAATGGTAAATATACAAAACAACTTTATATTTGCAAGTGGTTAATCATTTTATTTTTATTCTATGAAAAATTCAAAAAGAAAGTCCGACTGTCCAATAAATTTTGGACTGGAATTATTTGGCGATCGGTGGACATTTTTAATTGTACGTGATCTAATGTTTAAAGGAAAGCATTACTTCGGGGAGTTTGTAAATTCTGAAGAAAAAATTGCAACAAATTTACTCTCTGATCGACTTTCAATGTTAGAAAGCGAAAACATGATTTTTAGATCGAAGGATAAAAATCACAAACAAAAAATTATTTATAAACTCACTAAAAAAGGAATTGATTTGATGCCTGTTTTGATTGAGATCATAATGTGGTCCGCGCTGTATGATGAAAAATCGGCGGTTGATATGAATTTCGTCAAAATGGTCAATGAAGATAAGGAAGGTTTAATAAAAGAGTTAACTGCTCATTTAATTTCTTCTTAGTTAAATAGCTTCTATTTATTCGTTTTTCACATACGCAAAACCTGTTTGTTTAGACTCAAAAATGAGCTCTGCACGTTTGTAATCATCAACTTCATAATCATCTGCTTTGATCAACTCCTCAGTAGATATTTCATATAAGGTGCCTTCTACAAAATCTGATTTATTTCCTGTGTATTTCAGAATTGGGTGATTCTCTGTACCACTGGATTTAATTACTTTTGGGTCTGTAATTTTCATTTTTGAAATGCAATATCCTGCTAATTTGTCTTTACTGCCGATTAATAATCTTCCAAAAGTTTCTTTCTGAACACGTTCCAATTGAAGCGTTCCATATGAAAATAGTTTTATCATTTTATTCGCTTTTATTCATCGTTTGACAACGATTTAATCAAAGTGTTTTCTGTTATCAATAAAATTATTATATACCAGCAAATCCAATTTGCCACAGTAAAATAAGTGCTTAAAGTAAACTCTATTGGATATGAAGATTTAGACTTGGGGTCTTATTCTGTTATAAATGTATAAAAAAATCACGTGCATCCTAAGATAAACGTGATTTTAACAGTTTAATAATTTTAGTTTTTTAACTAATTGTTTCTATTAAAATATTGACTGATTCCTGCGGAATCAAATTTAAAAGAGGTATTATTTTCTGATTTATCTAATTTATTATGGATTGTTAATCCCCATAAAACCAGCTCCATACTGAAATTTTGATTTTCTTCACTTAATTTATCCGCGTATTCTTCAACGAGGGCAACTAGCGGTTTTACAGATTTAAGATTGGCATAGAATTCGTCATCTGTATCGGTGTAGTTCAATTCAAGAAAATTGTTGTCAAACCAATGAATCAAGTCGGTGTATGGGGTTTTATAACCTTCTTTTTCGAGTTTAGAAATGCGAGGGAAAAGGTTATCAAAATAGACCATTACTGCGCTATCAATTAAGAGTTTAGCGACTTCATCGGCCCCTTCTTGTTCACCTTCATAAACCAATTCAATTTTTCCTGTAATCGAAGGAATAATAGACATAAAATCTACCAAACGAATGGTTGTTTTCGTTGCTTCTGTTTCAATCAGTCGTAGTTTTGCTGCCGCCATGAGGTTTTCCATAGCACTAATGGTTAGACGCGCACTGACGCCACTTTTTGCATCGACATATTCGCTTTTACGCGCTGTGAAGGCCACTTCTTCCAAAAGGTCTTTGGCTAAGTCAGGAACCACAATACTCAATTTATCGTCTTTAGAAATTTTGGCTTCTTGTTCTGTAATTTCTCGAGCCAATGCAATCGATTTTGGATAGTGTGTAAAAATTTGCGATCCAATTCGGTCTTTCAAAGGCGTAACAATACTCCCTCGATTGGTATAATCTTCGGGGTTTGCGGTAAATACAAACTGAATGTCAAGCGGCATTCTTAGTTGAAATCCACGTATTTGAATGTCACCTTCTTGTAAAATGTTAAATAAAGAGACTTGAATCCGTGCCTGTAAATCCGGGAGTTCGTTTAATACAAATATGCATCGATTTGCTCGGGGAATCATGCCGTAATGTAACACGCGCTCATCGGAATAGGGTAGCTTTAAGGCTGCCGCTTTAATCGGGTCGATATCACCAATTAAATCCGAAACATTCACGTCGGGAGTGGCCAATTTTTCAAAGAACCGATCGGATCGGTGTACCCATGAAATCGGCGTTTTATCGCCCATTTCGGCCACTAAATCTCTAGCATATTTTGAAATCGGTTGAAAAGGACTGTCGTTGATTTCTGACCCTTTCACAATTGGCATATATTCATCGAGCAAATCCACCATACTTCTGGCGATTTTAGTTTTTGCTTGCCCACGTAATCCCAATAAATTAATATGATGTCCTGCAATAATTGCTTTTTTTAATTGAGGCACTACCGTATCTTCATAGCCAAAAAGGCCTTCAAATACGGGTTGCTTCGCTTTGATTCGAGCGATTAAATTTGCCTGAATTTCTTGGTTAATCGTTTGGTCTTTATAATCAGAATTTTTTAATTCTTTAAAAGTTAGTTCTTTGCTCATATTCTTTTAATTCTATTTTTTTCGTAATCTTCAAATATCATTTCTCCCAACCCATCGAGACCCGTCAAAAATGCTTTTCCTTGATTTTGCGCCGTAAATAGCTCCACAAATTGTCGGAGATACGGATCCTGGGCAATCATAAAAGTGGTAATTGGAATTTTTAATTTTCGTGCTTGCGCAGCTTTATTGAGGCATTTAGAGACAATCATATCATCTAAACCGTTACTATTTTTATAAAACTCACCCGATGGCAGCTGAATACAGCTCGGTTTACCATCTGTAATCATAAAAATCTGTTTGTTTGTGTGTCGTTTTCGACGCAGAATGTCCATTGCCAATTCCAGTCCGGCCACCGTATTGGTGTGGTAAGGACCTACTTTTAAATAGGGAAGGTCTTTCACTTTTATGGGCCATGCTTCATTTCCAAACACAATAATATCGATAGAGTCCTTTGGGTATTTTCTGTGGATTAACTCCACCAACGCCATAGCTACTTTTTTAGCAGGTGTGATGCGGTCTTCACCGTATAAAATCATGGAGTGACTGATGTCAATCATCAACACCGTACTCATTTGAGCTTTGTGCTTTGTTTCTTCTACAATTAAATCATTTTCTGTTAAGCGAAGGTCTGAAATACCATTGTTGATTTGTGCATTTTTCAAACTCTCGGTCATGTTTACCGTCGATAAATCATCACCAAATTGAAACGACCGATTTTCGCCATCACGTTCATCGCCAACGCCCACTTTTGTGGTGTTGTGATTTCCGAGACCACTCTTTTTTAATTTTCCAAATATCTGGTTAAGAGCATAGTCTCGCAAAGCCGATTCTAGCTTGGCAGTCAGTCTGTTTTTTCCTTTTCCAGTTCCGTTTCCAGATTTTACTTTGTCCGGATCAATTTCTTCTTTAATATAACCACGCTTTTTTAGATCGTCTTCAAAATCTTCTAATGAATAGTTTTCGTTAAAGATATTGTATTCGGCATCGAGGGTTTTTAGCCATTCAAACGCTTCTTCAATATCGCCAGAGGTGTGCGTGAGTAATTCTTTGAACACTCCAAACACTCGATTGAAATCCGAGACGTCTTTTTCGATGTGTTTACTAAAAGTAAACCCTTTTCCATAATTAAAATCTATTCTTGTCATCTTTACAAAGATCGGGATATAGATTTCTTAAAAGCGTTAAGGAGATATTAATCTTTTAAAAGATCTGACATTTAACGTTTAGGTTTTGTTAGGGTTTGTTTGGAATTCGGTTTTGTTTAATGGTACTTGGACTTCAAGTCTTTGCTTACGGTTGCCTTTGGCATCCTGAGTTTTTGGGGATATTTTTCTTCATCTCAACGTATGCAACCCTTCCTTTTAATTTAGGTCTTGAGCTATTCATTTTTTATATTTTCCGAAGTCAGGAGACTTTGTAGAGCGGGGGTAGTCTTGAGGTCTTCATCTGCTGTAAACGTATAAAAAAAATCACGTACCTCAAAAGAAATACATGATTTTAACAGTCTATTTCCTATGAAATTTAGTTTAAAGATTTCTTAGGCAACGTTTTTAGTTTCAAACTTTTGTATTTTTTCTAATATAGATTTTTTTTCATTACCTTCTTGCTCAATGTCAAAATCATTTTGAAGTCCCAACCAAAATTGAGCTGAGTTCCCAAAATATTTACTCAAACGCAAAGCTGTATCCGCAGTAATTCTTCTTCTGCCTTTTGTGATTTCTGATATTCGAGTTTGCGGAATCCCTAAGTCTTTGGAGAGTCGGTAAGCCGAAATCCCTAATGGCTCAAGAAACTCAAGACTTAAAATCTTCCCCGGGTGAATATTTGTTAATTTTTCCATGTGTTTGTTTATTAATGATAATCAATTATTTGAACCTTAGCTGCATTTCCTGTATTCCACTGGAAGATCAGTCGCCACTGTTTGTTGATTCGGATGCTATAAAAACCGCTTAAATTCCCTGATAACTTTTCAAGTCGATTTGAGGGAGGAATACGCAAATCTGTAATGTCAGTCGAATTATTAAGCATTCTCAATTTCCGCCGCCCACCGTTTTGGATGTCTAGAGGCATTTTTTTGACCCGTATGCCATTCCAAATTTGCCCAGTCTCTTTAGAACCAAATGAAACAATCATAGTATTGTTTTGCGTTACTAACGCAAAAGGTATGTAAAAAAATTAATTTGCACAAAAAAAATCACGGACTTCTAAAGAAATACGTGATTTTTAATCCTTTAAGCCTGTTTTTAGCCGTTTAGCAGCGGTTCTGTGAATTTGCCCAAGTCATGCACCCCATGCGCGGTTACATGCTTTATAAAGGCACTGCCAATAATGGCCCCTTTGGCATAGTGCGTGGCTTGGCTAAACGTCTCATGGTCCGAAATTCCAAACCCAATAATTTGTGGGTTGGTGAGTTTCAGTTCGGCAATGCGTTTAAAATAATCGGTTTGTTCATTTCCAAAACCACTTTGGCTTCCTGTAGTGCTGGCACTACTCACCATATAGATAAATCCTTCAGAAATGCTGTCCATATAACGGATTCGAGATTCGCTGGTTTGTGGCGTAATCAAAAAGATATTCAGCAAACCATACCGTTCAAAAATAGCTTTATATTCCTCGTGATAGACTTCTACAGGCAGGTCTGGAATGATTAATCCATCAATACCTACTTCCTGGCATTTTTTACAAAAGGCTTCCACACCAAACTGGAGCATTGGATTAAAATAGCCCATCAAAATCAAAGGAATAGATACTGTTTTTCGAATGTCTTTCAGTTGATCAAACAATACAGTTGAAGTCATGCCATTGTGTAAGGCCTGTGTAGAACTCGCTTGAATGGTAGGGCCATCGGCCAACGGATCGCTAAATGGCAACCCAATTTCAATCATATCAACGCCATTTTTTTCTAAGTTTTCAATCGTCGTCACTGTGTCGTTTAAGTTGGGATATCCCGCCGTAAAATAGATGGATAATAACTTCTTATCTTCTTGTAATTTTGCTTGTATTCGATTCACAATCTTAGAGTTTAAAATAATCAATATAGGTATTCAAATCTTTGTCGCCACGCCCCGACAAACTAATCACCACCACATCTTCAGGTTTGAATTTTTTATTTTCAAAAATAGCTAACGCATGAGAGGTTTCAATCGCCGGAATGATGCCTTCTAACTGTGACAATTCCAGTCCAGCTGTCATGGCTTCATCATCCGTCACCGAAATGAATTCCGCACGTTTGGTTTCATACAAATGCGCATGCATAGGACCAACGCCAGGATAATCTAAGCCTGCTGAAATGGAGTAAGGCTCTGTAATTTGTCCGTCCGTAGTTTGCATCAATAAGGTTTTACTCCCGTGAATCACCCCTTCTTTTCCAAGTACGGAAGTCGCGGCACTCTCGCCTGTATAGATCCCTTTCCCTGCTGCTTCCACTGCAATCAGTTTCACGTCGGGTTCATTCAAATAGTGGTAATAGGCGCCAGCGGCATTACTACCTCCACCCACACAAGCTACCACGTAGTCAGGGTTCTCGCGGCCTTCAACTTCTTTTAATTGCCATTTTGTTTCTTCGGAAACAACCGATTGAAAACGGGCCACCATATCAGGATAGGGATGAGGACCGACAGCACTTCCAATAATATAATGCGTATCCACAGGGTTGTTAATCCAATCGCGAATGGCTTCATTGGTTGCGTCTT
>JAQXBT010000061.1 GCA_029252265.1 Flavobacteriaceae bacterium | reverse complement strand
CCTGCAGAATTCCCTAAAAACATACCTTCTTCTTTTGCCAAACGTTGGGTATAGACCGCGCCATCTTTATCCGTCACTTTGGTAAAACCATCGATCACACCAAAATTAACATTCAATGGGAGGATATCTTCGCCAATCCCTTCGGTGACATACGGATAAATTTCTTTTTCGTCAAATTCACCGGTTTCATGGTATTTTTTAAACACACTGCCATAGGTATCCACGCCCCATATTTTGACATTAGGGTTTTTCATTTTCAAATAACTTCCGACGCCAGAGATCGTTCCACCGGTACCAACACCCACCACAAAATGAGTTACTTTTCCATCGGTTTGTTCCCATATTTCTGGGCCAGTACTCAAAAAGTGCGCTTTACAATTACTCGGGTTATCATACTGATTTACATACCAAGAATTGGGCGTTTCTTCTGCCAATCGCTTTGAAACAGAATAATACGATCGTGGATCTTCGGGTTCAACAGACGTTGGACACACCACGACCTCAGCACCTACGGCGCGTAAAATATCCATTTTTTCTTTGGACTGTTTATCTGCTAACACAAAAATACATTTATAGCCCTTGATAATTCCTGCCAGTGCCAAACCCATTCCTGTGTTTCCAGACGTCCCTTCAATGATAGTTCCTCCAGGTTTCAGACGGCCATCAGCTTCGGCATCCGCAATCATTTGTAACGCCATTCGATCCTTTACTGAATTACCTGGATTAAAGGTTTCATATTTAGCCAACACCAAACACGGCAACTCTTTCGTTAAAACGTTCATTTTAATTAAAGGAGTGTTCCCTATAGTTTCCAGAATATTTTCGGCGTAGTTCATCGATGTAAATTTGACACAAAAATACATTATTTATTTGGGGATACAAATCTGAAATAAAGAAGTTTTTACTCGAATTGAATCGCTTTAACTGGAACAATTTTACTAATTAAAAAGGAGGGAATCAATAACATCAATAAACACAGTACAAACGTCATCACATTGAGTAAAACAACGTAAGACCAATCGAGGTATACTGGCGCAACCGTCACATAGTAAACGGAAGGATCTAAAGTAATCAACTGAAACTGTTTTTGAATCAACAACAACCCAATTCCGATCAGATTCCCCCAAAACAAACCGGAGGCAATCAGGTAGGAAGCATTGTACAAAAATAGTTTTCGGATGCTCCAATTGCTACTTCCCAGAGCTTTAAGAATTCCAATCATTTGAGTGCGCTCAAGAATTAGAACCAATAAGGCCGTGATCATATTAATCGCTCCAACGAGAATCATTATCCCTATAATTCCATAAATATTAGTCGTAAAAATGGGAATCCACTCAAAAATAGTGGCATACTTTTGTTTGACAGTTATTGAGTTTAGGGTCGATGGCGTTTGGGCATACACCCGATCTCCAAGCCGTTCTAAGTCGTTATAATTAGTGATAAAAACTTCAAACCCTCCTACTTGATCTTTAGACCATTTATTCAAGCGTTGCACATGGTTGATATCGCCAATGATGTAGGTTTTATCTAATTCTTCAAACCCAGAATTAAAAATACCAACCACCGCATATTTCATAATACTCGGCGGTTTACCAGAATCGGATTTCATAAAATACATCTGAAAAAAATCGCCAACAGCAAACCCGAGGCGGTCGGCCAAATACTTTGAAATTAAAACCTCATTGCTATATTTTTGACTGTATTCTGGTAGACGCCCATCTATTAAGAAGTCTTTAAAATACCGCCAATCATAATCAGTCCCTACCCCTTTTAAAAATAAGCCTTCAAAATCTGAGTCGGTTCTAATGATGCCAAACTTATTGGCCACGGCCTGAATATGAGACACCCCATCAACCGATTCAAATTTGGGATAAAAGTCTTGATTTTTAGAAACCGGAACTTGTGAAGCTTCAGATTGGTTACTATCAAAATTAGAAATTGTGATATGCCCATTAAAAGCGACGGCTTTATCACGTATTTTATGTTCCAAACCAATACCCGTTGCGATCGCGATGAGCATCACTACAATACTGATTGCAATGGCCGCAATTCCGATTTTTATTATTGGTGCCGATACACTACTTTTATAGGACTTATTTCCAATAATTCGTTTGGCTATAAAAAACTCGTAATTCAAAATTTATAAATGCATTTAAATTTTATCAAAAGTACAGTTTTATTATTTGTTTTGACCCTTCTTTCTTGTGGAAACCATTCTAACTCACAAGCTCGAAAACCGATTTACAGAGAGGTTCCGTCAATTCTTGTGGGTGCTCAACACATTGACCGCTATTTACCGATTCTAAAAAATAAAAACATTGGTATTGTCGCCAATCAGACCTCCGTTATTTTTAAAGAAACGGGGTACACCCATTTAGTGGATTCCTTGTTAAGCTTAAATATCCGAATTAAAAAAGTGTTTGCCCCCGAACACGGATTTCGAGGCACCGCTGATGCCGGTGAGTATGTCAAAGACGGCGTCGATGCTGGCAGTGGGGTTCCTATTGTATCTTTGTATGGCGCAAATAAAAAACCTGATGCCCAAACTTTGAAGGATTTAGAGGTGATTATTTTTGATGTTCAAGATGTGGGAGCTCGTTTCTATACGTTTTTATCGACACTACATTTTATGATGGAAACTTGTGCAAACTTGGGTATTTCTGTGCTTGTTTTAGACCGACCAAATCCCAACGGACACTATGTAGATGGCCCCATATTAGATCTTGAATACAGTAATTTTGTGGGCATGCACCCCGTGCCAATCGTACACGGCATGACGGTGGGTGAATATGCCAAAATGATTAATGGAGAAGGCTGGCTGGCGGGCGGGATTCAATGTGATTTGACGGTTATCGCCGTTCAAAATTATACCCATCAAAGCGTTTATGAGCTCCCAATTAAGCCCTCACCAAACCTCCCCAATGCAAAAGCGATCAACTTATATCCAAGTTTGTGTTTGTTTGAAGGAACTCATGTGAGTATGGGACGGGGAACCGAAACTCAGTTTCAGGTGTTTGGAAGTCCGGTTTTAGAACATGCTGACTATACTTATGAATTCACGCCAACACCCAATGTCGGCGCCAAATATCCAGTACATGAAAACAAACTGTGTAAGGGATTGAATCTTCAAAATCAAGATACTTTAGATTATATCGAATTAAAGTGGTTAATCGACGCCTATCAAAACACCTCGGATAAATCGGCTTTTTTTAATCCGTTTTTCACCAAATTAGCAGGTCAGAAATTATTACAAGAACAAATTGAAACTGGCTGGACTGCCGATCAAATTCGTGAAACTTGGCGCGAAGGTTTAGAAACTTATAAAACGCTTAGAGCCCCTTACTTGTTGTATCCGTTGTAGGTTTTCTGTAGCCTTGAAATGGTTGTTTTAGTAACGCGATCAAACGACTGTTTTCTGCTTCATTTGGAAAGGTATCCACTCCATACACAATCTGCTCACGTTCCATATAGATATAAGTCCCGAGCAAGCGGTCCCAAATCGAAAAAATATTCCCATAATTCGCATCCGTGTACGGCAATTGATGGTGGTGGTGAATTTTATGCATATCAGGTGATATTAATACAAAACTCAACAGATAATCTACTTTTTTTGGGAGTTTGATATTCGCATGACTAAACTGCGTCGCCACTAATGACAGAGATTGATAAAGCATCACAATGCCGATAGGTGTCCCAATTATAAAAACACCCGCCAGAGTAAACACATACCGAATGATACTTTCTAAGGGATGGTGACGGTTGGCCGTCGTTGTATCGACCTTATGATCCGAGTGATGCACTAAATGTACCATCCATAGTGGCGGTACTTTATGTTCAGTAAAATGGGGTAAATAAGCGCCTACAAAATCCATCAATAAGACCCCTAAAGTGACATACAACCAAAGTGGTATTTCGGGCAACCAATTTAATAGTCCAAATTCATTAACACTCACCCAATCGGCGGTTTTAAGTAATAAAAATGCCAAGGTGAAATTAATTAAAATGGTGGTAAAAGTGAAAAATAAATTCGGAAGCGCGTGTTTCCATTTGTTATAACCAAACTTAAACAGCGGTAAACTGCCTTCTAAAATCCAGAAAAATGTTAACCCACCAACCAAAATCCCGCTCCGATGTAGCGAAGGGATCGTTTCAAAATAGTGAATGAGTTGCTCCATTTTTTTATTAAAAGTTTGATAAAGATACTTATTTTAATTTAGCCCTTAACGCTTCTACAATGTTAAAGGTCGCTGGACAGATAGACAAATTTTGAATCGTGAGGTCCGATATTTTTTCAAAGTTTTTTCGATTTGTATGTGGATATTCTTGACAGGCCTTGGGACGGATGTCATAGATATTACAGGTATTATCGTCTGCTAAAAATGTACAAGGCGATGATTTTAAGACATAATCTTGGTCGGCATCCACAGTGAGATAGGTATCTATAAATTGACGTGTTTTGATTCGGAACGCTTTTGAAATGCGCGCAATATCTTTGTTGGTAAAAATAGGACTGGTAGTTTTACAGCAGTTTGCACACTGAAGACAGTCTGCTTTTTTAAACTCATCATCATGCAATTTTTCCATAATTGCATCGAGATTTTTGGGTGTTTTTTTTCGGAGTTTAATAAAAAAGTTGCGATGTGCTCTTTTGTTTTCTTGGACTTTTTTTGATAGAGATTTTAATTGGTCTTGCATACTGCAAAACTAAGGATAAATAGTTCAATCTAAAGACTGATGTTTTGATTGATTACAGTTTTGTTGCTTTTAGTCGCATTTTATACGCTTTCAATTCTTTGACAACTTTTGGCGCTAGAATTAGAGTGGATAGCATGGTTGGAATGGCCATCAATGCAAAGGCTCCGTCGATCAAGTTGATCATCATCTCTAAAGACGAGGTTGCCCCAATGAGAATACTCGCAATATAAAAATAGTTATAGTAGTGTTTTTTATCGGCACCAATTAAAAATGACAAACATTTTGACCCGTAATAGGAGAATGAAAATAAGGATGAAATACTAAACACGGCAATACATAGCAGTAATAAATAGTTGCCATAGCCTGGCATGGCTGCTACAAAAGCAGCGGCAGTTAGACTCACGCCATTATCGGAAGAGGTTTCCCAAACGCCAGTGACCAAAATCGCTAAAGCAGTCAATGTACAAACTAATAAGGTATCGATTGCAGGTCCTAACATCGCAACCAATCCTTCCCGAACTGGCTCGTTTGTTTTGGCAGCGCCATGAGCTAAGGGTGCGGTTCCAATGCCAGCTTCATTTGAAAATGCGCCACGCTTCACCCCTAATAAAATCAAACCACCTACCAAACCTCCAAAAAATGCATCGCCTTTAAAGTTATTGGCTGCAAAGGCATCCGTGAAAATCATGCCTAAATATTTTGGAACGACGTCTATATTAACGATTAAAATAATCAGGACGGATATAAAATAAAGTAACACCATTGACGGCACCATTTTGGAAGCTATTTTACTAATCCGTCCGATACCGCCCAAAATAACAACCGCCGTGAGACTCACTAACGCCAATCCAATAATTAAATTAGAGGAAAACCCAACTTCCACTCCATTTGGCTGCAATAAGATAGTATTGATCGCTTGGGTGAGCTGATTGACATTAAAGACGGGCAACGCCCCTACCAACCCACAAATACTGAATATAATGGCCATGGGTTTCCATGACTTTCCTAAACCTTCCATAATAAAATACATGGGACCGCCCTGTATTTCGCCTGCACTGTCTTTACCTCTAAACATAATCGCCAAGGTGGACGTGAAAAATTTGGTCGACATCCCCACAATAGCGCTTACCCACATCCAAAAAATAGCACCAGGCCCACCAATGGAGATGGCCACCGCGACCCCAGCGATGTTCCCCATTCCGATGGTTGAGGACAAAGCGGTAGTTAAAGCTTGAAAATGAGTGATTTGCCCAAGATCGTTTGGATCATCGTATTTACCTCTCAGTACTTGAAACGCATGGCCGATTAAACGAAATGTTTCAAATCTTGAACGAATTAATAGGTATAATCCCCCACCAATAAGTAGAATCAGTAAAGGCAATCCCCAAACGGCGCTTGAGAAATCTGCAGTTAATTGTGTGAGTTGTTCCATAACGAGTGTGAAAATTATTGCAATAGGCTAAAAATTCTAGTTACAAATGTAACTTATTCATAAGTAATCAATTATTATTAACGTTTATAAAAAACCGCTATGCTCCTTTTACTTATCTTTGTTCTACTTTGAAAAGTATCCGTATTAATCTTTAATTATTCTAAATAAATATATACTTCACACTATTATGAAAGATGTTTTTGGAACGGCCATTTTAGATTATCAACAAGAAAATTACACGGAAGATTTGGTAACGTCAACCTCTATTTCGGATGAAGACACCTTGCCTCTGCCCTATTTATTTAGAGACTTTTCGGAGATGCCATCGTTGGAGCAAACCGCTTTAACCCTTGCTAAAGGGTCTGTATTGGATGTGGGTTGTGGCGCAGGAAGTCACAGTCTTTATTTGAAATCAAAAGGGTTAAATGTGAAATCCATTGATATTTCGGAAGGGGCAATCAAAACCTGCCAATTGAAAGGATTGGAGCATGCACAGGTTTTAGATGTCATGGACGAAACACAGAGCTTCGATACCTTATTGTTATTGATGAATGGCTCTGGGATTTTTCAATCCTTGGCGCATACACCATTTGTATTAAATCATCTTAAAACACTGCTAAACCCAAATGGACAAATTCTAATTGATTCTTCCGATATTAAATATATGTACGAAGATGACGATGGCGGCTATTGGATGGACACGAATAAGGATTACTATGGCGAGCTCGATTATACGGTGCGTTATAAAGATGAAGAAGCCACCTTTAGTTGGATGTATCTCGATTTTGAACGTCTAAAAATTGCCTGTGATCAAGTCGGTTTACAATGTGAATTGGTGGAACAAGGCCCGCATTTTGATTTCCTAGCAAAACTAACCCTGATTTAAAAGTCAAATTTATAACTCGCTCCTGCAAGAACTTGCAATCCTTGAACGGGATAATGATTCCAACGTTGGTAATTTTGATTCGCAATATTATGAACCTTGACAAATGCCCCCCATTGGTTGGTGACTTGATAGTCTAATTGCAGATTCGCATCTAAAAACGAGTCTAGTGTGACATTTGGTGTGATTGGTTGTGGGATGAATATCCCTTCAAAATTGGTTGTATCCTGTCTTGACCCACTATAAAACACAGTCCCAGCTAGATTCCATTTTTTAGAAAAATTATAATCCAAAAACAGAGACGCTTCAAACTCAGGTAAATTCCAAACGTTGGATTTTGAATCGACCGTATAGTTATAAAAATCACCTTTTAAACGTAAATTAAATTTTTGACTGACATCAAATTCCAAAGCGCCAGAAACAGTTATCACATCGACATCCTCATACACGATTCCAAAAGAATTCCCTCGATTGTAGTTATTAGGCGTTGAATAATTTTTAATAGTATGCGTTCTAAAAAGGGCTTTGTCGTTCTCGTTAGAATAGCTTCCATGTAAATCATAACCAACGGCGTGTGACAGTTTCCCTTTGGTACCTACAACGACTTTATAAGGCGTCGAACTTGGTTGGATGTCCAGCGTTGGGGACACAAATGGATTTGTTTGCGCAAAATCATAGTATGTATTTTGATACAAATCTCCCGTAATTTCGGCATAAGCCACAACTATTGAATTGACCACTGCATAGCTCGCTTCTATATTTGGATAGAAATAAAAATCGTTTTTGTTCTGTTCAAAATCCATTAGATAATAGGCTTTAAACCCTAGCGAAACTGCTAAATCATCTAAAACATAGTGATAGCTTGGCGCCACTGAAAACTGAATATTTCCATAGTTTTGAGTTTCTAATCCATTATAACCTTTAGCAAATGTCCCTTTTAAATAATCGGCTTTAAGTCCCGTAGTAATTGAACTATCGAATACGTCGAACTGCAAACTAGTTTTGCCGGTAAGTTGGGTTTCCTGTGATTTGTAGGCATCGGAAAATCGACATAAGTGAATTCCCCCCGTTTGAAAAAAACCTTTGGTCAACCGCACATCACTGCCCAATTCAATCGTCGAATACACTTGTTTTGGGTCGATAGGCGTCAGGGTCTCAAAAGGAACTCCATACCAGTTCACGGCTTGCCGTTGAAACGTGGCATCAGTATTCCAAACAAAGGACTTTGAACTTTTTGCATAATTGACTTGAACCAAATTATTTGAAAAATCGTCTTCAAGTTGCAAATCGTCAATACCGCCTTGCGACGAGTGATGCTCGATATAACCTCCAATATGTTCCCCTTTTCCAAGACGATGGTTCAAATATAAATTTCCCAGCACCGTCCCGTAATTCCCCAAACCAAGAGATGCATAGTTTTGAAATAATTTTTCTTTTTTAAGTTTTTCTAATCCAACTGAAGTTCCTTTAGCGGGCGTGAATGTGGATGCCACTGGAATAGAAAAAATAGTATACTTAACCGGTTTTTGAGTGGTTTCCGAATTAAATAAACTCGGAGTTTGCTTCAGTTTAAAGGCATCCGATATTTTTGGTGTGTATGGTTTCACAATATTAACTACCTGCGTATCAATCGAATCTTGAGATCGTGATTGGGGCGATTGCGCTTGTAAATTAGGGGCCAGAGCGACCGTTATCAAAACAGATGAAAATCGTAAGTATTTTTTTAATCTAAGACTCATAAAAATTAGTTTTTATTTTGAGTATCTACTTCTATAGATGAATTTGTTTTGGAAGCTTCAGTTTTAATTTTTTCAAGTTCAGATTGGGCATCCTCGACAACTTCATTAAACTCTGAAAAATTTTGAATTACATTTTCTAAAATGTACGTGGACTGAAAAACGTCTTCGAGTGCCTGAAAATTCTTTGCCATGACAATCAATCCTTTGGCGGCATAATATTTATAACTCGAATAGTTTTTAATCAAATATTGAACACTCACATTAGACGCTTCATGGGCACCATCGGACGATTTAAAATACGCCTCAAAATACTGTGCTTCAGCCGCTATCTCACCAGTAGCAATGGTTTTTACTTGCGCATAGGCTTCACGTGCTTTGGATTCATTAGCAGTTTTCATAGCAGCTCTGGCAATAATGATATAGGCATCACTCTTAATGTACACATCAGTTTTGGAGTTCTCCAGAATGAGGTCTGCATACCGAATGGCTGCATCATAATCTTCTAATTGAAAATATGTTTTCATTAAGTTGGACTGCGCATATAGCCTGTTTTGAGGATTTATGGCTTCCAATTCTAATCTAATTAATAAGGGACGTGCACGCTCAAAGGCTTTTGTGTCTAATAAAATTTCAGATGATTTTAGTAAGGCCGACTCTGTAAATTCATTCGTAGGTTGCTGACTGACAAACTCATAATGTGGAAGCGCATTTGCATCTAGATTAATTTTATGATACAATTCTGCCAAATAAAAATGGGCCTTTATCAGCTGTTTTCCATTTGGAAACCCTGCAATATATCCATTAAATAACTCAATAGCCTTCGAGGTATTCGTATCTAAATATTGTTTTTCCGCAGCTTCATAAGTAGCATCATCCAATTCGCTATCCGTCACGCCTACATACTTTAGGGTTTTTACCCACGTTGCATAGGAATCAACTTTACCCAAATCAATATAAATAGACCGCGAAGAACTAATCGCTTGAAACGCCTCCGGAGTCGATGGATATTGGACCGCTACTTTATTAAAACTTTGAAGTGCTGCTTGATTAGCCCCTTGATTGTATTGAATCAATCCCTTGCGCAATAAGGCTTTAGAAACCAAAACACTCTTTGGAAATCTACTTATTAATTGACTGTAGTTTTGAAGCGCTTTTTTGGGTTTTCCTTGATTAGCATAGGTGTTTGCCAATTCAAAAAAAGCTTGATCTTTTAGGTAGGAGGATTTAAAACCGAGCACTTTATCTAATTTTTTTATTTTGTCGGAGGTTTGTCCCAGAAAGCCATGACTAACAGCAATTTGGAAGGTGGCATAATCCAATTCAATTTGAGCGATTTTTAACGCGTCTTGATAAGCATCAATCCCTGGACTGTATTGAGTGGTTACAAAATAAGAATCGCCCAATCTCAAAAACGCATCATTTAATAGTACTAAATCAGATGGTTGACTTGAAATAAAAGACTGGAATGCTTTGATGGCATTGGCGTATTTTTTTTGTTTAAAATACGTATAAGCTATATGGTACTCTAAATTCTTAAATTCTTCAAGGGGGGTACTCACCCCATTATTTTGAAAGTCTAAAAACCCATTCAGTGCAGATTTAAAATCTGACAATTGATACTCCACTTCTGCCTTCCAATAAGTGGCCCTTGCATTGATAACTGGATTTAAAGAAATAGTCAACGACCGCTCAAATAACGTCTTAGCGCCATCGTAATCGGCCTCATTATATAATTCTAATGCTCTAAAGAAAGTGACTTTTTGATAGGCTTCTTTATGAGATGATTTTGATTTATTTTCTAATAACTCCAAAGCAGCTTTAAAATTATTAGACGTTATATAGGAATCAATTAATAAGGATTCGATATCTGTTTTAAAAGCAGATTTAGGATATCGTTTCAAAAAAAGAGAAAGCACTTCGGGCGTCGATTGGTATGGATTGCCAATTTCATAACTTAGTTTGGCATAATTCAACCAAGCATCTTCTTGAACATTGGCATTGAAATCCATTTCAGAGGCGTTTTTAAATGCGTTCAAGGCCTCTTGTTTTTTATTAAGATTGATGTAACTTTCCGCTAAATGATAATAGGCGTTTTGAGAAATCGCATTGGAACCATCAATGATTTTATTAAACTCACTAATCGCATTTTGAAACTTATTTTGCTTGTAAAACGCATACCCAAGTTGGTAATAATCCGTGTGATTCCAACGGCCCTTTTTGCCTTTATAGGCCTCTAAATAAGGGATCGCATCTGAATATTTTTGAAGATTGAAATAACTTTCACCAATAATTTTTGAAAGCTCTGAGATTTCCTTAGCCGAACTTTTATCTAATTGTGCCCTTGCCAATTCTATGGCGGTTTCAAACTTGCCCAGCTTAAAATTCAGATCCGATTGGTAATACGATAAATTATCCTTGTAGGCGTCTGTTTCTGCGACTTGATCAAAATAGACCGTCGCTTGGTCATAATCATCGCCTTCATAAGCCATGAATCCAATATAATACTTGGCTTGTGACCCATAGGTTTTAGACGTTTCTACTTTTTTTAAATACGAATTAGCGGCTTTATAGTTCTTGGTAGCATAAAGACTGTATCCATATTTAAAATAAAAAGGAGCGCTGTTGGACTTTGATAAGGAACCCTTTTCAACTTTCTGATACCATTTACGAGCATAGGCATATTTAGCATTCTCAAAATAATAATTAGCCACTTCAAAATAAGCAGAATTTTGCTTGGTACTAGAGGGATAATTTTTCACAAACGACTCTACAAGTAATTCGGCATTTGGTTGATTGAGTCGAAC
>JAQXBT010000014.1 GCA_029252265.1 Flavobacteriaceae bacterium | reverse complement strand
GTTGCATTTCCTAAAGGCGACATTTTATCAGCATAAGCAATAAAGCCATCAAATCCTTTCACTCCTTTACCAGCAGTGGTGGGCGTTGGCGATTGTGAGATGGTATTAACACGAACGTTTTTGTCGCGCCCAAAGAAGTATCCAAAGCTTCTGGCAATACTTTCTAAATAGGCTTTGTTATCTGCCATGTCGTTATAATCTGGAAACACCCGTTGTGCTGCCATATACGTAAGTGCTACAATACTTCCCCATTCGTTCATCGCGTCGTGTTTGTAAAGCGTTTGCATTACTTTGTGAAAGGACATTGCAGAAACATCAGTTCCTTTTTGCGTCCAGTCGTATTTTTGATCGGTATAGGCACGGCCTTTTCGTACATTAATTGACATTCCAATAGAGTGCAATACAAAATCGAGCTTACCGCCTAAAATTTCTGTAGCTTGTTGTACTAAATTTTCTAAATCTTCAATAGAAGTCGCGTCTGCCGGAATCACTTGTGAACCTGTTTTTTTAGCCAATTCATCTATTTTACCCATGCGCATTGCAATGGGTGCGTTGGACAATACAAACGTACCCCCTTCTTCATGAACCCGTTCGGCTGTGATCCATGCGATTGAATTGGGGTCTAAAGCTCCAAAAATAATTCCACGTTTTCCTTTTAGTAAATTGTAAGACATAATTATATATTTTAGTGTCAGTGTTTATTTAATTTCTGGGGCAAATATAACATTAATTCAATAACTGATTCGCATGAGCGATTGCCGATGCCGATAATTCTTTCCCTCCAAGCATTTGTGCAATTTCTTCGACACGTTCCTCTTTTGATAATTTTTTAAGAGAGGTAACAGTCGAGTCCTTAATATCTTGTTTAAAAACTTTAAAATGCGACTGCCCTTTGGCCGCAATTTGTGGTAAGTGGGTAATTGAAAACACTTGCATGTACGCACTCATTTGTTCCATTATATCGCCCATTTTGTGCGCAATTTCTCCAGAAACACCGGTGTCAATTTCATCGAACATAATAGTGGGTAACTGTTGGTATTTGGATAATACTGATTTGATGGCCAACATAATTCTTGAAAGTTCGCCACCAGAAGCTGCCTTTTTAAGTGGTAAAAACGAAGCCCCTTTATTAGCCGTAAATAAAAATTTTAAATGATCTTTTCCGTTGTACAGATAGGTATCCGAGAGGTTTAATAGCAATTTAAAACGGGCGTTTGGCATTCCCAAATCCGTCAAAATTGTTTCTAATTGCTTTATTAAATCCGGAAGTACCTGAAGGCGTTGTTTGTGTATTTTTTTTGCACAGCCATCAAGCTGTTTTACGATCGATTCTAGTGTTTTTTCGATGGTTGCAATGGCATCGTCTAAAGAAGCTAAAGTGTCCAACTGTGACGCTAAATGGGCTTCAATATCAATCAATGCCTCCACAGAATTCACGGAATGTTTGGCAAATAAATTATGAACGTTTTGAAGGATCAAATCAATTTCACTTAAACGTGATGGGTTAACCTCAATTTTTGATTGCTCGGTTTCAATATCACTAAAAACATCATCCAATTCAATCGCCACACTTTGAATACGATCTGATAATGCTTGATAGTTAGAAGAAATATCTGCCAATTTATAAAACAGTTGTTTAAGCGTTCTAAGATTGGAAGCCACGCCTAGGTCTTCCGTACTTATGAGTTGATTGGCTAAAGTAAGTTCGGATTGAATAAGCTCTACATTATTTAGAGTGTTGTATTCAATTTCGAGCGCCTCTAAATGAATAGTGTGGAGTTTTGCTTCAATTAATTCATTTAAAAGAAAGGATTGATAATCCTGATCTTTTTCAGATTTTAATTTTGAGGCTTTTAAGTCGTTTAATTGTTTTTGAGTTGTTTTGTACGATTTCAAAAGTTGTTGATAGTCCAAAACAGTGGTTCTGTTGTTCGCTAGGGCATCTATGATTTGAAATTGAAAATCGTCACTTGTTAACTCTTGTGTTTGTTGTTGCGAATGAATATCGATTAATTGCTCACCTAAATTTGCTAAAACAGAAAGATTCACGGGGGAATCATTGATAAATGCTCTTGACTTTCCAGATGGCAACACTTCTCTTCGAAGGATGGTATGTGAATCAAAATCGAGATCGTTGTCTTCGAAAAATTGATTTAAATTAAAATTTTCAATATTAAAACTGGCTTCAATAATACACTTTTTAGAAGCGTCATTAATATTTGAGAAATCGACTCGCTTGCCAAGAACCAAAGCCAATCCTCCTAATAAAACAGATTTACCAGCCCCTGTTTCTCCAGTAATACTAGTGAATCCAGATTCAAATTGAACCTGAAGAGTCTCAATTAATGCATAATTTTTTATGGATAGTTCTGAAAGCAAAGTGTTGATTATTTAGCAACTAAGATAAACTATCTCTTAAACTAATTTCAAATGAAATCGAAAAATATTTAAAACTTTATATTGCGCCACTTTGAAGAATGCATCGGTGCAATTTTGGATAACGTAGTGACTAAATCTGCGACATTAACCGTCGGCCCTCCAGAAAATAGATCTGAGATTTCATCTGCTTTGGCATCAAAAAACACTCGAAGAAGAAACGAATTGGGTCGTCTTCTGTGTAAGGTTTCAAATTGAGTTAAGGCCTCTACAATTGCCGACTTTGCTTGTTTCACATCCGATGCCATCAAATCCAATCCTTGTAAGTGGTATCCAAATAGAACGGTTCGAAACTCTTTAAAGGTTGGAGACAATACATTATTAATTAAGGCGCTTCGAGTTTGAGCTCCTCCAGAGGGTGGCTGCCAACCAATCGAATTACTTTGTTGTGAATAGTTCACAATATCTTGTGCTTGTTTGTAATGCGGATCGCCACCATTTAGTTCAAATGTATCGGCATCCATCCCCAAAATCATATAAACATGAAAGGCAATCACAGACACTAAATTAGATTCAAATTGAGTGGAATTAAAATTAAGGTTTTGATACTGTAAGTAATTAAAATTAAAGTTTTTATCATTAAAATTATAAACTGAACTCGAGTAATAGGAATTGTGAACAGGTCGAGCCGATTGAATCTGAATCGTCCCTTGAAAAGCATCCGATTGATTACCTTGTATGGTAATGACCATACTACATTCAATGCGTTCTTGAGGTTTGAAAGTTTGATCCGTCCAACGGGTCTTATTTACAAATTCGTTGAGTTGTTTTTCGAGGGTTTTAAACAACTGATTGTTCTCATTTCCTGTTTGTTGTGCATTGACAATAACCGAGCAATTAAGCTCTTGCGAACCTCCGTACATAGAGGTTAAAACAGCCACTAAAACAATTAATTTACGCATTGATTTGTTTTAAAAGTTCATTCATTATATCAGTAGCAACGTCTGCTTTTGATTTTAAAGGAAACGCCGTTTGAGCTAGATTTTTGTCGATAAAAGTGACTTTATTTGAAGTGCCTCCAAATCCAGCCCCTTTATCATTTAACGAATTTAATACAATTAGGTCTAAATTTTTAAATTTTAACTTTTTAATCGCGTTGTCAACTTCGTCATTTGTTTCTAGGGCAAACCCAACTAAAATTTGATGGGATTTAATTTTGCCCAGCGATGCCAAAATATCTTTTGTTTTTTCTAATTCTAATGATAACGTAGTTTCCGCCTTTTTTATTTTGGAGGTGGCTACATGTTTAGGTTTATAATCAGCGACTGCAGCTGATAAAATTGCAACATCAACCGATTGAAAGTGCGCGTGCACCTGTGTATACATTTCTTGGGCACTCACCACGGGAATGGTGGTAATACGGGAGTGATTAGAGCTGTAGTGTGTGGGACCTGTAATATAAATAACCTCAGCGCCTAGTTGAGCCGCCTTATTGGCAATTTCAAAGCCCATTAATCCACTGGAATGATTTCCAATAAACCGTACGGGATCAATGGCCTCATAGGTGGGACCCGCCGTTACAAGGATGGTTTTTCCAAACAGAGACAGTTCTTTTAAAATATGAGATTCAATATGACTGACAATCGCTTCGGGTTCCGCCATGCGTCCTTCACCAACGAGTCCACTGGCTAATTCTCCCGAAGTAGCTGGAATTAAAATATTTCCAAAGGATTGTAGGGTCTCTAAAGAAGCTTTAGTGGTGGGGTGTTTGTACATATCTAAATCCATTGCCGGTGCAAAATAAACAGGGCATTTAGCAGAAAGATAGGTTGCGACAAGAAAATTATCACTGCGACCAGAAGCCATTTTAGAAAGTGTGTTTGCAGTGGCTGGAGCGATCAAAAAAAGGTCGGCCCAAAGACCCAAATCTACATGATTATTCCAAACTGCATTGTCATCAGTGTCTTGTGTAAAGGATGAAATTACAGGGTTTTTAGAAAGTGTAGAAAGTGTAAGAGGCGTTATAAAGTCTTTCGCAGCAGGTGTCAAAATGACTTTGACATTTGCACCTGCTTTAACAAACAATCTAACGATGGATGCTGATTTGTACGCAGCAATACCGGCAGTAATTCCTAAAAGAATATTTTTACCGCGTAAAATTGACATCTATTATTTTTCTTGAGAATCTTCATCTACACTACGGTAGTAAATTTTCTCATTTAACCATTCTTGAACTGCTAAAGCATGTGGTTTCGGAAGACGCTCATAGAACTTAGAAACTTCAATCTGTTCCTTATTTTCAAACACTTCTTCTAAGCTGTCATTATAAGTCGCAAATTCTTCAAGTTTATCAATCAATTCTCTACGAATATCGGTATTGATTTGCTCTGCTCTGCGAGAAATTACAGAAATCGCTTCATAGATATTTTGCGTTGGCGCATCAACCTTATTACGATCGTATGTTTCTGTATTAACGGGTGCATTTACTTTTTTTAAGTCCATAATGAAATATTAACCTTTAGTGGTTGTTGAATTATTTTGTATTGAATCTAAATCTTCAAACATTTTTTGAAGTTGTTTTGCGTTTTTCGGTTCTGGAAACGCACGTAGTAAGGAATTGTAATATAAAATTGCCTTTGAAACGCGTTCCTTTTCTTTCCAAGCAACACTATTAACAGCTAGTTTATAGGCGGAATCAAATTTATAAAACATCGCATCTTCTTTGAAAGCAGTTCCAGGGAATTCGAGTAAAAAATTATCAAAAGCCTTAATCGCCGAATTATAATCTCTATGGTAAGGACCTGTTTGGTTGTACTGCAACGCAATACTGTAGGCCTTCTCTTCTAACTTATAATCCAGTTCTTTCACCAATTTGTTGGCTTCTTCTAAATAAGGAGACGAAGGATAGCGATTGATAAATTCCTGAAGTTTTTCTAATCCTTGTGTCGTTTCGGTTTGATCTTTGGAAAACACAGGCGAAAGTTGATAGTAACTTTTAGCCGCTAAAAAAGCAATTTCTTCTAATTTTTCACTTTTTGCATATGCATCTACAAAGCGTTCCATTTGATAATTAGCGGTATAATAGTCTCTAGATTCGTAGTACGTTTTACAATACATATACATCAGCTTCTCTGCTTGAGGCTTACCTCTATACTTGGGAACAATTTGTACAAATATCCGATTGGCTTTATCAAACTTACCGGCATCAAAAAGCTCGGTTCCTAATTTGAACTTCGCAGCAATATCTTCGTTCTTTAAAACCTTTTGATATTCGCTGCACGAATTGATTGACAGAACTAAAACTATTATGTAAATATAATTCTTCATAAATATTTTAAGAATGAGGGCGAAATTACGGATTTATAACGGATTAAAAAAAACTATTATTAGAACGAAATTAAAGCTATATAATTTTTTTGCAATATGGTTTAAGGATTATTTAACTAAAAGTTAGCGATGAAGGTAGAAATCTTAGCTTTTAAAGCATCGGTTGCAGGCACTAATGGCAATCGAACGGTGTCTGCACATAGTCCTAAAGACTCAAAAACGGCTTTGATTCCTGATGGATTGTTTTCTTCAAAAATAAGGCCAATCACTTCCATTAAGCGTTCTTCTATTGCTTTGACTTCACTCCTATTGCCTTGGAGTCCCAATTGAATCATCTGCGAAAACTCTTTTGGAAAGGCTTGTCCAATCACAGAAATCACTCCCGAACCGCCGGCTAAAGTAACCTCGGACACTAAATCGTCATCCCCAGAAATGATTAAAAAATCAGTAGGTTTATTTTGAATTAACTCCAAATATTGGTCCATATTATTACCAGCTTCCTTTATGGCTACGATTGAATCAAAGTCAGTCGCTAATCTTAAAGTCGTGCTTGCCTCCATATTTTTAGCGGTTCGTCCAGGAACATTATATAAAATAACTGGAATAGATGATGCTTCTGCTACCTGCTTAAAATGTTGATATAAGCCTTCTTGCGTTGGTTTACTGTAATAAGGCGCCACTGAGAGAATCGCTGCAAACGGACTTAAGTCGGTCGACTTTAATTCTTCAACCACCGCTGCGGTGTTATTACCCCCAATACCAATCACCAACGGAACACGTCCGTTATTTGCTTCAATGATTGTTTTGCAAATGGCCTTTTTTTCTTCGGGATTAATCGTCGCACTTTCGCCAGTAGTACCACTAATAACTAAGTAATTAATTCCGTTTGAAATGTTGAATTCTACGATGGCTGCTAGGGCCTGATGATCAATGCTTAAATCTGAATTGAAAGGTGTAATCAATGCGACACCTGTTCCTACTAATGCTTTCATTATAACCTATTTAGGGTAGTTAAATATTTAATTAATTCTGTTTTAAAAATAGCTGTTTTTAACGGATCGACTTCAATAATAAAATCATGTAAACGATCGTCTTCATTATTCAAACCTATCTTGAAATTTGCTTTTGAAAGTGCGGTTATCAAGTTAAGTTCTAGTGTGTTTGTTTTATAATAACTAATCAGTACGTCAAATGGCTGATCTACAAATTCATCAATTTCTTTATTTTTATGTTTCCCTAACCAATCAAAATCTTCTAAACTATAGAATGAATCCCAACTGTTTGGATGTGTTTTCTTAGCGTCGATTTTTGCAATAAATCTGGTGTTGTTTTTCCTGATTCCTATATCCTTTAATAAATCATTAAAAAAATCGTAATCATGAAACGCTTCATAATCAAAAATAATGCCAACAGACTGAACTTTACTGCTTTTAAAATCCCTAAGTCTTTGTTTAAGGATTAAAGCAATATTCTTTTTAATCGATACACTTTTCAATTGTTTAAAAAACATGTACTTTTATTGAATATACAAATGTACTATAAATGAAATATAAATTCATTCAAATTATCGGGTTTCTTTCGTTGTTTTTATCTTGTGATAATTCGAAACAGCTTACCAAAATTGAGACACAAAATATTTCTGTAAACGCCGAGCTTGCTTCAAACGCAGCCGTTGACGCCTATATGGAAACTTATAAAACCCACGTTGAGAGCGCCATGAACACCGTAATTAGCTATGCACCCAAAACGCATTCAAAAAAAAATGGTCAATATAACACCGCACTTGGAAATATGATGGCAGATGCCGTGATGGAACTTTCAAATCCCGTATTTAAGAGTCGAACAGGAAAAAACCTCGACATGGTTCTATTGAATCATGGGGGAATCCGCTCTATATTACCAAAAGGAGATGTAACTCATAAAACCGCTTTTGGAATCATGCCCTTTGAAAATAGTGTGGTGGTGACGGCGCTTAAAGGAAATGTTGTTTTAGAACTCGCTTCCTATTTAAAGGATTTTGGAAAAGCACATCCCATTTCGGGCCTGGAAATTGTGCTCAATCCAGATCTCACTTTCCAATCTATTTTAATTAATGGTCAAGAAATTGAGCCTTCTAAAACGTATTATGTAGCCACCAACGATTACTTGTATAAAGGGGGCGATCGAATGGATTTTTTCAAAAAAAGTGATACTTTATATGATTTGAATTATAAGATCCGAAATGTATTGATCGACTATTTTACAAAATACGACACCATCAACCCAACAAAAGACCAACGCTTTATAAAGCTAAAAAATTAAGGTATGAAACGTAGAAATTTTATTCAAAAAACGGCTGCTTCCACCGCACTTCTTTCCATGAGCGGATTAGGATTGTCCTCGTTTTCTAACTCAAAAGCAAGTAAAATAACGATTCTTCATACCAATGATGTGCACAGTCATATAGAACCTTTTGGACCCAATGACGGAGACAATGCCAACAAAGGCGGCGTGGCCAGACGTGCCTCACTGATTGAAAATGTGCGAAACGAAAACCCTAACACCTTGCTTTTAGATGCCGGTGATATTTTTCAAGGAACTCCTTACTTTAATTTTTTTGGTGGTGAAGTTGAGTTTAAACTCATGAGCATGCTCAAATATGATGTTGCTACCATTGGAAACCATGATTTTGACAATGGCATTGAAGGACTTTACAAACAACTTCCACATGCAAATTTTGACTTTGTATCGGCCAATTACGATTTTTCAAACACTATCATGGACACCCATGTCAAACCATATAAATTGTTCAATAAAGGCGGCGTCAAAATTGGGGTATTTGGATTGGGCATTGAACTCCTCGGGCTGGTCAATAAAGAGGCCTTTAAAGAAACAACTTACCTCGACCCGATTGAAATAGCGCAAGACATGAGTCGAATTCTTAAAGAAGACGAACAGTGTAACCTGATCATTTGTATCTCACACCTTGGGTATGCGTACAAAAACGAACCAAACAAAATATCCGATTTAAAACTCGCCAAAGCCACTAAAAATATCGATTTAATTATTGGTGGCCATACCCATACCTTTTTAGACAAACCAACCGTGGAAACCAATGCCGATGGCAAAAAAGTACTGGTCAATCAAGTGGGATGTTATGGCCTTTATGTAGGGAAAATAGACTTCTATTTTGATGAACATTCCAAGCAAACTAGCTTTGATGAAGGGCCCTTAATTGTGTGAAACTCTAAAAACTAACACACACCACAAACTATTAATAATCACGTATTTCTTTGGAAATCCGTGATTTTTTTATACATTTAGATCAGATTAAGACCCCAAAGTCAAAATCTTCACAACCAATGGATTCAATAGTTAGATATTAGTTTACTGTAATTTTACAGTGGCGTGCATGTATGCGTTGGTTTTAAAACTGAATGATGAATCCATTATGCATTCGATGACATCATAAATAATGACAAACAAAAAGTT
>JAQXBT010000081.1 GCA_029252265.1 Flavobacteriaceae bacterium | reverse complement strand
AATCAAGAACAATTAGAAGAACAAGCACAGCTTTGGCAACAAAAAGTTCCGAATGCGGAGTTTATAGCAATTTCTGCTTTGGAAGGGTTTAATGTGAAAAATGTCTTTGATCGTATTTTGGAGTTATTGCCAGAATCACCAGCATACTATCCCAAAGATCAACTGACAGACAAACCCGAACGATTTTTTGTCAATGAAAAAATCCGTGAAAAGATTTTAATCCACTACAAAAAAGAAATTCCTTATGCGGTGGAAGTCGATACCGAAGAATTTTTTGAAGAAGAAGACATCATCCGGATGCGATCGGTTATCATGGTCGAACGTGAAACCCAAAAAGGGATTATTATTGGACATAAAGGCATCGCACTCAAACGTGTGGGTGTTGAGTCTCGAAAAGATTTAGAGAAATTTTTTGGCAAACAAGTCCACTTAGAATTGTATGTGAAAGTGAATAAAAACTGGCGTTCTAACCAAAACCAACTCAAACGTTTTGGGTATAATAATTCTTAAAAATCTTCAGTTAATCGATAGTATTATAATCTAAGGTTTAGAATCCATTCTTTTTTTTATAATTTCAATCAACTCGAACGGTTTTTCCAAAGGGATGTAGTGGCCGGAGTTTTCTAGTAATATCAATTCGCTATTAGCGACTTCAGAGTTAAATTTTTCGCAATCGTTTCTAAAGGTACTTTTGGCATCCTTTCCAGTGATGATCGTTATTTTAGAATTTATGTTTCTATATTTTATTGAGATTGAATTCAAATCATCCGAATAGTTCACGGACTCTTTTGATTTTGAGTAAATCACTTTTGGCTGAGACCAAATTACTTGTCGTTCTTTTACGAAATCATCAATTACTTCTTTTTCAAGACTTTTAAATAAGGGTGAAACGCCCTTTTTTATTTGGTGGTTGGCAATTGTAAAAGAGGAAACTAAAGCAATTCCTTTTCCAAAAACGGGCAGGGCCACCAATCGGTATAACCAACTTGGCTGGTGTTCGTATAATGGAGAGTCTATGATCATATATTCAAGATCTTTTAATTTTGAATTAGCGGCCATAAACGCAGCGATAGAACCTCCATACGAATGCCCAACAATCAAAGGTGATTTTAATTTCAACTCTTTAATTAAATCCGCTACAAGAGTGGCATTATCTTTCAAGTGATAGGTGTATTGATTTGAAGAACTAAATCCGTGGCCTAATCGGTCAAAAGCGGTCACTCTGTAATCTTTGGATAGAGAGTCTATAATTCCATTCCAATCCTCAATTGAGCCAGGCGTTCCATGAATGAGTAATACATCTTTTCCAGTCCCTTTTTGGAAACATCTAATTCTTTCCTTTCCAATAGTTAAATACTGAGTTTTTTTATTTTCGGTTGTTGGTAAATTCCTAAGGTTGGTGTAGCCAAGTAAAGTGGCAATCAATAAAATAACGCCAATTGATGTAAAAGAGTACTTTATGATTTTTTTAAATCTGTCAGTGTTCATTTTTCTAATGGTCTATCCTGAAATATGGCTACTGTTTAAAATATGATTCCCCTGCTGCAAAGTCTCCTAACTTTGAGGAACGGGGCTATGCAATAGAAATCAAATATTCCTCTGCAGTCATCACTGGAATTTTAGCATTTTTAAAACCTTTCAAATCTCGTGTAATGACAATGTCTTGATTACCCTCGAGAGCAGTGTAATACTGAAGCCCATCTTCAAAATCGTTAAATGCCTTATCATTTAAAGCAAGGTCAATAATTTTATCGTTAAGAGGCAAGACCTTAACAAGGACTTTGAACCTTCTTAGAATTTCGCGCGCTTCCTTTATGGACTTAAGTTTGGATAAAATATAGTTTGTATTTGCAAAGGTTAGGGCACTTACGGATAATTTTAATTTATGTTTATCCGCAAACGAAAATATTTGAGCTGCACTCTCATAAAACGGTGTACGCTTCGAAAGTAAATCCAAGACAATATTAGTGTCGATAAATAATGTGCTCATTTGTATTTTTCGATTAAGAAATCTGTATAGTCTTTTTTGAAATCAAAATTAGGATCCAAATCAATCACGCCGCTCAAGCTTTCTACTAGGGGTGTGATTTCAACTTTCTTACTGTTTTTTGAAATCAATGCAGCTAAATAGGATTCTATTAAATGAGATAAACTCACCTTATGAAATTTAGCATATATTTTTGCCCCTTCAATGATGGTTTTATCTACGCTAAGTGTTAATTTAGTGTCCATGTTATTGTATTATACGTGTAAAAATAAATATTAGTTACGTAATTTGCAAGTTTATTTTTTAAAACAACTTAAGATTCATCATTTTTTATTTGGATTTATCCATAGAATGCGGCCGCATGGGGAAACCTTGCGGCGCAGGAAATTAAACTACTATTATTTTTTACATTATTAATTAACGTATTTGCTCCATTATTTTGATAATCGCTTCGTCTGTTAAATCTATTAATGTCATAATATGGTCTGTTTTTGTTTCCCAAAATTCTTTCGATTCTTTGGCGGCGTTAAAGACATTTTTTCCTCTTATGAAAGGTACGTCTCTGTCTATTCGACTATGAATAATCAGTTTTGGAGTGTTGTCAATATCTGCAATATCTCTCACTCCAACGTAATTTTGGGGGTCTTTATCTTGGTTCAATGTACAAACATTTAAACCGTTTTCAAATCGGCGGTCATAAAATCATGTAATTCGTGCATTTGATGTTGGCCTTTCTTTTTTCCAATTCGGCCGCTAATGTATAGGGCGATCCATAAAACCACCATCATCACCATCAAAACAAGTGGGGTTGGGACCAAAGAAGCCTTTAATTTTACAGTGGGATGCATCCGTTTCTAAAACCTCCAAATGGAGTTGTGGCGACCAAAAGTGTTGTTCTGCTTTCGGAATTTTAAAAAATACGTGCGTATCTAAGCGGTTGATTTTAATGGTGTTCTGACTTTTTTTGGCACCATCAAATGCTTCTAATACGTGACTCTGGGCATTTTTTTGGTCGAATGAAAAACGAGGTCTTAAGACAATTTTGTTGCTAATTTCCATGATAATAGATTTAAGGGGTTTCTAAAGATATTCATTTGTAGTTATATATTTTTTAAACTTCCATAAAAAAGAGCTTACCAAAAGGATATTTCCTATTTTTGCAGCAATTTTATAAGCATATGAGCAATATTGTAGCGATAGTAGGACGTCCAAATGTTGGAAAATCCACATTTTTTAATCGGTTGATTCAAAGGCGAGAAGCCATTGTTGATGCCGTGAGTGGGGTGACTCGTGACCGTCATTATGGAAAAAGTGATTGGAATGGCAAAGAATTTTCGTTAATTGATACGGGAGGCTATATCTTAGGAAGTGATGATGTCTTTGAAGCTGAGATCGACAAACAAGTTGAGCTCGCTATTGATGAAGCAGATGCCATTATTTTTATGGTCGATGTAGAATCGGGCGTGACTGGCATGGATGAAGATGTTGCCAAGCTCTTAAGAAAAATTAATAAACCTGTTTTTTTGGTCATTAATAAAGTCGACAACGCCATGCGTGAGCAAGATGCGGTTGAGTTTTATGCTCTGGGATTAGGGGAGTACTACACCATTGCGAGTATCAATGGAAGTGGAACTGGCGATTTACTGGATGCGTTAGTAGAAGCGTTGCCAGAAGTTGAGGAAGTAGAAGAAGCTGTATTACCACGATTTGCTGTGGTTGGACGCCCAAATGCGGGCAAATCGTCTTTTATCAATGCTTTGATTGGTGAAGATCGTTACATCGTGACTGATATTGCGGGCACTACTCGTGATTCGATCGATACAAAATACAACCGTTTTGGTTTTGAATTCAATTTGGTAGATACCGCTGGAATTCGTCGTAAAGCAAAGGTGAAAGAAGACTTAGAATTTTACTCCGTTATGCGTTCCGTTCGTGCCATTGAGCACTGTGATGTTTGTTTGGTAGTTTGTGATGCACAACGTGGATTTGATGGCCAAGTTCAAAATATTTTTTGGCTCGCACAACGAAACCATAAAGGGGTTGTGATTTTGGTTAATAAGTGGGATTTGATTGAAAAAGACACCAAAACCACCAAAGAGTTTGAGACGTATATTAAAAAACAAATCGAGCCATTTACCGATGTGCCCATCGTATTTATCTCGGCACTGTCCAAACAACGTATTTTTAAAGCCATGGAAACGGCAGTTGAGGTCTATAAAAACCGTACCAAACGCATCAAAACAAGTGTGTTAAACGATGATTTATTACCGATTATTGAAAACTATCCACCACCAGCATTAAAAGGGAAATTCGTCAAAATCAAATACATTATGCAGCTGCCAACGCCGCAACCACAATTTGCATTTTTCTGTAATTTACCACAATATGTAAAAGAACCTTACAAGCGATTTTTAGAAAATAAATTAAGAACTTTGTACGACTTTAATGGGGTGCCGATTACAATTTATATGCGAAAAAAATAGGGTTACCAACCCCCTGAGGCACCGCCGCCACCAAAACCTCCACCACCAAAACCGCCGCCAAAACCACCACCGAAGCCACCACCGCTGGAACTGGAGCTGCCGCCAAAATTCCCACGTCCCATATTACTCAATAAGATGGCTTCTAGCAAACCGCTTGGGCGTCGCTGTCCACCATTATTCCGACCGTTGTTTTTTCCGATTTTAGAAAAAGCAATGAGTAAAATAACGAAGATGAAAATTAAGAATAGAATATTTTTGCCTGAGGCATCTTTTTGAATGTTTCGAGGTGCTGCGTTAAATTCACCTGTTAATACTTTGAATACTTGAGTACTTCCAGCCTCTAAGCCGCCATAATAATCGTTTTTCTTGAAAAACGGAATGATGGATTCCTGAATAATTCGGCTGCACATTTTATCGGTCAGCAAATGTTCGACGCCATAGCCCGTACTGATGTTTATTTTCCGATCGTTTTTGGCCAATAAAATAAAAACGCCATTATCTTTTTTTGCATCTCCAACACCCCATTCTTGGGCCCAGTTCGTCGCCAAATAGTTAATGTATTCGCCTTCGGTCGAGTTGATGATCGCCACCACAATTTGAGTTGAGGTACTGTCCGAATACCGAATGAGTTTTTGTTCTAATCGAGCGGCTTGTTGCGGACTTAATAGTTGGCTGTAATCATAAACGCTCGTTTGAACGTTTGGTTTTTTAGGGATTTGATATTGCGCGTTTACTTGCGTGGACACAAGCATTAGAACGAGGACACAAAACGATGCTATTTTTTGGAGTCTATTTTTCATACATCTGAGCCTTTAGAAATCGAATCTGATAATTCATTGGTATCGTCTGATTCCCGTGGGAAATGCGCCTTAAGGGCCTTTCCAGCGGTTAGAACACCTTGCACAAGCCCTTCTTTAAACTGCTTTTGTTTAAAGAAGTTCTGCATCACATCACGGGTATCGTCCCAAAAACTAGGAGTTACCTTGGTATCAATTCCTTTGTCACCATAAATCCCAAATTGATGTTTCGAAACAGCGACGTAAATGAGAACACCATTTTGAAGTTTAGTACGGTCCATTTTTAATTGAAGGAACACTTCTTTTGCACGGGTGTCAATTGCTTTCGAACCGCCATTTTCAATATGTACACGAATTTCGCCAGACGTTCTTTGCTCCGCTTGGCGAATGGCCGTGACAATCTGTTCTTCTTCTTTTGCGCTTAAGAAGTCTTCTAATGACATCATTATTTAGGGTTTAGATTAGTTAAAATCGAAGTCAATATCGGGGGCATTTTCGGAACCTGCTGCGGCATTGTATCGCGACATTTCATCAAAGCCAAACCAACCTGCTAAGATTTTGTTTGGAAATTTTGAAGTAAAAATATCATATATATTTACCGATTCGTTAAACCGATCTCTGGCCACATTAATTCTGTTTTCGGTGCCTTCTAACTGGTTTTGTAAGTCCAAAAAGTTTTGATTCGCTTTCAATTCTGGATAACGTTCTACCGTGACCAAAAGTCGAGATAAGGCACTACTCAGTCCGCTTTGTGCTTGTTGAAAGGCAGCCAATTTATCGGGTGTAATATTAGAAGGGTCAATCGTTGTTGAGGTGGCTTTTGCGCGGGCCTCAATCACCTCAGTTAATGTGTTTCTTTCAAAATCTGCGGCGCCTTTAACAGTTTTTACCAGATTTCCAATGAGGTCATTTCGGCGTTGGTAAGAGCTTTCGACATTTGACCAAGCGGTTTTGGCATTGGCTTCATGCTCGACGGCGGTATTATTGAATCCAACTGCCCAGTTGTAGATTCCAAAGATAACGATTGCGATAATTACTAAGGGAATGAGCCATTTTTTCATGATAGGTAGGTTTTAGAGTTGATTTTTGATTTTTATTAATTCGTTTTTTACACGTTCTAATTTTGTGATGATTTCAAAATTATCAATGGATTTATGGTCTTGTTCTTTCAGATAGGTTTTAGCACCATCAAGCGTATAACCTCGTTCTTTTACCAAGTTAAAAATTAACTTCAGGTTTTGAACATCTTCAGGAGTAAATCGACGGTTACCTTTAGCATTTTTTTTTGGTTTAAGGGCGTCAAATTCTTTATCCCAAAACCGAATTAATGAGGCGTTCACATCGAATGCTTTTGCCACTTCACCGATGCTGTAATAGCGTTTTGTTGGAAGCTCTAAATGCATTAATCTAAAGATTGATTTTCGAGAGACGCTTTTGCCAGTAATTCATTAAATTCTTCGGGACTCAAATTCCCATAGTAAAAGTTGACAGGGTTGATTCGATCTCCATCCTTAAAAACTTCATAATGAAGGTGAGGTGCTTGTGAGCGTCCCGTACTGCCCACATAACCAATAAGGTCGCCACGTTTTACTTTTTGACCTCTTTTGACATTGTATTTATAGAGGTGGGCATACAAACTCCGATACCCATAACCGTGATCAATTCGAATGTGACGTCCATATCCGGAAGCACGTCCATCGGCACGTTTGACAACGCCATCTCCAGACGCATAAACAGGGGTGCCTCTTGGGGCCGTAAAATCCATGCCATAATGAAATTTACGAACTTTCGTGAAAGGGTCACTACGGTAACCGTATCCAGAAGCCATGCGCGTTAGATCTTCATTTCTGATCGGTTGAATGGCTGGAATTCTAGCCAAAAAACTCTCTTTATCTTTTGCTAAGTCCGTAATTTCATCCAGTGATTTTGACTGCACAATGATGCGTTTTTGAAGTATGTCAATACGTTTATTCGTGGTAATAATCAAATTTGAATTATTATACCCTTCGTATTTTTTGTAGCGGTTAATACCTCCAAGGCCTTGTTTCCGTTGTTCTTCAGGGATGGGATTTGCTTCAAAATAAAGACGATAAATAGCGTTATCTCGATTCTCAATATTAGTTAAAACGGTTTCAGCTTCTTCCATTTTTTTAGTGAGAATATTGTATTGAAAGTCTAGATTTTGAAGCTCGCGAGTTAATGCTTTTTCTCTCGGAGATTCAAAAAAATGTCCAGCGATCAAAACAGATATAAATCCAAAAATTCCCGCAGCCAATAGGAATACCAAAGAGTACTTAATTGTAGTCCTTTTTTTTCGAGTTATCGGACGATAAGTGAGGGTTTCGGAATCGTAATAATATTTTACATTAGACATTGCCTAAAAAGTTCTATTTTTGTTGAATAATGGTCAATCTTTAAGAATTTAAAGATCGACTCTAAACAAATATATAAATTGTTTCGAATTAAAAACAAATTATTTCACTAAGCTTAACATTTTTGCATGAAATCTCAAGATATAAGATCTCAATTTTTAGCTTTTTTTGAATCAAAAAAACACCAAGTTTTGCAATCAGCTCCGATGGTTCTCAAAGACGATCCTTCTTTAATGTTTGTCAATTCTGGGATGGCGCCTTTCAAAGAATTTTTTCTTGGAAATGGCACCCCTCCAAAAAATAGAATAACCGATACTCAAAAATGTTTGCGTGTTTCAGGAAAACACAACGATTTAGAAGAAGTGGGTTATGACACTTATCACCACACCCTTTTTGAGATGTTAGGAAACTGGAGTTTTGGCGACTATTTTAAAAAAGAAGCGATTGAATGGGCCTGGGAATTATTGACTGAAGTTTACAAAATAGACAAAGACATTTTGTATGTAACCGTTTTTGAAGGCAGTAAAGCCGATGGAACCACCCTGGATTCTGAAGCGTATGATATATGGAAAAACTTAATCCCTGAAGATCGAATTCTGACAGGGAATAAAGATGATAACTTTTGGGAAATGGGCGAACAAGGCCCTTGTGGCCCTTGCAGCGAAATTCATGTGGATATCCGCTCAAAAGAAGAAAAAGAAAAAATATCTGGTCATGAATTAATTAATAAAGACCACCCACAAGTTGTCGAAATATGGAACCTTGTGTTTATGGAATTTATCCGTAAAGCGAACGGAAGTTTAGAACCATTGCCTCAAAAACACATCGATACCGGAATGGGGTTTGAGCGTCTGTGTATGGTGCTTCAAAATGTAACTTCCAATTATGACACCGATGTTTTTACTCCGATTATAAGAGAAATTGAAACCATTTCAGGGCATGATTACGGAAAGCAGTTAGAACAAGATATTGCCATTCGAGTGATTTCGGACCACGTGAGAGCAGTGGCTTTTTCAATTGCAGATGGACAGTTACCAAGCAATACGGGTGCTGGCTATGTGATTCGTCGAATTTTAAGACGTGCCGTACGTTACAGTTTTACTTTTTTAGATCTTAAGGAACCGTTTATGTTTCGATTGGTCTCCGTTTTAACGAAGCAAATGGGGGCCGTTTTCCCTGAGATTTTGGCACAACAACAATTAATTCAAAATGTGATAAAAGAAGAAGAAGGGTCGTTTTTAAGAACACTCGACCAAGGTTTGGTATTGCTTGATCGCATCATTGAAACCACCAAAGGAACGCATATTTCAGGGGATAAAGCATTTGAACTCTATGATACGTATGGATTTCCAGTCGATTTAACGGCTTTGATTTTGAGTGAGAAAAACAGGACTTTAGATACTGCAGGTTTTGAAGAAGCACTTCAAAAACAAAAAACACGATCTAGATCAGCAAGCGAAGTTTCTACAGAAGATTGGACCGTTATATTAGAAGATGATGAACAAGAATTTTTGGGCTATGACCATTTAAAAACGTCTGTAAAAATCACTAAATATAGGAAAGTCACCTCGGTTAAATACGGTGCACAATTCCAGTTGGTATTTAACCTAACGCCTTTTTATTCCGAAAGTGGTGGCCAGGTAGGCGATAAAGGGTATTTAGAAGCGGCTAATGGCGATGTGATTTATATTTTAGATACCAAAAAAGAAAATAATGTAGCAATCCATATTGCAAAAAATTTACCCAAAAACCTTACCGATACGTTTACGGCGGTCGTGGATTCTAATCAACGCTTCCGTACCGAATGTAACCATACAGCGACCCACTTATTACACCAGGCTCTAAGAGAAGTTTTAGGGGCCCATGTCGAACAAAAAGGATCGGCAGTTCATTCAAAATATTTACGATTTGATTTTTCACATTTTTCAAAAATATCCCCGGAAGAATTAAAAGAGATTGAAAATTTTGTAAATGCCCGTATCGAAGGAAAATTAGCGTTAGAAGAACACCGAGCAGTGCCAATGGAGCAGGCCATTTCAGAAGGTGCAATTGCTCTTTTTGGAGAAAAATATGGCGATGCAGTACGCACCATTCGTTTTGGAAATTCGATTGAGTTATGTGGAGGAACCCATGTTAAAAACACATCTGATATATGGCATTTTAAAATTAAATCTGAAGGCGCTGTTGCCGCAGGAATTCGCCGTATTGAAGCCATTACAAATGATGCTGTCAAATCTTACTACTCTCAAAACAATGCCAGTTTTGACCAAATTAAATCAGTGCTAAATAATTCCAGTGATCCGGTTAAATCCATCACCGATTTGAAATCTGAAAATTCAAAACTAAAAAAACAAATCGAAGCACTTTTAAAGGACAAAGCAGCAGCGATGAAAGGCCACTTAAAACAAGAAATTGAATTGATTAATGGGATTCATTTCTTAGCAAAGCAAGTCGATTTAGATGCTACAGGAATTAAAGATTTATCTTTTGAAATTGGAAAAGAATATGACACTGCCGTTCTCCTTTTTGGAACCGAGCAACAAGGCAAAGCCATCCTCTCTTGTTATGTGTCAAAAGGACTGGTTGCTTCAAAAGGACTCAACGCTGGGACCATGGTTCGCGAACTCGGACGTTATATTCAAGGCGGTGGAGGTGGACAACCCTTTTATGCGACGGCAGGTGGAAAAAAACCTGCGGGTCTCCAAGAAGCTTTAGAGAATGCCAAATCCTACATCCTATAAATACGCCTCTTGTGAAACTTCAAACCCAAATACCCCTAGTTAAACAATCGCCAGTGATCGATTATAACTCTAAAGTGGTTTTATTGGGCTCCTGTTTCGCTGAAAATATGGCGGAGAAGTTTTTACATTATAAGTTTCAATCCCAGGTGAATCCTTTTGGAGTGTTGTTCCATCCGGTGGCGATTTTAGAGTTTCTAACAAGAGCACATCAAGACAATCCTTACACTGAAAAGGATGTTTTTTTTAGTCATGGGTATTGGCAAAGTTATCGAGCGCATTCAAAATTGAATCGCATTTCAAAAATCGAACTATTAGACACTCTAAATACCGCTCAGACCTCCATTCAAAACCAACTGAAATCAGCTTCTCATGTGGTACTTACATTTGGAACCGCTTGGGTTTATACCCATATACAGACCAATAGTGTTGTAGCCAACTGTCATAAACAGCCGGCGCAAGAATTTGAAAAATCAATTTTAAGGAGCGATCAACTAGCAGAAACCTTTGAGGCGATTCTTTCCATCCTTAAAGCGTTTAATCCTGAAGTGACGATTATTTTTTCAATCTCTCCAGTGCGCCACCTTAAAGATGGCTTTGTAGAAAATAATCAAAGTAAAGCCCATCTGATCGCCGCACTTCACTCGGTTTTGAAGCCTTCCAAAAATGCATATTACTTCCCATCCTACGAGATTGTAATGGACGAACTGAGAGACTATCGGTTTTACAAAGAAGATATGGTGCATCCCAACCAACTAGCGATCGATTATATTTGGAAAAAGTTTCAATCGATCTGGATAGACCCTCATGTAAATTTGACGATGAAAGAGGTGAATCGAATTCAGAAAGGCTTGTCTCATGCACCCTTTAATCCTTCCACTTCCGAACATGCAGCGTTTTTATCAAAATTAGCGGGAGCGATTCAAGTTTTAGAAACTCGATTTCCATTTATGAAGTTTTAGGAGGTTAATCAAATCCGCTAAAATTCTCCTATATTAGCATCATTAAATCAATACAATATGTCAACCTCTTACGTCCATTTAAACGTCCAAAATAAAGTCGGTTATATTGAATTTTATAATCCCCCTCATAATGGGTTACCAGCTGCAATGTTGTCAAATCTGACGGATTTAATTGCGCAAGCTGGCTCAGACCCAACGATTGCAGTGATTGTACTACAAAGTGGGGGCGATCGCACCTTTTGTGCCGGTGCAAGTTTTGAGGAATTAAGAGCTATTTCAAATCCACAAGAAGGAACCGATTTCTTTATGGGGTTTGCAAATGTAATCAACGCCCTTCGAAATTGTCCTAAAATCACTATTGGTCGTGTGCAAGGCAAAGCCGTTGGAGGCGGGGTAGGATTGGCTGCTGCAACCGATTATTGTATGGCAACGTCTCATTCAGATATAAAATTAAGTGAACTCTCTATTGGGATTGGTCCTTTTGTGATTGAACCCGCAGTAACTCGAAAAATAGGCATCAGTGCATTCTCACAATTAAGTTTGGAAGCTACTACGTTTTTCTCGGCACAATGGGCTCAAGATAACGGATTATATACCAAGGTTTTTCCGTCTACAGATGTTTTAGATACAGAGGTAAAGGCGTTTGCACAACAACTGAGTACGTATAATCCAGAAGCCCTTCAAAAACTAAAAAGCACCTTTTGGGAAGGGGCTCAGCATTGGGGTGAATTATTAAATGAACGTGCCGCCATTAGTGGTCAGTTGGTATTAAGTGAATTCACGAAATCGCAATTAAAAAAATATAAATAGTTTCTCCGAAACCTAATTTTTAAACGCTCTATATCCATGTCGAATTTAATTTCAATTACAAAAGTTAAGGATTCAAAAGTCGATACGCTCGATTTTGATTCAATTGCTCTCGGTCGTACGTTTACAGATCATATGTTTGTATGTGATTACGAAGATGGTCAATGGAAAAACCCTCGAATCACGCCTATGGAATTCATACCAATGCATCCTGCATGTATGGCGTTGCATTATGGCCAAGCATTGTTTGAAGGAATGAAAGCAACTGTTGATTCTAATGGGACTCCTTTTTTGTTTCGTCCCGAAAAAAATGCCCAACGTCTCAATTTTAGTGCACGTCGATTGGGAATGCCAGAATTTTCCGAAACACTTTTTGTAGAGGCATTAAAACAACTCGTCAGTATGGATCAGCAATGGATTCCTCCGCAAGAAGGAAGCGCCTTGTATTTACGCCCTTTTATGTTTGCGGACGAGGCTTTTATTGGAATGCGTGCTGCCGATTCTTACAAATTTATCATCATGGCATCCCCTTCAAAACCAATTTATACAAACCGTGTTCGTTTGTATGCTGAAACCACCTATATTCGGGCGGCTCACGGGGGGACTGGCGAAGCCAAAGCAGCCGGTAACTATGCAGCGGCAGTCCTTCCAACAGAAATCGCCAAATCGAAAGGGTTTGATCAAGTGTTGTGGTTAGATGCCAATGAGTTTAAATACATTCAGGAAGTTGGAACCATGAACATCTTTTTCAAGATTAATGGGGCTTTTGTCACCCCTTCGTTAGATGGATCGATTTTAGCGGGTATTACTCGAATGAGTGTGATTGATTTTTTACGTCACAAAGGGTACGAAGTGGTCGAGCGTCCAATTACGATTGATGAGATCATTGAGGCCTCAAATAACGGTCAACTAGAAGAAGCATTTGGAACAGGCACGGCTGTGGGTATTGCGATGATTCAAGAAATCGGTTATAAATCCGCTGTCATTCATGTGTCGGATACGAGTCCGGTGGGTCAATTGGTTTTAGATACCATTAATGGTGTCAGAATCGGAACACTTCCCGATGAATTAAATTGGATGGTTAAGGTAGAAGCCTAAATTTACGTTTGATGTTTTTCCAGCGGTACGCTCTCACAAACGCCCCTTGATCGGCGTCAATAAGATACGGTTCTTCCTGTAAAAATGCATTTATATAGCCTGAGATGTAATCCCATAAAAGGTCTATACGGCGTTTTTTATAAGCTAATTTTAAGGCCGATAAAAAGGCTAAAACAAAACCATACCGCATTTTGTACAATGCAGTGCCCTGTAAATGTTTTGCTTTACTGCTGTAATGTGCGCCCGTTGGTTTTAGATGTTTGACGTGAAGCGATGCATCTGTTTCAAAGTGCCAATGGTAGTATCGTGCCAGTAATTCATCAATTGTATCCCATCCCATCGATTTTTTGAGGCCTCCTATTTCCAAAAAACAAACATTTCGATAGGCTTTCAAGCCCCCACGAATGTGGTCTTTTGATGTTAGATTTTCTAAAACCCAAGTTCCTTTTTGTTCAATATAACAGTGCCCCGCGACCATCCCAAGTTTTGGATTTTTTTGGAAATGGCCTGCAAGTGTTTCTAGATAATTTACTGGAAAAATTACATCAGCATCGTATTTACAAATCACATCATATTCTGAATCTAGGGTTTCAAATCCTTTATAAAAGGCGTTGATGATTTTAGCGCCTGGTAAGTGCGCTTCGGATGAAGTGTTTGCGACTAACGAGATCCAAGGATGTTCTGTTGCTATGTTTTTAACGATAGTAGCGGTTGAATCTGAAGAATGGTCATCGACTACTACCACTTTTGTTGGGCGGAGGGTTTGACCGACGAGCGATTGCAGCGTTTGACCGATAAAATCAGCTTCGTTATGGGCCGGTATGACAATATAAAACTTCAAATTCTTTCAGCGTAAACAATATAGTATCTTGGTGTAAACCAACGAAGTAGTGGTCTAATTCCGATTTTTTTAGTAGGATTGGTCCACTTTTTAGTTGCGATAATTTTCCAGCCTGCTTTTTCCAATAACCAATCAAATTGCCAAGATTCAAATTCATGAAAATGACGATCTCGCGGGTCGGTTTTACTTCGATAGGCCGTAGAAAACCACAACCTTAGTGGAATACTTGCCACTAATTTTTTTGATTTGATACTTTTTAAGACGGTAAAAGGCGACAGTAAATGTTCAAATATTTCAAAAGCAGTGACCACCTCAAACTGGTCAGTATCCAAAGCAGTTGTATTGGTGTCTAAATCTTCTCCAGATGTATTATTGACTTGATACCCCTCGGCTTTAAGAATTTCTGATAAGGGATTTTCAACCCCTAAATCTAGGATTGATTCCGAAGGAGCGATATGGTTTTTAAGAAACTCTAGCGTGTGCTTATAGCGCTTTTTAGGAAAATTTGTGGCGTACATATTAGTATTTGTAAACGATTGCATTGATGTGCATTCCAGCACCAACACTCGCAAAGATAACAATATCTCCTTTATTGAGTTGATGTCCTTCCATATGGTTGTTTTTGATGAGGTCTAATAGGGTAGGGACTGTAGCAACGGAACTGTTTCCTAATTTATGAATACTCATTGGCATGATGCCTTGTGGAACAGGAGTTTTGTAAAGCCTGTAAAAACGGTTAACAATGGCTTCATCCATTTTTTCATTCGCTTGATGAATCAATATTTTTTTTACGTCTTTAATATCAATTCCACTGTTGTTCAAGCAAGTTTGCATCGCACTCGGCACATTTGACAGCGCGAATTCATAAATTTTACGACCATACATTTTTATGAAACGGGTATCTTCTTCAAGCGATTTATTGTTAGAACATCCAAAAAACAAATGATATACTTCATCATGCGTATAAGATGCAGACTCATGCGATAGGATGCCGCCTTCCTCTTCGGTAGCTTCAATGATTGTGGCGCCAGCGCCATCTGAATAAATCATGGAATCTCTATCGTGCGGATCGACCACTCGTGAGAGAGTTTCTGCGCCAATCACCAAGCATTTTTTGGCCATCCCTGCTTTGATATAGGCTTGCGCTTGAATCACGCCTTCAACCCAACCCGGACATCCAAAAAGAATATCATAGGCCACACATTTTGGATTTTTAATTTTCAAACTATTTTTTACACGCGCCGCTAAACAGGGTAAAATATCACTTTGAATCGATCCAGATTTTACATCTCCAAAATTATGAGCAAGAATAATATAGTCCAATGTTTCAGGGTCAATACCAGCGTCTTTAATGGCTTTTTCAGCGGCTAATGCACCAAGGTCAGAAGCGGTAAGATGATCTTCGGCATAACGGCGTTCTGAAATTCCAGTAATTGCTTCAAATTTCTCTACGATTACCTCATTTGAAGATGGGATCTCAGAGCCATCAATATTTAAAAATGAATGGTCTTGAAAAGCCTCATTTTTCTGTATGATTTTTGGAATATAACTCCCAGTTCCTGTAATTTTGATATTCATAGTTTGGTTATTTTAAGCTTCGGCATAGGCCTCAATTGGTGTACATGTACATATTAAATTTCGATCGCCATAGGCATCATCTACGCGACGAACCGATGGCCAAAATTTATCATCTTTTATATAGTCTAATGGAAAGGCTGCAACGGCTCTGCTGTATGGAAAATTCCATTCATCGTTCGTGAGCATTTCTTGTGTATGTGGTGCGTTTTTTAAAGGATTGTTAAGAGTGTCTTTCTTGGCGGTTTCAATTTCCTTTCGGATGGCAATCATAGCCTCACAAAAACGATCCATTTCGGCCTTATCCTCACTTTCGGTGGGTTCGATCATCATGGTGCCTGCAACTGGAAAGGAAACCGTTGGTGCATGAAACCCAAAATCCATAAGTCGCTTTGCAATGTCGACAACTTCAATACCATTGGCTTTAAAACCCCGACAGTCGATGATCATTTCATGGGCTGCTCTTCCTCGTTCACCAGAGTATAATGTGTCATAATAACCTTCAAGACGTTCTTTAATGTAATTCGCATTTAGAATAGCGATTTTTGTAGAATCGGTCAATCCTTTAGCACCTAACATTTTAATATACCCATAGGAAATTAAACATGCTAAGGCAGATCCAAATGGCGCTCCGGAAATTGAACTGATGGCTTTGGACCCTCCTGTTTGAATTAGGGGGTTTCCAGGTAGAAAGGGGGTGAGTTGTTTCGCTACACAAATGGGTCCAACTCCGGGACCTCCTCCGCCATGTGGGATAGCAAATGTTTTATGAAGATTTAAGTGACACACGTCAGCACCAATATTCCCAGGATTTGTTAATCCTACCTGAGCGTTCATATTCGCGCCATCCATATAAACCTGACCGCCATGGTCATGAATAATTTGTGTAATTTCTTTGATAGCAGATTCATAGACCCCGTGAGTAGAGGGGTAGGTCACCATTAAAGCGGCTAGATTGTCTTTATGTAAGCTCGCTTTTTCTCTTAAATCCTCCACATCAATATTTCCGTTTTCAGACGATTTTGTGACGATTACTTTCATGCCGGCCATTACTGCACTTGCCGGATTGGTACCATGCGCCGATGAGGGGATGATACAAATTTTCCGATGACGATCGCCTCTAGATTCATGATAAGCTCTAATAACCATGAGACCTGCAAATTCTCCTTGTGCCCCCGAATTTGGTTGTAGAGACGTCCCCGAAAACCCAGTAATTTCTGCTAATTGAGCTTCGAGTTCTGTCAGTACGGTACGATATCCTTCGACTTGATTCAAAGGCGCAAATGGGTGAATATTTCCCCAATTTGGCCAGCTTAAGGGTAGCATTTCTACGGCAGCATTTAGTTTCATGGTACAAGATCCCAATGAAATCATAGAAAAATTTAGCGCAAGATCTTTGCGTTCTAATCGTTTTATATAGCGCATTAATTCAGTTTCTGAATGATGGCTATTAAAAATTTTATGAGTTAAAAACTCAGAATTTCGTTCTGTACTTTTTGGAATTCTAGTGGGATGACTTAGTACTCGAATTGGGGTCGATTTTTTATAAGATACCTCCGAAAAAATGGAAAGAATAAGATTTAGATCTGAGACTGTTGTGGTTTCATTTAAAGAAATAGAAACGGTTGATGCATCTGGATAATGAAAGTTAACTTCTTGTAGTTCTGCCCTTTTTTTGAGCGTTGTAGTTTCAGCAACCTTAACTTGAATTGTGTCAAAGAACGATTGATGAACCAGATCAAATCCTAGTTCTTCCACGGCCCCAGCCAGCGCTGCGGTTGCAGAATGTACTTTATTGGCAATGTATTTAAGGCCGTTTGGACCATGGTACACGGCATACATTCCGGCCATCACTGCAAGCAAAACTTGTGCGGTACAAATATTGGAAGTCGCACGATCTCTTTTGATGTGTTGTTCACGAGTTTGTAGTGCCATTCGCAGGGCGCGATTGCCGTCCATATCTTTGGTGACCCCAATGATTCGTCCTGGAATAAATCGTTTATACGTTTCTTTTGTTGCAAAATAGGCGGCGTGTGGCCCACCATATCCCATTGGAATTCCAAAGCGTTGAGTGGTGCCAACCACAACATCGGCTCCAAATTTTCCGGGGGCCTCTAAAGCCACTAAGCTCAAAATATCTGCCGCAACGGCTACTTTTATATTATTTTGATTGGCCTCAAAAATAAAAGCTTCTAAGTCCATAATCAATCCCGATTTTCCTGGATATTGAACGAGCGCACCAAAAAAATCATCTGAAAAATTAAAACCGTCAGCACATCCAAAAACCAATTCTATCCCAATTGGAATTGCGCGTGTTTTCAGGACGGATATTGTTTGTGGTAACACCTCGTCGGATACAAAAAATTTGACAGTGCCTGCCTTTACTTGAGTTTTAGCGCGTACTGAAAACAACAGGGCCATGGCTTCCGCTGCCGATGTGCTTTCATCTAATAATGAGGCATTAGCAAGCTCCATACCAGTCAAATCGGTGATCATGGTTTGGTAATTTAGCAATGCTTCTAAGCGACCTTGAGCAATTTCAGCTTGGTAGGGCGTATAGGCCGTATACCAACCTGGGTTTTCTAAAATATTTCGCTGAATTACTGCGGGAAGATTCGAAGGATGGTAGCCTAATCCAATATAGGATTTATAAACCTTATTTTTGGAAGCTAGACGATGAATGTGTTCAATATATTCTTGCTCACTCATTGGAGCGTCCAGATTTAAGGGCGACTGGATTCGAATGTTATCAGGAACGGTTTGTGTAATCAATTCCTCTAGAGATGGAGTACCAACCACCTCTAGCATTTCTTTGATATGCTCGTCTCTTGGTCCGATATGTCTTAGGGCAAATACATCTGTTTTCATCGTATAGGAATCTGGTGTAAACAACAAAATTAAGGAATTAAACAAGGTTTTAAATCTTAAGAAATGAAAGTTATTAAACAATTCTCAGGGTTATTAACAGTTTCCCTATTTTTGTGCAATGACATCGTTAAAACGCCTCCTTGATTTTTATATAAATAGCAGTCTACACGTGGCAGTCGCTGTGCTGGCATTTTGTATTTTGACGGCCTATGAATCAAATTTAAATCTCACGACTGATTTTTATGTTTCTATTTTTTGTGCTTCAGTGTTGGGTTATAACTTTGTGAAGTATTTTGGTTTGGCAAAATTTTATTACCGTTCTCTTACTACTAGATTAAAATACATTCAATGGGTGTCTGTATTCAGTTTAATTGGACTGGGATATACGTTTTGTTTGCTTCAAAATACCAGTCAGTTACTCTTGGTTGTTTTAGGACTCATTACATTTTTATATGCGATTCCATTGGGCATCAAAACCCCAAAAAATCTGCGCTCTATTGGCGGTCTTAAAATCTATGTTATTGCAATTATATGGGCAATGACATCGGTTGTCTTGCCACTTTTAGAAGCTCAGGAAGTGTTTACTGCAGATCATTACCTAATACTTCTACAACGTATTTTTATAGTGATCGCTTTGATGCTTCCGTTTGAAATTCGAGACTTAGATATAGATGAACTCCATCTTTCAACCATCCCTCAAAAATTAGGCCTTAGATACACGAAAATTATTGGATATGCTCTCTTAGGAGATGCTGTTTTGATGGAGTTTTTTAAGGTTCAATTTTCCCAAAATCGTTTCTTAGTCCTACTTTTCTCTGCAGCGATATTAGCTCTGATGTTGGCAAATAGCAAGAAACGTCGAAGCCGGTATTATACCGCTTTTTGGGTTGAGGCGATCCCTGTTTTTTCGTTACTTTTAGTATTTGTTTTCCTACGAGTTCAAAAGCCCTGATCGTTTTAGTAAAGCCTCTACTTTTGGTTTCTGTCCTCGAAATTTGATGTATAATTCTAAGGGGTCTTGCGTGCCACCTTTACTTAGTACATTTGTTTTAAAAGCCTCGGCAATTTTAGGGTCAAAAAGATCTGTTTCTTTAAAAAAATCAAAGGCATCTGCATCTAAAACTTCAGCCCATTTATAGCTGTAGTAACCAGATGAATATCCCCCTTGAAAGATGTGCGAAAAGGCCGTTGACATGCAGTTTTCTTTGACTTCTGGAAACAATTGTGTTTCTTTAAATGCGTTCGTTTCATGCTGCTTCACATCGGTTATTTCGCTAGGGTCAATGCCATGCCAGTTCATGTCTAGTAAGCCAAAACTCAGTTGTCTCATTGTTTGCATGCCTTGTTGGAACGTGGCCGCTGCTTTTATTTTATCAATAAGATCCATAGGAATATTGGCGCCAGTTTCATAGTGCTTCGCAAACAGTGCGAGCGCCTCTTTCTCATAACACCAATTCTCCATAATTTGACTTGGTAATTCTACAAAATCCCAGGCTACACTTGTGCCAGATAAACTCGGGTATATGGTATCTGCTAACATCCCGTGGAGTGCATGTCCAAATTCATGGAAAAGGGTTGTAACTTCGTTAAAAGTTAATAAGGATGGCTTTGTAGACGTCGGTTTAGTGAAATTACACACAATTGATACGTGTGGTCTTTCATTTTTATCGTTTTTGACGAATTGAGGTTTATACGAGGTCATCCATGCGCCATTCCGTTTGCCTGCTCTAGGGAAAAAATCGGCATAAAAAATAGCCACCAAGTTTTGTTGCGAATCTTCAACGGTATACGTCATGACATCCTTATGATAGGTGTCGATATCACAAGATTGTGTAAAGTGGAGTCCAAACAGTTTTTGGGCCACTTCAAAAGCACCTTCAATGACGTTTTCTAATTTAAAATAAGGTTTTAATTGTTCGTCGTCAAAGTTGAATCGTTCTTGTTTTAATTTTTCAGAGTAATAGGCACTGTCCCATTTCTCCAAACGATCGATGTGATCTAGTTTTATTGCAAAATCTTCGAGTTCATTAAATTCTTTTTTGGCGGCAGGAAGTGCTTTTGACAAGAGATCTTCCAAGAAATTTTGCACCGTCTCAGGGGTCTTAGCCATGCGTTCTTCCAACACAAAATGTGCATGGGTTTCATAGCCCAACAACTGGGCTCTCTTGAAACGTAGTTGTGCGATTTTTAAAACAATTTCTTGATTGTCCAAGGCATCATTTTGAAACCCTTTTTGACCAAATGCTAAGGCGAGTTTTTTTCGTAACCCTCTATTTTTTGCATAAGTCATAAAGGGAACATAACTTGGGTAATCGAGTGTGATTAGCCAACCTTCCTTGTTTTTTTCGACCGCTAATTGTTTGGCAGCTTCCATAGCACCTTCTGGCAGGCCTTCTAAATCCGCGGGCTTCGTAATATGAAGTTCGTAGCGATTGGTTTCTGCTAAAATATTTTCTCCAAATGTAAGTTTGAGTTGACTTTGTTCTTTGTCGATTTCTCGAAGAATTTCTTTTTGAGCGTCATTGAGGTTGGCGCCATTTCTAGAAAACCCTTTGTATTTTTTATCTAAAAGTGTCTGTTGTTCTTTTGATAATGAAAGCGTTTCTTTGGCGTTGTAAACCGATTTTACACGTTCAAAAAGTGCGACATTTAGAGCAATATCATTTGAGAATTCGGTGAGTAATGGGGAAACCTCTTGGGCTATTTTTTGAATGGCATCGTTTGTTTCAGCAGCATTTAAATTAAAGAAAACACTCGATATCCGATCTAATTGTTCGCCCGTATAATCGAGCGCTTCAATCGTGTTTTCAAAACTTGGCAGGGCACTGTTTTCAACAATTTGATCAATTTCATTTTTAGCATTTTCAATGGCTTTTTTAAAAGCAGGTAAATACGCTTCTGTTTTAATTTTTGAAAATGGTGCGGTATTGAATGGCGTGTCAAAACGCGTATTTAGTATACTCATGTGGGTGTTTTGGGGAAATTTATGATTTAATTTTTTTGGATGCTTCAAGGACTTTCGCTTTCAAATTTTCTTTATACATTAAAACTTTGTCTAAAACACAGCTGTCAGAAGCGCCAATAATTTGAGCGGCTAAGATACCAGCATTTTTAGCGCCATTTAAAGCAACGGTTGCGACAGGAACCCCGCCTGGCATTTGTAAAATGGATAGTATAGAGTCCCATCCATCGATAGAATTACTCGATTTTACGGGCACACCAATCACAGGCAAAGGACTTAGGGATGCAATCATTCCAGGTAAATGTGCTGCGCCGCCGGCACCGGCAATAATCACTTTTAAACCGCGTTTGTGGGCATTAGATCCATAATCAAATAATTTTTCAGGGGTGCGGTGAGCAGAGACGATATCTACTTCTATTTGGATGTCAAATTCTTCTAGAATTGCAATTGCTTCTTTCATGACAGGCATGTCGCTGTCGCTTCCCATAATGATTCCTACTTGTGCCATATTAGTTACTTATTACGTTGATTGACTGTTTTACTTGTTGGGCGATCGCTCGAGCGTTTTCAAGCTTCGAATGAACGATTGTCACATGTCCCATTTTTCGAAAGGGACGTGTTTCTTTTTTGCCGTATATATGTGGAGTGACGCCCTCCATTTCCATTAATTTCTCTATATTTTCATAGATAACGTTTCCTGTATGGCCTTCTGCGCCTACTAAATTCACCATCACAGAACTTAATTTGTTTATGGTGCTTCCCATTGGCAATCCTAAGATCGCTCTGATGTGTTGCTCAAATTGTGAGGTATAACTCGCTTCAATTGTTTGATGTCCCGAATTGTGTGGTCTAGGAGCAACTTCATTGATTAAAATTTCATCGTCTTGTGTCAAAAACAGCTCGACGGCCAGAAGTCCCACATGTTCAAATGCTGCGGAGGTTTTGAGTGCGATCTGTTCTGCTTTGACTGCAATCTCATCCGAAATTCTAGCTGGACATAAGACATATTCAACTTGATTTGCTTCGGGATGGAATTCCATTTCAACCACTGGATAGACTTTAACTTGCCCTTTTGTGTTTCTAGCAACAATGACTGCTAATTCACTTTTAAACGGTACAAGTTCTTCTGTGATACATTCTACATTTGGTAAATTTTTCAAATCTGCCACAGAACGAACAATTTTTACGCCCGTTCCATCATACCCAAATTGAGCCCGTTTCCATACAAAGGGAAACTCAACGCTACTGTGTTCTATTGCCGTATAAATTTCTTCAGTGAACGCAAACCTTTTAAAAGGGGCAGAGGGTAAATTATGATCAACGTAGAATAATTTTTGGGTTGCTTTATTTTGAATCGATTCTAAAGTTTTTGATGACGGAAATACGTTTACGCCTTCTTTTTCAAGAGCTTTAAGTGCTTCGATATTGACATTTTCAATCTCGATAGTGAGTGTGTTTACTTTTTTACCAAAATTATAAACGGTCTCATAGTCCATTAAATCTCCTTGAAAGAAATCGTTGCAGGCCAGTTTACTTGGCGCCTCTAAACTAGGGTCTAAAACACTGGTGCGGATGTCAAATTTTCGGGTGGTATAGAGTAACATTTTCCCGAGCTGACCGCCACCTAAAATACCAAGTTTGAAGTTTGATGAAAAATACTCCATTATAAGATTTTCTTGAACGATTTTATAAATACAGCACAAAAATACACTTAAAAATGAAATCGGACACTAAAATCGGGCATCAAAACGAATCAAAACCTTTACAATTGATTATATTTGCGGCCTGATTTAGTAGTAAACATTGACCCATTTTTGAAGTCAATATTTTAAAGTTTAAATAAAAATGAAAAATTTAGTGTTATTTGGCCCTCCTGGTGCAGGGAAAGGGACTCAAGCAGCTTTTTTGAAAGAAACTTACGATTTAATACATATCTCCACTGGAGATGTATTTCGTTTTAATATAAAAAACGAAACAGATTTAGGGGTTTTAGCAAAGTCTTTTATGGACAAAGGTGAGTTAGTTCCAGATCAGGTGACCATTGATATGCTTAGTGCTGAGGTTGCTAAAAACCTTGATTCTAAAGGGTTTATTTTTGATGGATTTCCCAGAAATGTCTTACAAGCTGACGCGTTAGATGTGCTTTTAAAATCGCATCAAACAGAAATCAGCGCTATGATTGCTTTGGAAGTTGATGATGAGGTGTTGGTAAAACGCCTTCTCAAACGTGGTGAAACGAGTGGAAGACCCGATGATGCAAATGATACAGTGGTTCGAAACAGAATAAAAATATATTATGCTGAAACAGCAATTCTTAAGTCCTATTATGCGGCCAAGGATAAATATTTTGGAGTGAATGGCGTAGGGTCTATAGAAGACATTACAGTTCGACTCAATGCAGTAGTAGATACACTGTAAAAAACAGAACCAAATGACTGAAGGTAATTTTGTTGATTATGTAAAAATGTTTGCCTGCTCTGGTAATGGAGGAAAGGGATCAGTACACCTTCATCGTGAAAAATTCATCACAAAAGGGGGTCCAGATGGTGGGGATGGCGGTCGCGGTGGTCACATAATCGTAAGAGGTTGTGACAATCTTTGGACGTTACATCACTTGAAATTTAAACGCCATTTTCGAGCAGGGCATGGAGGTAGTGGAAGTAAAAGCCGGAGTACAGGATCTGATGGTGAAGACGTGTATGTCGATGTCCCATTAGGGTCGGTGGTAAGAGATTCAGATTCAAATGAAATTCTTTTTGAAATTACAGAAAACAATGAGGAAGTTATTCTCTGTGAAGGCGGTAAAGGAGGCTTAGGAAATTGGCATTTTAGATCGTCAACCAATCAAACGCCACGCTATGCACAGCCCGGTCTCCCGATGGATGAAAAATTTGTAACTATCGAATTAAAAGTGTTGGCAGACGTTGGATTGGTTGGATTCCCTAATGCTGGAAAATCAACGTTGTTATCTGTTGTATCTTCTGCGAAGCCAAAAATTGCCGATTATGAATTTACAACCTTAAAACCAAATTTAGGAATTGTAGAATATCGAGATTATCAATCGTTTGTTATGGCCGATATCCCTGGAATTATTGAAGGTGCAGCCGAAGGAAAAGGGTTGGGGCATTACTTTTTACGTCACATCGAGCGAAATTCAATTCTCTTATTTTTGATTCCTGCAGATGCGGATGATATCAAAAAACAATATGATATTTTATTAGATGAATTGCGACGCTATAACCCTGAGATGCTGGATAAAGATCGTATCATCGCCGTATCAAAAAGTGACATGCTGGACGATGAGCTTAAAGCAGAATTAATAGAAGAGTTGGATGCAGAATTGCCAATCGACTATGTCTTTATTTCTTCTTTAGCACAGTTAGGTATTGTCGAACTTAAAGATAGATTGTGGGCCATGTTGAATCCTTAAAAAGTTGTAGGTATGAAGCGCTTTTTATTAATTTTACTTTCTCCATTTTTATTAATAGGTCAAAATTACACACAAGAATTTGAGCCCTTATTTGAGTCAAAAAACTACGATCAAGCGGTTCAAAAACTCGAAGCTTATTTAGTAGAATCCCCACAAAATTTAGAATTACTAGAGCGGATTGGGGATGCCTATGGTTTTCAAAGTGACTGGAACAAAGCGGCTTCGAAATATAAACAACTCATAGATCTAGAGGCGACTAATGCGGACTATCATTTTAAATACGGAGGTGTTTTAGGGAAACTCGCCAAAGATGGACCTAAGCTAAATGCTATTGGGTTGATTTCAAACGTAAAAGTATCATTTCTTAATGCCGCTCAACTCAACCCAAAACACATAAATGTGCGTTGGGCATTGGTAGAATTGTACACACAACTGCCAGGATTTTTAGGAGGAAGTTATAAAAAAGCGATTTCATATGCGGATGAATTAGAACAGCTTTCCAAAGTGAATGGCTATTTTGCAAAAGCATACGTTTATGAAGATTCTGATCAAGGAACGCAGGCAAAAATCTATTATAAATTGGGTTTAGAAAACGTCATAGAGCTAAACTGTTTTCAAAGTAACCCATCAAATTCTAGCCATTTTAGATCGCACAATAATTTAGTGCATTTTCTCATCGCAAAAGCATCTGCGATTCACAATACACAATACACAATTGGACAACGTTATATCCAAACGTTTATTGACTTCAAATCTTCTAAAGATAGTAAACCTTTAGAGTCGGCTTATGTACTTCAAGCACAGTTATTTAGATTACAAGGTGAAATTCCTCAAGCACTTTCTTCTATTGAAAGTGCACTGCAAGAAATGCCCGGTTTTAAGCCTGCATTGAAAGAAAAGCAATTAATTTTATTGCGAAAGCCTTAAGAGAATTTAACGTCATTCCGTATATTTACCTCTCATAAACTTACACTATGAATGTACATTTTATTGCTATTGGTGGAGCTGCGATGCATAATTTAGCCTTGGCACTTCACAACAAAGGGATGCAGGTTACGGGGAGTGACGACACTATTTTTGAACCCTCAAAATCGCGATTAAATGCTGCCGGACTTTTGCCAGATAGTTTTGGATGGTATCCGGAGAAAATCACCCAAAATTTAGATGCGGTGGTTTTGGGAATGCACGCCAAAAAAGACAATCCCGAGCTTTTAAAAGCTCAAGAATTGAACCTTAAAATATATTCATATCCAGAGTTTTTATATGAACAATCGAAACATAAAACGCGGGTCGTAATTGGGGGTAGTCATGGGAAAACGACCATTACAGCCATGATACTCCACGTATTGAATTACCATGACATTGAGGTGGATTATATGGTAGGTGCCCAGCTAGACGGTTTTGATGTGATGGTTAAACTATCCGATGACGCTGACTTTATGGTTTTAGAAGGCGACGAATATTTGAGTTCTCCTATAGACCGCCGGCCCAAATTTCATTTATACCAACCAAATATTGCTCTTTTAAGTGGAATTGCGTGGGATCATATTAACGTATTTCCTACGTTTGAAAACTATCTAGAACAGTTTAAAATTTTCGTAGATAGCATTACTGTTGGTGGGAGTATTTCTTACAATACGGAAGACCTCAATGTAAAAACAATTGTAGAACAAAGTGACAATCAAATTCGGAAATTCCCATATCAAACACCAGAACACACAATCGATGAGGGCATTAGTTATTTAGAAACAGAAGAAGGGCCACTTCCACTTGAAGTTTTTGGAGCTCATAATTTAAATAATTTAGCAGGTTCAAAGTGGATTTGCCAACAAATGGGTGTCGATGAAGCCGATTTTTATGAAGCAATTTCAAGTTTTTCGGGAGCAAGTAAACGCCTAGAAAAAGTCGCAGAAAACAAAAACTGTGTTGTATATAAAGATTTTGCACATTCGCCAAGTAAGGTCAAAGCCACTACGGAAGCAGTCAAATCACAGTACCCGACACGCGAACTAATCGCCTGTTTAGAATTACACACCTACAGCAGCTTAAATGCAGATTTTCTCGAACACTACAAAGGCTCTCTCGATGCAGCCGATAAAGCGGTGGTGTTTTATTCGCCACATGCCGTTGAAATTAAAAAATTAGAATCGGTATCGAAAGCACAAATAGCACAGGCTTTTGAGCGTGATGACCTTATCATATATACAGATCCTAATGATTTTAAAAACTATTTAACTTCTCTAGAATACGCTCAAAAAACAGTCTTATTGATGAGTTCTGGGAGTTATGGTAATCTAGATTTTGAAGCCCTTAAAAAAACAGTTTCCCATATGAGCTGACTTTAGTCAACTAGTCCCCAATCAACCCTCCTAACTTATGACATTACCTACAAAATCATTTTCCATAAAAAATTGGTCGCAAGACGACCAACCTCGCGAAAAATTAATCGATAAAGGCGCCCGCATTTTAAGTGATGCCGAATTGGTAGCGATTTTAATTGGTTCTGGGTCTTTTCAGGAAAGTGCGGTGAGTTTGTCCAAGCGCATTTTGTCAAGTGTGGGGCACGATATACAAGGTTTAGGGAAGTTGTCTCCCGCACAATTAATGACTTTTAAAGGAATCGGTGAGGCCAAAGCGGTTAAAATTGCTGCTGCGATGGAGTTGGGCCGTCGTCGGCGAGACACGGATGAGAAAAAAGCGGTTAAAATAAACGGCAGTGCTTCGGTGTTTGATATGATGCGTCCTCTTTTAGGACATCTTCAGCATGAAGAGTTTTGGGTATTATATCTTAATAATTCGAACAAAATATTGGCCAAAACGCAACTTAGTAAAGGCGGAATGACAGGTACAATTGTCGATGTTCGTTTGGTCCTTAAGCAAGCCTTAGAGTATTCTGCTATTGGGCTTATTTTGGTGCACAATCACCCATCGGGGACGCTTGTGGCGAGTGCAGCGGATATCCATCTCACACAAAAATTTAAATTAGCGGCTGAAAGTTTAGATATTAAAGTCTTAGATCATTTAATTGTCACAGAAAAGGACTATTTTAGTTTTGCCGATGAAAGCTTACTCTAATGCTATTAATTTATACGTCTAAAATTACGCCGAGACTCAAATATGTTTTTAAACAAATTTGTATTCGAATTCTCAAAATACCGGTCTCTTTTACGAATGTAATAGAGGAGTTTATCGCACATGATAGTTTGAAAATGTCTTATGGAGCTCAACCGCTAGGGAGTGAGTTTTTTGTGAAAAGTAACGGACTTTTATTGGAGCAAGGGTTGTCTGATATTGAGCTCAATGTTCAGACTTGGGAGGACACTAAATGCTTTTTTAGTAGTGGTGAAAAAAGTCATCTTCCTTTTGATATATTTTCTGCCTCTTTTTATTTATTAAGTCGGTATGAAGAATATTTACCGCATGTAAAAGATTCGTATGGACGGTTTACTAAAGAAGAAAGTTTGGGTTTTAAATCCGGGTTTTTGGATCAACCAGTAATCGATATCTGGGCCTATAAATTCAAAGCCGCCTTACAGGCTCAGTATCCCAATTACCAGTTTGAATCGCGTGCGTATTCCATGCAGCCTGTCATCGACGTGCCAGTCGCGTATTACTATAAAAATAAAGGGTTTTTGAGGACTTTAGGGGAGTCTTTGACCGATTTGTTTAGTTTACGGTTTAAGTTTTTATACGATCGATTTTCAGTTTTATTTGGATTTAAAAAAGATCCCTACGATAATTTTAAATGGATTATCAATCGTCAAAAATCAATACAAACAAAGTTTAATGTATTTTTCTTAATTGGAGAGTTTACTACTTATGACAAAAATAATAGCCTCAATAAAAAACAGTTTGTATCTCTAATTAAGTCGATTGCCGATTATTGTTATGTTGGCATTAAGGCTTCTTATATGGCGCTGGATTCTCTAGATATTTTAAAATCGGAAAAAACCCAAATGGATGCAGTGACAAATACAGTAACCTCGTCGGCGCGGTCCTCATTTTCAAAAATTAATATTCCTACCACGTATCGAAATTATATAGATTTAGAAATTCACTCTGATTTTTCTATGGGGTACCCAGATACGATTGGATTTAGAGCAGGGACTTGCACCCCTTTTTTGTTTTATGATTTAGATTACGAAATACAAACTCCTTTAATGATCCACCCCTATCAACTCATGGACTTTGTACTCTTAAAACACGCCTCATTTCTAGATAAAAAGGAAACCGTATTAAAAGCAATTTTAGAAGTTCAAAAGGTAAACGGGACATTCACGTTTGTTTTTCATAATTATGCGTTCAGCCCCAACGCTCGATGGGCAGATTTCAAATCATTATTTAATCTTATACTAGAAACTTCCAATGACATTTCATCATAAAGAACATATTTTTTTCGACTTAGACCATACGCTTTGGGATTTTGATAAGAACTCCGCATTGACTTTTGAAAAGATTTTTAATTTAAACAATTTAGAGATTGATTTAACGGAGTTTCTAAAAGTTTATGTGCCCATAAATTTACAATATTGGAAGTTATACAGAGAAGAGAAAATTGATAAAAAAAGCTTAAAATTCGCACGCCTTAATGATGCCTTTAAAGCGTTAGAAATTCAAGTACCAACCCGAATTATTCATAAATTATCCGATGATTATATCACACATCTTAGTACATTCAACCATCTGTTTCCAGGTACCATTGAGCTATTAGACTATTTACACCCAAAGTATAAACTTCATATTATAACCAATGGTTTTAAAGAAGTTCAACACGGAAAACTGAATCAATCAAATATTGATCACTATTTTTTAACGGTTACTAATTCCGAAATGGTAGGCGTCAAAAAACCAAACCCTAAAATCTTTAATCACGCGCTACAAATGGCCAAAGCCACCCCCGAAAACAGTTTGATGATCGGCGATAATTTAGAAGCAGATATTATGGGAGCGATTAACTTTGGAATGCCGGCCATTTGTTTCAATTATCACAACGAAATTTTAGCCGATGACATCATTGGTGTGGACGATTTATTAGATTTAAAAAAGTATATTTAGGAAATAAAGTTGTAATTTGAACGTTTATTGTAATAATCTAACCCAAGTTTTATTATGAAAAACCTGTTTCATTTTAGTAAAATCCTACCCTTAATTGTTAGTGCAGTGGTTTCTTTTTCGTGTGTTAAGGATACCGATTTTGACCAAACGGATTCTCTTGTTGTCACTCCGATAGTTGAAGTCAATTTAGTAGAAATTCAAGAGCCAGCGGATACCTTTCTCGATGATTTAGGAGACGAAGTGCTTAATATTTCTGACCTCATTGTTTTTGATGTATTCTCTTCAGATTTTGTTGATGAGAATCTTTTAAAAGCAGAATTAGTCTATGAAGTCACCAATACTCTAAATAAAGCTTTCGAATTTAAGATGGAGTTTTATGATATTTCAAAGACACTAAAACATACAATTTCCTTTAATATTGAAAATTCCCCTGCTAACAAACCCCTTGTTTCGGAACATACAGAGGTTTTCGATACAAGTAGTTTGGAGGCTCTGAAGCAAAGTACTACGTTAGATATTACCATTACGTTAATGTCTAGTCCTACAGGCTCTGTTTTAACGACTGCTTCTAAAGGCATGATTGCCTTAAAGTCCAAAGGGGTCTTTTATTTACAACTATCAGAATGAGATGGCTATTATTTTTGGGATTTTTTGTATCTCTTCAGGCACAAAATAAGCAGATTTTATACGGATTTAAAGAGGTTCCACAACAAATCCTATTAAATCCGGGAGCTCAAATTGAGTATAAAGGATATATAGGGGTGCCTTTACTTTCGCATATTCATTTTAATGCAGGTGTGACGGGGTTTTCTGCATTTGATATTTTCGCTGACGACGGGAGAGACTTTAATCAAAAAATACAAGACGTTGTGTATGACATGGATGCCCAAGATTTTTTTGGATTCAATCAACAGTTAGATCTCTTTTCTGCTGGATTTAGATTCAACTCTTCTTCAGAAAAAACGTTTTTCATCTCCTTTGGGCTCTATCAAGAATCTGATGTGTTTTTCTATTTCCCAAAAGATTATGCGGTTTTGGCTCTTGAAGGCAATTATAATAATTTAAATAGGCGTTTCAATCTTGGCGATTTGAGTGTAAGCGCCGAAGTGTCCTCCGTTTTTCATGTAGGGATCAATAAAAAAATTAATTCTAAGTGGACCGTAGGCCTAAGAGGTAAAATATATTCTAGCATTGTTCAGGCTTCCTCCACCGAAAATTACGGATCTTTTACCACGCTAGAAGGGACTTCTAATTTCTTGACACACAGTATTGATCTTGATATGAAATTACAAACTTCCGGGCTTTCATTCGCTACGGATTCAACTGCTACTAATCAGGTTGATGTTCTGAAAAATCGACTTCTGCTCGGCGGCAATTTAGGGGTGGGTATTGATGTTGGATTTACGCATGAACCCAGTCCAGAATGGACAATAGATGCAAGTCTTCAGGATCTCGGTTTTATCAATTATTCTAAAGATGTTCAAAATTATGAGGTCAATGGCTATTTAGAATATGAAGGAATTCAGTCTGTTTTTCCACCAATTGCTTCAGATCAAACAGCACAAGAGTATTGGGACGAGGTTAATGATGATTTTGAGGATCTATTTAAAGTGGATAGTACCACAACGGCCTACATCAAATGGCGCCCTTTAAAACTGAATACTTCTGTGAGTTATAATTTTGGAAAAAAAGTCAATAAAGAGTGTAACTGCTTGGATAAGTCTGACCCCACTTTTCAGAATAGGGTAGGAGCGCATTTGTTTGCACTCAAACGCCCCAATCATCTACAATGGGCGCTGTCTGCATTTTATTATCGAAAACTATTCAAAGGCTTACAATTTAAAACAACCTACACAATTGATACGTATTCCTCTAAAAATGTTGGACTTGGAATTTCTGCCGCTTTGGGACCTGTTCAGTTTTATATCATGGCTGATAATTTATTGGATTATCAAAACGTAGCTAAATCACAAAGTGTATCTTTACAATTAGGGTTTAACTATATATTTAAAAATAATGAAGACTAAATTTTCTATTTTCCTTTTGGTACTGAGTATGCAAATGAATTCATATACTCAATCGAGTATAAATGATTATAAGTACGTGACCGTCGCTGAAAAATTTGATTTTTTAAAATCTAAAAATCAATATAAACTAAATGATTTAACCTCGTTTTTACTTAAAAAAAGTGGTTTTATAGTTTTAAAGACTTCCGATAAGAGGCCTCAAGATCTATATAAAAACAACTGTTTAGGCTTAAGTGCAAACATCATTAATACGAAAGGGTTTTTAAAAACTAAACTCCATTTAGAATTTGTAAATTGTAGAAATGAGGTTGTCTTTACGTCGGAGACTGGATCTTCTAAAGAAAAAGAGTACAAGAAAGCATACCATGAAGCTTTGAGAAATGCATTCAATTCAGTGCAGGCTCTCAATTACAAATATAATGGCACAGTTCCAGAAATTTCATCTACTGAAAAAATTGAAATCCAAGTCCCTACTGTTGCGATTGAAACCACCACAGCACCTGTTGTGGCTGAAGTCCCAACGACAGAAGTGTCTACTAAAATGGTCGTTTCTAAATTGATTGTTACCCCAACCGATTCTGGAATTGATTTTATAGAAAGTAGTTCTGGAACTACGAAATATTCGACGCATGCAACGTTATTTGATGCGGTGTATATTATAGAAAATCAAGCAGGGATTATTTATAAACGGGGCCAAAACTGGGTTCGTGAGTATGTCGAAAATGGTAAGACGACCATTGAAGCGCTCAACATTCAACGTTAACCATCATACTTATCTTTCCAACGTTGTTTTAAAAAGTCTTGTTGCGCATTTTCACGGGCATTATTCCCCGGTTTATAGAATTGTGTATTTTCGATTCCTTGAGGTAAAAACTCTTGAGTTACAAAATTTAGATCATAATTATGTGCGTATTTATAGGACTCGCCATAGCCTAAATCCTTCATCAATTTGGTAGGGGCATTTCGAATGTCAAGTGGTACCGAAAGGTTTCCTGTATTTTTCACGAGTTCCATGGCTTGATTAATGGCTGCATAGGCCGCATTACTCTTAGGCGAACATGCCAAGTACGTGGCGCATTGACTTAAAATAATTCGGCTTTCTGGCATTCCAATGGCTGTTACTGATTGAAAAGTACTGTTTGCTAATACTAACGCAGTTGGATTGGCATTTCCAATGTCTTCACTTGCCAAAATCAGTAAGCGTCGTGCAATAAACTTTACATCTTCGCCTCCTTCTAGCATGCGGGCCAACCAATACACAGCGCCATTGGGGTCACTTCCGCGAATGGATTTAATAAATGCCGAAATAATATCGTAGTGTTGATCGCCAGTTTTGTCATGTAAAACCGTGTTATTCTGAACTTTATCTAATACCAGATCGTTGGTGATTGTCACTTCGTTTGCAGATTCAGAATTGACAATCAGCTCAAAAATATTAAGCAATTTTCGAGCATCACCACCAGATAAACGCACTAAAGCTTCGGTTTCTTTTAAGTTAATTTTCTTTTCAGATAACGCCTCATCCGTTGTAATGGCGCGCATTAAGAGCGATTCTAAATCTTTGGTGTTAAATGGTTTTAAGGTATACACCTGACAGCGCGAGAGTAGGGCAGAGATGACTTCAAAACTAGGGTTTTCGGTGGTGGCTCCGATCAAAGTGACCCAGCCTTTTTCGACCGCTTGAAGCAAGGAGTCTTGTTGTGATTTGCTAAACCGATGAATTTCATCAATAAATAAAATGGGATTTTTTGTGGTAAATAAACCCCCACCTTTTTTTGCTTTTTCGATGATTTCTCTCACATCTTTGACGCCCGAACTAATGGCACTTAAGGTATAAAATGGCCGTTCTGATTCTTGGGCGATAATGGTGGCAAGGGTTGTTTTTCCGACCCCCGGCGGGCCCCAGAAAATCATAGAGGGAATCAATCCTTGTTTTAAAGCCTGGGTCAATGCTCCTTGAGGTCCAATGAGGTGTGATTGACTAATATAATCGGTCAATTTTTTTGGACGTAAGCGTTCTGCCAAAGGTGCATTCATCTTACAAAACTAAAGTTTTTTTTCATATAAATATGACATTCTAACATAATGCCTTTTTTTGGCGGGTTATTTGCTGAGGTTTAGTAAATTTATAAGAATGAATTCACAAGATCAATTTCGGTTTTCTACAGGGGTTATCGGCTATCCGATTGCTTTTGTGTTATTGCTTTGGATTGTATTTTGGATGGAAATCCGTTTTGGATTCCGCTGGAATGATTTTGGGGTGTATCCACGAACGTTTTCAGGGTTGAGAGGGGTTTTATTTAGTCCGTTTATTCATGGCAGTGTGCAACATTTATATCATAATTCGACGCCTTTATTGATATTATCGATGGCGTTGTTTTATTTCTACAGAGCCATTGCATGGCCCATTATTTTATATGGGATTTTAGCGTCTGGCGCCCTCACTTGGATGATTGGAAGTTCGGCCTATCATATTGGTGCAAGTGGACTTATTTATGTGTTGATGAGTTTTTTATTGTTTAAAGGCATTTTCTCAAAACATTACCGATTAACAGCACTTTCCCTTGTGGTGGTGTTTTTGTACGGGAGCATGTTGTGGTATGTGTTTCCAATTAAAGAAAATATGTCTTGGGAAGGCCATCTGTCCGGTTTGATTGTTGGGTTTATATTTGCTTTAGGGTTTAAAAAAGAAATTGCGAAACCTTTCAAGTATGCGTGGGAAGATCAAAACTATAACGACGCTGACGATCCCTTTTTACAACAGTTTGATGCCGACGGAAATTTTATCGAAACTTTAGAAGAAACCCATACGGCAGATCCTTCTATAGAAATTCAATACAACTACAAAGAAAAGGACGTTTAGAGACGTTGTCTGACGACTTCATACAGAAATGCACCACAAGCTACGGAAACATTTAGAGAGGCAATACTGCCATACATAGGGAGCTTGGCTTTGTCGTCTACTAGTTTTAAAATAGACGGGTTGATGCCTCGGTCTTCAGAACCCATAATAATAGCACATCCTTTTTTAAAATCGATGTCGTAAATGGTGTCTTCTGTTTTTTCGGTGGCTGCAACTACTTTGATGTCGGAGGCTTGTAAATAAAACATAGCATCCTTGATATGGTCGACTTTACAGATCGGAATATTAAAAACCGCACCGGCACTTGTTTTAACAGTGTCTCCGTTTATGGGAGCACCACCACTTTTTTGAACGATGATTCCATCCACACCTGTACATTCGGCGGTTCTGATAATGGCGCCAAAATTTCGGACATCACTTATTTGATCGAGGAGTAAAAACAATGGATTTTCTTTGGTGCCTTGAACGGCAGTGATCAATTCTTCTAAGTCATAGAATGCGATGGGCGACATGTTGGCTACCGCACCTTGATGGTTGTGGTGCGTCAATCGGTTTAGCTTTTCAATAGGCACATACGAAAAGTTGATGTTTTGTTTACGTAACAGTTTTTCTAATTCTGTAAACAATTCGCCACTGAGTCCTTTTTGTAAAAACACTTTATCAATAGTGTTTTCCGCTTCAATCGCTTCAATAATAGCCCGAAGGCCATATATTTTGGTTTCTTTCTCCATGCTGCAAAAGTAAGTAATCGTCTCAAATTTTATACTAACATCGGCCCATAAAAAAACCACCCAAATTGGGTGGTTTTAAAATTTCATTTTGGGTTGCTATTATTGAATCACTAGTTTTTTAGTGGTGGTTCCATAATCAGATTTTATCTTCATAAAATACATCCCTTTTTGATATTGATTTAAATCGAGCGTAAATTCATTCCTGTTCACAGGCACTTTGCTCATGATAGTTTTTCCAGTAATGTCATACAAATCAAAACTAATGTTTGAAACGTTTTTAAGTTTTAAGTTAAAGACACCTGCAGACGGATTTGGATATATACTTAGAATATCACTAACGCTGTTAATATCTGCAACAGATAAACTTTCAGAACAATTGTAAACCACAATTTCGTCTACATACCATCCGTCAACGCCATTACAGCCATCACTTCCAAATTCCCATCTCAGTTTGAGCGTCTTATTTGCTGTGATCCCCATAGACGATAAATCGACGATACTTTGGCCCCATACGCTTAGAGATCCTCCATCATCACTTCCAGAAAAAGCGATTTCACCACTCATAGGACTGTCATTGTTAGAGTTATTCAGTGTGAGGTTGTATGGGTTTTGAGTAAATGAAGCTGCGGGTACGAGTGTCCACGCACCGCCATCAATACTGTATTTTAGATTTCCTCCATCATAATTTTTTTCCGATGCAACGCTGTGATTAAATGCTAACTCAAAGGTTCCGCTTGTGTAATTTGGGATGGTAATTGTTGGACTCTCAAGTCTGATAATCCCGTTTTGTAAACTCGTATCACAATCACCATTTCTAGGATTTGGTGCAAAGATACCGGATCCCGTTCTGTTATCAGGAAGTCCTGTTGCAATTGTCCACTCTCTAGATTCCCATGAGGCGTTTTCCGCATGTTGCGTTACAACCCAGTTACCGAGACCACTTTCCCAGTCTTCACTAAAAATTGGGTTTGAACTTGCTGCACCACAAATGGCAGGGGTATCGGTGTCTAAAAGTGTTGCATAATCACAAGCATTATCATCTCTTAGTTCCGTAGCGAGTAACGCTTTAGTAATGTTTGCGACGTCTGCGCTTGTAATTATTTGTCCTGAAGGTCCAGCTGGAGTTTCCGTCGTGGTAAGTCCTTCTAGATTCGTTCCAATTAAGTCTGTTGCCGCAGCTTCTATCGCATCTGCAAACACTCCAAAATCACTTGTAAACGTCAAATATTCACTTTGCGTACGCCAAAAAATATGCGCTGCTTTGGTAAATCCTAAGGCACTAATAGTTTGACCATTATAGGTACCTCCATCCACGAGTAAGGCATATAAGTGGTTTGCAATCCCTGAGTTGGAATGAACCCCCCCTCCATCATTATCAGCTCCACATACAAAATTGCTATCAGATACTTTTCCTGGATCCCCTAAAAAGGTTGGATCCCATAGATCTCTAATGGCCCCAAATAGAGTCGTGTCTTCACCCATTTTCCAACGTAACGAACTATTACTGCTTGTCCGTAAAGAAAGATCCTCTCCATCGTCGTTGTAACTGTTTAATAAATCAACAGTTTCTCCCCAAATATCAGAGTAGGCTTCATTTAGTGCGCCTGATTCGAAAGCATAGATTAAATCATTGGTTCCATCCGTATAGGCATGTCCCCATTCATGTGCGACGACATCGTCAGAAATTACGCCTTCACAATAACTTGTATTAACGCCATTCCATGACGCATTTGGACAAAAATCTGGCGTTTCATCATTACTTATAGTTATCATTTGTGCCCCATTCCCATCATAGGAATCAAAACCAAAGGTGTTATTAAATAAATGATATATGTGACCTGCAGAACTGATTAGAGTTCGCTGGTCTGGGTTTAGAAACCCAGGAAATAAATTACCTTCTGTCCAACGTTGGTCACTCGTATCTCCTTCATACAGAACTCTGTCAAGTGCATGTGCCATTCCTGTAAATTGCTCCACCAGTTTTCCGGTTTTAGCATCTATAAAAAGATATTCTCTTACATCGACATCATTACGGACTTCAATTCTGTAGGCTAAATGCTTCGAAGTGATAACCCCTTGAACGAGGCCTTTAGGAAAGATAAATAATTCGTTTGTAATTGTTTTTAACGGATTGCTTGAAGCATTGATATTTTGATTTTTCACCAATTCAACTGCAATTTCACCTGCTTGTTGTTTGTTTAAGCGAGGTTTTGCATCTAAGGAAATATCAGAAATAATGGTTCCGTTTATGGACCTTAAGTTTTCATTTTTATCAAAATGAAATTTTAATTGTCCATCATAGACGGGTACGCCTTTATAATGTTGTTTTAAGGTGTGGTGTTTGAATCCGTAGTTATCGGTTTTGGTGACACCATCACTAAGTGTTTGATCTGTAGAGTTGATCGCATAGATAGATTGGTTTGTTGCTAAAAAGTTAGCGACTTTATCTTCTATGCTTTTTCCTTTTAGGGAAAGTGAATTGTTAGCAGGAAAACTAACCAAACTAGGCGTTGGTATGTTTTTCTGGAATTTTACTGTTGCATTTGTTTCCTGTTGAAATGAGTTTAAAACTCTATTCGTGTTTTGAGAATTTACGGATAGGTCAACAAAGACTAGAACTAAAATTAAGAGTATAGTTTTTTTCATGATCTATATATTTATGTTATTTTAATTAAAAAGGGGCTATCTATCCGATAGCCCCTTTTTTGGTTTTATTTTACTTATTATTCTTCATTCAATACATTTATTTCATGAAAGAAATAGCCGTATTGTGTCAACCAAGCCACATAAGAGACACCGTCTTGTACGAAATCATATTGTAAATCCATTGTATTTGTACAAGGATCAATGGTTCCAGTCCCACTTAAATAGTATAGTTCTTGAACCGCTCCATCATACTCAGTTTTCATGTAGAGTTGTTCTTCAATTGTAAAACTACCTGTAGTTTTATCAACATCCATTAACACTTTTTCTTGTTCTAAAATCGTCTCTGACCATCCATCAGTCATGAAAACAACACCAACTCCAGTAATTTCAAGATTACCGTCTGCATCAAGTGTAGTGGTAACTTCAGTATCACCCCACATGTCTTCACCTGACCAAGTTCCAACATAATTTTCTAAATCCATGGCGCTTTTTTCACCAATTTTCTCTAGAGTATAATCTTGTCCGGCCTTCGTTACTTTTGCTAATATATAATGTAAATCAGCACAAGCGTCAGTAGTATTCACTGCGGCTGGAAAACTATGGGTTGCGCCATTAATAACTCCCACTTGATCAAGTGTAATTTCGAGATCTAAATCAATAGCAATTTCATTTGCACTGTAAAAATCAGCAACAATATAATACTCTCCATCAGGATATGTACCTAGAAAATTAAGCGTTTCAAACCCACTTCCGTCTTCTTCTGTTAGAATTCCTGTATAAGGTACGTCTGTAATTAACAAACGCATGTCCGCTAAATCAGTTGCTTCAATTGCTTCTCCATAATTGTTAGTCACCGCACTAGATGCCGCCCAAGACAATCCAATAGCTAAATCATCTTCACTATGGTTCATAATGCTAAATGTAACTGAAGTTCCAGAAATAGAATTTAAATTTGCTTCTGTCCCATCCGTTATTTGAATGGTCGCTGTTTCTGTATCTTCAAGTATTTCATCTGCGTGAATGGTGAATACATCCGAAATAGATGTAGTTCCAGCAGCAATGGTTACAGTTGATGGGAAATCGAAATCATCTCCTTTTGTAGCGTCTCCACCTGTTTGTGAAAGGTGTACTCTCACATTCGTAATTTGAGCTTCGCTGATGCTTACAGTAAACCCATAAGTGGTTTCAGCTTCTACAAGCGATTGCTCACCTTCAAAATCTAATGCCACTGTTAATGATGGGCTAGAAGGTGCATTTGTAGCATCTCCTGTAGCATCATCCTCAGTACACGCTGTAGTAAGAATGATCGCACTCATTACTAAAGCTATTTTTAAAAATTTGTTTTTCATATTATATATCTATATGTTAATTAATCAACTTGTTTTACCAATTTCTCATAAAACTCTCTTGTCGCTCCAACACCTCTAAAGTATCCAATTGTGAAATTTAATTCATCGACACCATTGACATCGTCAGGATTTGCAAATGAAGTTGACGCTCCACAAGGTATAGATTCAAACGTACCTCCAGCACCTTCACAGGTCATTACAGGCGAACCATTTAGCAATAAAGCTGCTTCATCTAAGTCTACATCCATTACTGTAATGTAGCCTGTTGTGTTGTCTACTGTAAAGAAAAACTCATTATCGTCCCAATACGCTAAACCTGCATGTCTGTAAATAGTAGCATCTACAGATTCAATAATTCTATCGGTATTATCCCAATGGTCTATATACCCACCAGAATTCCAGTATGCACTTTCTGTTACGGTATAGATTCCTGCATAACGTGTCCCCACAGCAACTTTAGTGGTTTTGGCATTGTTTAATGCCCCACCCTCAGAAGTTGATGAAACATATTCTAAATTCCAGAAATCACCAATGTTAAGTTCACCGTCATTTGCTGGTAATCCAGCGCCATTAATTTCAATATTCGCAATTAAATCTTCATAAGTAAATGACAGAGAAAAACTACTAATAGATCCAATAGTTGTATCTGTAATTTCAATAGTTTCTAATAAGACTCGATTACTTACGTCGCCTGTTACTGAATTTGTAAAGGAATTGTAAATTGAAACAGACGATGTCTGTACGGCTCCTTGGTAAATAGAAGCTGTTGCGCTGTATGTGTTTCCACCACCAACAACATAACTAAGCAGTGGATTGTTAACTTTTACAAGTCCACCTGTTGTTGCATCTCCTGTTAATTCGTCATTATCTTCATCTATACAAGATGTAAATGCAAATAATGCGATTAGTGGGAGGATTAAATATTTGATTTTTTTCATTTTAATGTTTTTTTAGTGTTAATTATTATTGCCAGAATAAAGTAGAGGTTAATAAGTCACCACCAATACTAGAAGTCGCTGTTTGATAATTTGCATTATTCAAAGAAGGTTCTAATGTTGGGTAATAAAATCTAGATGGGATTTCAGCAATATCTCCCTCAACAGCTGGTGTTAATACAGGAAGTTTTGTACGTCTCCATTCTGTCCACGTTTCAAATCCTTGTCCAAATAAAGCGATCCATTGTTGGGTTGCAATTTTTGAAGTACCATCTGCTTGTGAAGTGATCGCAATTCCGTCTTGCGCTAAGTATTCAGCAGCGTTTAAACCATTTGCAGCAAAACTAGCTGTAATACCATTACTATAGAATGTGTTTACAGTTGAAAGTCCACCAGAAATATACCCTTTGTTAGCCGCTTCAGCCATTAAGAAGTATAATTGAGAATAAGACATTACCACACCCGGTAATTCTGGGTTTAGGTAAAAATCTCCTAATCCAGAGATGCCTGCATAGGTGTATCCTAAATCTTCATTTGGAAGTGTTGTTTGATTTCCGTATCCAGAAGGTTTTCCTCTAATAACTCCATCGGACTCTGCAGGTGAAGCATAGACTTCTAAACGAGGGTCAGAAAGACTAGATAATAATTCAACGAGCACCGTGTTTACTTTATATTCAACTCTAGCACCGTCAACGATTGTCTCCCAAATTGGGTTACCGTCTGGAGCTGCTGATAAGTAAGTTAACTGAGCATTGTCTGCATTGGATCCAAAGACCATTCCTGAGTTTACAATTGCTTGTAATTCTGCACCGACACTTCTTGTAGATGAGATACGCATAAGCGCTCTAAATTTCAGAGAGTTAGCAAGTTTTAGCCATTTGCTAGTGTCGCCACCGTAAAATAAATCTGAACTTGGAACGATACTTCCTGATCCGCTAGATAAAAGTGCAGCAGCATCCGTTAGCATTTGAATAACGCCTTCAAAAACAACACTTTCGCTGTCATATGCTGGTTGTAAAACCGCACCGTCTATTGATTGTGTAAAAGGAATTGGACCATAAAGCTCTGTTAGCGTTTGGTATCCAATGGCCTGCATTACTAATGCAACCCCTTGTAAGTTGGTGTTTCCATCAACTTCAGCTAAGTCATACATTGCTGACGACTCCGAAATTGTTAGGGTATAGATGTTACTCCATACAGCGTCAATTACACCTCTACGTGGTACGTATCGCGCTTCGTCGTTGTACTGAACTTTGGACCAGTGTTGTGCCCAGCATTCACCCATATCTCCTCCAGCTTGAACGCCGTAGATTGTGTTCACAAAGGTTCTTTGTGCATATCCTAATAACAAGTGCGCAGGAATTGCGACCGGGTTGTTAGGATCTTGATTTAGCTCTTCAAAGTCTTTTGTACAGCCTGTTACTAGTACAAAACTTAAAAAAGCATATAGTATAATGTTTATGTTTTTCATAATTTTTTTTTTTAGAATTTTAAGTTTACGTTAAAACCAATTGTTCTAGCAGAAGGATACTGACCAAATTCCTGACCTTGTTCTCCATTTGAACTACTAAATCCAGTTTCAGGATCGATGTGTGGTGCATTTTTGTAAAGCAATGCTAAGTTTCTTCCTACAACTGATACTTTCATAGATTCAAAAGGAACTTTGTCAAGGAATTTAGATGGTAAAGAATACCCGAAAGTCACTTGTCTTAACTTCACATAAGAGGCATCAAATATTGCACTTGATTCGATACTGTTACTGTAAGATGCTTGGTTAAATGATTTTGCAGAAACAGTAACATCATTAGGTACAAACCCTCCGTTACCATCAGCTCTAACCCCGTTTCCAACAACTCCAGTCTCACGACCAATAAGTGATTCTTCTAAGGTACCTGCATAACGACCCCAAGAGTATGTCATACTGTGTACATCGCCACCAATCTTAGCATCTACAAGTGCAGCTAAGCTGAAGTTTTTGTATTTAACACTAAAGTTGGCACCACCAGTCCAATCTGGAGCAATGTTTCCAAGAACTTTTTGAGTTGAATCAATTACAGGAAGACCGTTACTATAAATAACTTGTCCGTCATCTGTTCTTGAGAAATCACGTCCTACAATAGAACCGTAAGGAAGGCCTGGACGCGCTTCTAATGAAACTCCCCATTGTCCACCAAGTACATAGGTATCTAAGCCACCAAGAGAGGTTACTTCACTCTCATTCTGAGCCCAGTTTAAATCAACATCAAAAGAGAAATCTCCTTTATCGATGATGGTCGCGCCTAATTGTATCTCAATACCTTTATTGCTCATATCGGCAATATTATCCCATGAATTTGTAAATCCAGTTGAAGAAGAAACTTGTATTGGTACAAGTAAATCCTCACTCAATTGATCATAGTAAGTAGCACTTAAACGTACTCTGTTTGCAAAGAGTCTAGCATCTAAACCAAATTCAACTCCAGTAACAGTTTCCGCTTTTAAGTTCGGGTTGTACTGTGTGTTTGGAGAATATCCTTGGTTACCAAAGCCTGTATTCGCTAATCCAAACGTAGAGTTAATTGCATAAGCACCTAAAGCACCCGTACTACCAACTTCAGACCATCCACCTCTTACTTTTAAGAAATCGATTTTAGCAGCAGAAAGATCAACCATTTTAGATATTAAAAGGGATCCTGCAACTGATGGGTAGAAGAATGAATTGTTTGCGACTGGTAAAATACTTGCCCAGTCATTTCTAGCAGTAAAGTCTAAAAACACCATTTCTTTAAAAGAAAATTGTCCGTAAGCATAGGCACTACTAATTTCTTGTTCACTTAGGTTACCACTTAAACTTGCAGTCGCACCTGTTTGAAGGTTAGAAAGGTTATATAAGTTTGGTAATTCTAAACTAGGAAGGTACCCAGAGATTGCATTGTATGTTCTTCTCATTTGATTTCCTCCTACACTAAGAGAGAATCCAATATCTTCAGAAATTGCTTTGTTGATTGTCAATAAAACACTCGCGTTAATTTCTTCAAATCGTCTTTGAACTTCATAGTAACTACCGTTTTGGGCGTTGTTACTTCCAATTGCTTGACGTTGTGTTTCTAATTGACTGTAACTGTCTGTTCCTATTTTAGTATTTAAAGACATCCAATCCGTTAAATCATAGTTTAAATCGATATTACCAATTAAACGGTCCTTAGAAAATGTGTTAAGATTTGTTTCTAACACCCAGTAAGGGTTGTTTTGGAAATTATGATTCCAGTTTAAAGGGGTTCCTTCTGCAGCAGTTCCTACTGGTGCTAAAGGAAAACTTCTCCAGTCTCTAAGTGATTGGAAATCTACGTTTCTTGCAGACCATATAAATTGTTGAAATGGATTCTCATTGTTATAACCTGAGATTGGTAAGTTTCCACTATCAATATTAAAATAGTTTAAAGAGACTGAAGCATTCATGCGTTCTCCTAACTCTACAGAACCACTAAGACCGATCGTTATTTTTTCTAACGATGTATTTGGTACCATTCCTAATTCTTCTGAATTACCAATAGATAATCTGAAGTTTTCATTTGATAATGATACATTGTTAGATGTGTTTACACCTGTGTCAAGGAAATCTTTCACGTTGTTTGGACGCGATACCCATGGTAATGGTTGTCCACTATATAACTGAGAATCCCATTGTACAAATTCTAAACCAACATCCAAAGGAGGACCCCAACTCTCATCAACACCATCGCCAACACCGCCACTTGCGCCGTTCACGTATTCGAAGTAAGAAGGATCACCACCTTGACCATATGAGTTTTGGTAGTTTGGTAATAATAAAGGATTAGAGAATGTGATGTTACTATTTACAGAAACACTGAATTTTTTCCCAGCAGTTCCTCTTTTAGTTGTGATTACAATCACACCGTTACCAGCTCTTAAACCATATAATGCAGCTGCATTAGGGCCTTTAAGGACTGTTACCGATTCAATATCGTCTGGATTGATATCTGCAGCTCCATTTGGTAAATCAACACCACCACTTGAACCAGCGTTCCCAAAACTACGGTTATCGATTGGCACACCATCTACTACATACAAAGGTTCGTTATTACCTGTAATAGAAGAATTACCCCTTAATACAATTCTAGAGGAAGCACCAACGCTACCAGAAGTTCCAGTTACTTGTACACCAGCAATTTTACCACTTAAAGCATTTGAGATGTTACTCTCTCTTGCTTCCGTCATACCTTCACCTTTAATACTTTGAACGGAATACCCTAAAGCTTTTTCGTCTCTTTTAATACCAAGAGCGGTTACAACAACTTCTTCTAAAGTGTTGTCTGCTGCTAAAGTTACATTTACTGTAGTACTTGTTCCAACAGTAATGTCTTGACTCGAATAGCCTACATAGCTAACACTAAGGACATCGCCTTGGTTTGCTTTAATAGAATAATTTCCGTCAAAATCGGATGTTGTTCCAGTTGAAGTTCCTGCAATTGCTACAGTCGCTCCTATTAGTGGCATCCCACTATCATCTGAAACGGTACCTGTTACGGTAAGTTGTTGTGCGAATGAAAGTTGCACAGTAAACGCCAAGAATAGCGTTAGAATGATTCTAAACTTTGTTTTCATTTTTGTTATTTATTTAAATTAGTCCTCGCAAAAGTGACGATTATAACTCAAATAACCAACTTTTTGTTTATTTAATTCTATTTAAAATTAAACATATTAAGTTAAATTGTACTTTATTATTATATTATGTTCATGTTTTATCTTGTTTATTAAACAATAATTGAATTGACGGAATCATATGCTACTGTATTAATCAATTATTTAAAAACTAATTTTTTTTGACATAAAAAAACCACCCGATTGGGTGGTTTTTTATTGAATTAAAATATTAGATTATTGAATCACTATATTTTAATGTTGTACCGCACTCTGATTTTAATTGTTAATTGATGTTTTTTCAAATAAACCTATTACTCCAGGAAAATTTTTATTTGCTCCAATTTCTGACTGAGGGTATAAAAACCGTTGAGGAATACTTGTCGCTGACGTACTTTTTACAGGAATACTTAACACATTATTTGTTCTTCTTGCGTCATGAAACACTTGCAGTGATCCAATCATCGATATGTATTTCTCTTCTAGTATTTCATTTGTTAAGTTAATACCTGATGATGTGGACAGAGGGAAGTCTCCACTATATTCACTTGCTAAATGAGTTCTAGCCTCATTAAATGCAATTAGTCCTTCCGAACCTGTACTGCCATTTGCGCGTTGAGCAGCTTCAGCTTCGATTAATTTAGTTTCAATGTATGAAACCAATGGAAAGCTAGAGTCAATAGCAAAATAACCTCCAACATTTGTATTTAGTTCTGTTCCATCAAAATACACGTCTTTTCTTTTAGAATCACCTGGGGTGACTAGCAGTCTTGGTTCAGCTCCACTAAGTAGATTGTGTAATTTGCTTGGTCCACCAGCTGTTAAATAGCCACCTCTTTCTTCCACTATAAACTGATAGTACAAGTTTCTTGATCCTGAACTTGAGGTGTGAATTGAAAGTAAATCATTTCCTAATGTGATGCCGCTTTTAGCCTCTGATAGCGCTGCAGGATAATCCTTGGCAACCAAATAATATCGGGCTTTTAGGGAGTGTGCTATTTCTGACCATGTTCCTTCGGATTTAAATCCGGTATCATAAGTGCCTGAGACAGTTGTTTCCCCAAGTTTTGATATTGCATCAGTCAGCAAGTCTTGAACATGAGCAAATACATCTACTTGACTGTCGTATAGTGGGTTTGGTGAAGTAATGTAATCACCAGCTTCTGAATCTGGTACATCTCCCCACAAACTAGTAGCTTCTCCGAGCAAAATCGCTTGCATTATTTTTGAAACTCCCTCCAAAAAGATGTCATCATTTTCTATTGCTTTCGTTTCTGCTAATTTTGATTGAGCTAACCCTGTGTAAAGGTCACTCCAGTCGTCATCAAAACCCCCAGAAGTCACAATATAACTATCCAAAGAAATATATTGTCTATCACTTCCTGTGAATTGATCTGTCCAAATGCCAGATATTCTTGAAGCTTGACTTCCGTTAATTTTAATTACAGCTAAGTTTGCTTGTCCTATTAAAAGGTCTCCTGGTGCATCTGTAAACTCATTTGGAGATTTATTAATTCCATCTGTGTAATCACTGCAAGAGCTGAAAATACTCAAAACAGTTAATAAGATTAAATTGAATTTCATTTTTTTCATTTTAATTATTTTAAAAAGTTAGATTTAAAGTAAATGCATAGGTTTGAGAAGATGGATTTGTAAAATAATCTAATCCCCTTCCGAGAGTTGCTCCAGTTAAATTTATGTCAGGGTCAAATCCATCAATTTTTGACCATAAAGCCAAATTTCTTCCTGATAAAGTAAGTCTAATTGATGAAAATCCAGCATTTTTAATCAACTTTTTAGGAAGATCGTATGCTAAAGAGACCTCTCTTAGTCGTGTCCATGAAGCGTCCTTTACGAAGCTCTCAGATTGGTTTCCAAACCCGCCTCCGTTCGCAGTGTACCATTCCAAATCTAAAGCAACATCACCGCCACCAAAATCTTGAATATTCCCTCTAAACGTTGTGCCATTTGAGATTGTTCTTCCATCAAAAGTTTTTAAATCTGCTGTTGCAGTAGATTCATTTGCTGTTTCTGGATGAATTCCAAAATATTTTAGAACTCCTTCAGTTCCAGCCCAGTGGTCGTTTCCTTGAGATGTTTCAAGTTGTGCGGATAAAGTAAAGCCTTTGTAGCTTAAAACAGTACCAACGCCTCCAATCCAATCTGGATTTGGATCTCCAAGAACTCCTTCTTCTTCGGAGATAGTAGGAAATCCATTATCGTCTAAAACGTAGCCTCCGTTTGAGTCTCTTGCAAATTTACCACCCCAAAGAGTTCCTACGGGATGGCCTTCTACAACTCTAGAAGAAGTACCGGTAAATCCAGCAAGGAATACTGATTCAACTCCATTTAAATCTGTGACTTTATTTTTGTTATGAGAGTAGTTAGCATTCAATTTCCAAGTAAAGTTAGTATTGTTAATTAGATTTACTGAACCATCTAGTTCTAATCCTTTATTAGTGATCTCAGCAGCATTAGCTCGTTTACCCAGGAATCCAGATGATGGAGCAACGTCCACATTCAGAATAGCATCACTTGTAGTTTTGTCGTATATTGTAAAACCTAAACTAGCTTTGTTATTGAAAAGCCTAATGTCAGCTCCAAATTCTAGTTCCTTTATACGTTCTTCTTTTAAGTCTGGATTGCCTAAAGTATTACTTCTTGAAAACGGATTTCCATAAGCTGCTGCTGACAGTCCGTCACCCCATGATGAGAATACACCCCCTGGGCCATAGGTTGTTGTTGTAGAGTAGGGTTCTGGAGTTATTCCAATTTCGCCATATGCAACTCTTACTTTACCAAATGACAAGATGTCGTTATTGACTAAGTCTGAAAATTTCCATCCAATTGAAGCACTTGGGTAGAATACATTTTCTTCAAAAGTTGATGATCTTTCGTAACGTGCAGATGCTTCAAAATATAATTGATCATACGCATCCATATTTAAAATAAAATATCCACCAGACTTTCTTGTTTCCTCCTTATAGCTGGCAATTGATTCGTTCGCTGCAGTAGCATTTCCAAAAATCCTTAGATCTCCCACTGCAGGATTAGTGAATTGTTCAGAAGTTCCCCCTAAGATTGAGTATTGATTACTGTCAATAGACATACCCAAAATTAAATTTAAATTCAAATTTTCATTAATGATATGGGATGAGTTTAAAAAAGTATTAAAGTTTTCGGTCTTCTCTTTTAAATCACGCTCTCCATAAAAACCAGTTCCTAACCCTGCCGCAGAATTAACGGGAAAGTAATACTCTCTATGGTCGTTATAGTAATCTAGGCCATATCGGGTTGTAAGAGTTAAGTTTTCTTTAATTTTCCAATCGAACTGTGGGGTTATTGTAAACCTGTCAACATAATTAGGATTGTCTTGTTCGTTGATAGTCCAGCCTGGGTTGTTATAAGTTGGTGCTGCAGAACCTAGGTAATTTCTATAACTTCTATGCGATTTAAGCGTTGGAAAACCGTCTGAATTGAAATAAGTTCCTACATAATCTCTGTTGTCAAAATCTGGTGCGGACCTTAAATAACCTAAATAAAGTCCTTGTAGATTTGATCCTTGTTGAATACGATCCGATCCAATTCTAGAATAACTCGCACTTACTTTGGATTTAATTTTCTCCGACAAATCGGTAACTTGATTTATTCTAAAAGTTTGTCTTCTATAGCTTGATTTTCCTTGTATTATTCCGTCTTGTCTCCAGTCAGAATAACTTATAAAGGTACTGCTTTTGTCTGCTCCAAAAGCTACATTTACTGAATTGTCAATTGTAATTCCTGTCCCAAAAACTTGATCACGGTTTGTGCTATTGAAAACTTCCGTTGAGTTTTTTGATGTTATTGGGTAAATGATATTTCCAGTAGCAGATTCAAATCTTGTGTTTCCTGTAGTAACAGTGTCATCTCCCCCAGTTCTATCTGAAATTCTATCTCCCCAAGACAATCCCGTGTTAGCTACCCACATCCCTCCATCCGATGAGTAGTCCTTGCCATCATCAAGCCACCATGAAGGATATCCTTGACCAAAAGTATTTTGTTTTTTGAATTCTACATTTATATTATCAAAAGCAACGGAGCTTTTTATGTTTACAACTGCTTTACTGTTCCTTTTTCCTCTTTTAGTTTTAATGACAATTACACCATTTGCTGCACCTGCTCCCCATACAGAAGCTGCTGCAACTCCCTTTAGTATCGTCACGCTTTCTACGTCTTCGGAACTTAGATCGTTCAGTCGTGATTGTTGAGTCACGCCGTCTGTAGCTCCTCCTACAGTGCCGTCTGTGGCACCTCCTGCACTTTTGTTTGACACTGGTACACCATCAATTATTATTAGTGGGTTCGAATTTCCATTTAGGGAGTTTTGTCCCCGAATTTGGATATAAGCTCCAGCCCCCGGGTCACCAGAATTTCTTGTAATTTTTAATCCAGAAGTTTTCCCTGCTAATCCTTGGATAATGCCAGATTCTTTGGATCTCTCCAGAGCATCTTTGTTAACTGTTGTTGATGAGCTTAAGTCTTCATCTTTTTTCTTTTCAAGCCCTAAAGCCGTTACCACCACCTCATCCAGCGTATTGTCTGATTGAAGTGATAAATTAATAGTGCTCGCTGCACCAACGGTTTTGTTTTGGGTGGTATACCCAACATAGCTGTAGCTAAGGACATCGCCTGTTTTTGCTCTAATAGTGTACTTTCCGTCAAAGTCAGTTGTGGTTCCAGAGGAAGTTCCAACAACTAAAACGGTGGTTCCTATTAAAGGCAATCCATTTTCATCGGAGACGGTGCCCGATACTGTTTTTTGTTGTGCAAATGAAATCTGCACAATTAACGCCATAAATAGCGTTAAAATCATTGTAAATTTGGTTTTCATTCTTTAAATTTTTTGAATTAGTCTAATCCAAAAGTCTTAATAAAAAGTTAAGAAAAAAATGACCCCCTTGTATTTTAACATTCCTTTAACATAATAAACAGGGATTACTCTGTTAACAAAATTAAAATGTCGCCGTTAAGCTCAAATGCACTTTGGAGTCAGAGAACTTGAAGCTTTGTGTTTCTGTTTTACCATTGGCAAGGTTAAATTTTAACAGGCCAGCTTCGGTGAGCAGTCCAAATCCAAATCCAAATCCAAACAATTTTTGGTCGGATTGGATGGGGGTTTTAAAATACGCAGCATCTATAATTGAATGCATGTAGAGCGTTGGACTGAGTTGGTAGCGGTATTCGGAAGCAAGAATTCCAAACTGGGTTGCACTAATACTGTTTTCTTCAAATCCGCGGATGGCGTTAATCCCTCCAAATCGAAGGAGTTCGTTTTGTAAATAGCTTTCAGAATTGATCCCTTGGGCATTAAGTCTGACGTAAACACTATTTTTGAGATTCAGGCTAAAAACATTGGATGCATTTAGGGTGTATACTGTTTGATTGGTTTTTGTATCTGTTGTTTTTCGTGTGGCTTTAGACAAGCGAACTTCAAAAAATCGTTTTAAGGGTACCAGTATATTTTGAGGATTGCGTTGCTGATACATATAACGCAGTTCATAAGCAGAGGTTCGATAGTCTTCAATCGTATTGATGATTTCTGTTGTTAATGCGTTTGATTGCGAAGATTTAATTCCAAAAAACACTTTTTGTTTTGGGTTGATTTGATAGTACAAACTTGCAGCTTGTTCGGCCGTAGTAAAGGTGCTGTCTTTTTTGATAATATTTAATTGCAATTCGCTTCCGATGGGCGATTTAAATAAATAGGGGAGGGTGAGCTGAGTTTCAAAAGTTTTTAGATCATTTTCGTCGCTCCTATAATTAAGTCGAAACGATTCACCAAAGTTTAAGTTGTTAACTAGATTCAGATTGAGATATCCATTTATTTCTAGGTCTCCAGAAGTTTCGTCCGATCCAAATCCTAAAAACCCATCAAATCGATTGCTTTTGGTTTTTTCTAAATATAAATACACTCGGGTGGTGTCTTGTGTAAATAACACTTCTGCAGGTCGAAGTTGGTTGGTGAAGTTGAGTTGATTCAGCGTTTCGGTTTTGGATCGAATGGCTTTAAGGTCAAAAGGGGTATTGGTTTTTATGCCTAGATACTGCTTGATAAACGAACGTGGAAATTTTTCGTAGCCTTTAATTTCAACCGATTGAAGCTGTCTTGGTTGTTTTTTTTCAACGACTAAATTGGCACTTAACGTTGTCTTATTAATTGGACTGATATTTTTTAAAGAGACGCTGGCAAAGGGATGACTTTTTGATGTTAACAAGGCAGTCAGTTTGTTTAGTATAGATTCCAGATCAGAAACATCCACACCATAATAAGTTTTGTTTTCAAGGTCGTTACGAGATTCTAGTTCTAAAAAACTAAAAAGATCGTTATCTGCATATAACAAAATGCGTTCGTATTTAGGTCCCAGTGCTATCGTCGCCACCACCGAGGGTCGGTCTGTAGAAATTTCTAGAACTTGCGCTTCAATATACCCAAGCTGATAGAGTTGTGCAGTAAAAGATGAAACTTGAGTTTCAAGCGAGGTGAACTCTTCAAAGGTTTTGGTGTATCCGATCGTTTCGATTACCTCCAAATGAAGCGTATCAGCGCTGGTAATTTTCAACTGAAGTGCTTGTGCAGTTGCAATATTAATGGCAGCAAACAGGCCTAAAACCTCAATAAATAACTTTAAACGAATCGTCACAAATATGATTTTCATGTAAAATTAACGTAAAAAGGGTTCTAATTATTTAATCGCCTTAAAAAAACGTAATTATTTTAAAATTATGGAGTTATGATTTGAATAATTCATTTTAATGTTTACCTTTGCAGCCCTCTAAGAAGAGGATTTAAAAAAAATAGTATATAGAATATGCCAACAATTTCACAATTAGTAAGAAAAGGAAGAGCCAAAATAACTAAGAAGAGTAAATCGGCTGCTTTAGATTCTTGTCCTCAGCGACGTGGTGTGTGTACTCGTGTTTACA
>JAQXBT010000044.1 GCA_029252265.1 Flavobacteriaceae bacterium | reverse complement strand
CTGTTTGGCTATCATTTTGTGATCTTGACAAAAGATGTATTTTGTTATAAATGTTTCTTTAGGATGATGTCCATGATCGTCTTGATGTGCGTGAGTATCTACCTGTGCTGACATAATCTAATGGTGTTATATTTTTAATTTTGAACTAAAGAGTTCTTGAATAATTTTTGTTCTTGTAACCATGCTTTGTAGTCTTCTTCCGATTCTACAATAATTTTCATTTGCATGTTATAGTGTGATTTACCACATATTTTATTTCAAAGTAATAGGTAATCAAATTCATAGCTATCTAAAGGCTCTTCGCCATTGGCTTGCAATTTTTTACTTTTTTGAACTCTGATTTTGTTAATGTTTCTTACTTTTTCATAAATGTCTGGATTCAAGCGCATTTCTTCAGTGGTCACCGTTGGTGTGAAAGCAAATTGAGTTATCATTCCTGGAACACAATTCATTTGCGCTCTAAAGTGAGGCATATAAGCCGAGTGCAAAACGTCTTGAGAACGCATTTTGAATAGTATGGGTTGACCTACAGGTAAGTGTAGCTCTGTGGTGATGATGTCATCTTGTGCGTTTGGATCGGATTCATCTAAACCTAAGATATTGGCGTTATCAAGGTTGATTAATCGCACATTTGCTTTTCCTAATACATTGTCTTCACCAGCATAGCGCGCTTTCCAGTTGAATTGTTGTGCATACAGCTCAACTACAATAGGATCCTCATCTTCATCAATGTTCATGATGTCTGTCCATGTGAATAAGCCATACATGATAAGTCCTGCTAAAACGATGACTGGAATAACGGTCCAGATAAATTCTAGTTTGTCATTATCTGCATAAAACAACGCTTTACGACCTTTTTCACCTTTATATTTGAATGCAAAATAGTGTAGCAAAAACTGTGTAATGGTTTGAACAATAAAGATAACCACCATTGAAATGATCATTAAACGATCAATTTCAGGGCCATGTTCAGAAGCTGAATTTGAGGTTAATGGTAAATCGCCCCACAATGCAAAAGACACAATTGTAATGCCATATATAAACACTAAAAAGGCCAACATAAGATAGCCATGAATTCTGTTATCGTTGTCGTTTGCTACTTGTGATACGTCTTTATTTGCTTGAGCTAAATCAAAGATTTTTACCATTTGCCAAATTGCTATGGTGATCCCTAATAAAATTAAGATTGTTAATAAGCCAGTCATCGTTATATGTTGTCTTTTTTAAATTTTAATTAATAATGAAAATGTTCACTTTCCTTAATAAAAGGATTTCCTTTTGCTAATAATGGTGCTTTTGAAAGCGCATAAAAAACAATGAATAAGAACAATCCTAAGAATAATAATACGGCACTAATTTCTGGTACTCCGATAAACCATCGGTCTCCTACAGTTGCAGGCATAATCATATTGAATACATCTATATAGTGGCCAAATAAAATCACAATCCCAGCCATTACAATAAACCATGGCACACGCTTATAATCGCTATTCATAAGTACCAAGAATGGGAAAATAAAGTTTAAGATTATCATCCCGAAAAATGGTAAATTATAATCTTCGATACGTGTAATGAAATAGGTGACCTCTTCTGGAATGTTTGCATACCAAATTAGCATGAATTGTGAGAACCATAAGTAAGTCCAAAACACACTTATTGCGAACATAAATTTAGCTAAATCATGAAGGTGACTATCGTTTACAAATTCCATGAGTCCTTTAGACTTTAGATAGATTGTAATTAATGCAATCACAGTGATTCCACTTACAAACATACTTGCGAACACATACCATCCAAATAAGGTACTGAACCAGTGTGGATCTACACTCATAATCCAATCCCAAGACATTATTGATTCTGTATAGATGTAAAATACTAGGAATGCAGCTGAAATTCTAAAGTTCTTTTTGAAATTACGGTTGTCATTCACATCCGCTAAATCTTGTGCCAATGAGAATTTTCTTGAAAAATAGCGGTACAAACTCCATCCTGCAATAAAAATAAGACCTCTAATTGCAAACCAAGTTTTATTTAACCAGCCTGCTTTTCCTTGAATGAGTTCGTCATGTGCAACGACTTTCGGATCCATCCAAATAAATATGTGATCTCCTGCCCATAATGCAACACCTAAAACAAGTAATCCACCAGGCAAAACATAGTATGTTATCGCTTCCATTACTCTAAAAAGTACTGGTGACCATCCTGCTTGTGCGGCATATTGTATGCCGTAAAAGGCAAGTACGCCTAAAGAGATCATAAAAAAGAAAAAAGCAGCTACATATAAAGCAGCATAGGGTCTGTTGTGCATTTGGTGTAATACATGTTCGGCGTGCGCATCATCGTGGTGTGGTTCAGTTCCATTAGCAACTTCTCCGTGTGCCTCTTCGGCGTGACTGTCCGAATCATGTGTGGAATGAATCATTGCAGCATGGGCCTCCACGTCTGTTGTAACGTCATGATGCGTTGCTTCTTCGCCATGAGAATCTGCTGCGCCATGGTGCGAATCTTCTTCTGCTAATATAACTTTTACATCTGCTAAGGTTAACCCATGAGATGCTACATAGCTTGTTCCCCATCCAATAGCGCCAATGACGAATAGTAGGATTGAAACAATTTTAAGTCTTTTTGAAAACGTGTACATATTTATATAAATGTTTTACTTTTCTTATTTTTTTAATTCTGCTCTAAGGGTTTCAACATAAGCCGTAACTTGCCAACGTTCTTCCTCATTCAATAAATTCGCGTAGGACCCCATGGTATTTTTACCATAATAAATCACATGATAAATACTTCCTTCGGTGATTGCTCTATCAGCATAACTTGGTACCCCAAGAATTTTTTCTCTTTTGACTAACTTTCCTTGTCCAGCGCCTTTATTACCATGACAAATACCACAATAAATTTCGTAAAGCTCTTTTCCTCTTTTGGCATCCAGTTCAGCGGAAGCTAAAGGCGAGTTGAGGTCTGATAGTGCGGAAGCATAGCCTTCATTTGTGTTTTCAAACTCATATAAAGAGTGTCCTCTAGAAATGGTCCCTTCTACAGGCAATAATGCTTGTTGTGAGTTTGGGAAAATATCATACTCGCCATAAGCTTCATAGCTAATTGGTTCATACATATTTGGAAAATATTGGTAGTTTGGACTGTTATCATTTTGACATGAAAACACCGACCCTAAGGCCAAAACTAAAACGATTATTTTTAATACACTTTTCATATTCCTAATGTGCTTCTTTATCAACGATATGAACCTCTACTGCCCCTGTTTGGGTTAGAAGGGTTGTTAATTCTTTTTCATTATCATGAACAGGGATTTCCATTAAAAAATGGTCATCGGTGGTTCTTGGATCCGGATTTTCTGCATTTTTAAATGGCCACATTCTACTTCTTAAATAGAACGTAATAACCATTAAGTGTGCCGCAAAAAAGACGGTGAGTTCAAACATGATCGGTACAAACGCCGGCATGTTTTCGATATAACTGAAACTTGGTTTTCCCCCAATATTTTGAGGCCAGTCTTCAATCATAATATAATTCATCATTACGGTGGCTACAATCAAACCAACACAGCCATACATAAAGGCGGCAATGGCAATTCGAGTGGGTTCTAATCCCATCGCTTTGTCCAATCCATGGACAGGAAAAGGCGTAAAAATCTCTTCGATATGATGTTTTTCGTTCTTAACGGCTTTGACTGCTGCTAGCAACACATCATCATCCGTATACAGTGCGTGAATAACTTTAGAAGATCCCATAGACTATTCTTTTTTCTTTTTAGGTGTTTTGGCTGGTTTTGGCTTTGGTGCTGTACGGTTATCTGAACCGGTTCCTACCAAGCTTCCGCCTGCTTCTCTAATAGTTTTGTAACGTTGTCCCGAAGACTTTAATATTGTTTTGACTTCAGCTTGTGCAAT
>JAQXBT010000025.1 GCA_029252265.1 Flavobacteriaceae bacterium | reverse complement strand
CTCAAAATGAGAAGCTTTTTTTGTGTTTAGTGCGGGCGGGGAGACTCGAACTCCCACACCTCGCGGCACTAGATCCTAAGTCTAGCGTGTCTACCAATTCCACCACGCCCGCTAAACATCCCTAGTAATAGGGTGGCAAATATAAACAATAGTTTATAAATACAAATAGTACAAAGGAAATTTATTTACACGGATTGTTGTAGCTTTACATTCAAAATTTTTACACTATGAAATCACTTCAATCATATCTCGATTCAAATAAAGACCGCTTTGTTCAAGAACTTTTCGAACTTCTTAGAATCCCCTCAGTTAGTGCTGATTCTGCCTATAGTAAGGACGTCTTTAAAACCGCTGATTTTGTTGCAGACAGTCTAAAAACTGCTGGTTGTGATGCCGTAGAAGTCTGTCAAACCAAAGGGTTTCCTATTATTTATGGTGAAAAATTAATAGACCCTAAACTGCCAACAATCCTAGTTTATGGTCATTATGATGTACAACCCGCTGATCCCATTGAACTTTGGGATGCTCCTGCATTTGAACCGATAATCAAAAAAACTGACCTTCATCCCGAAGGTGCCATTTTTGCCCGAGGTGCTTGCGACGATAAAGGGCAAATGTATATGCATGTGAAGGCACTTGAGTTTATGACCTCCACGGATCAATTACCCTGTAACGTGAAGTTTATGATTGAAGGAGAAGAAGAAGTTGGAAGTGACAACTTAGCAGAATTTGTAAAAAATAACACCACAAAATTAAAAAACGATGTAATCTTAATTTCAGACACTGGGATGATTGCGAAAGACACTCCATCCATCACCACTGGATTAAGAGGTCTGAGTTATGTAGAAGTTGAAGTTACGGGTCCAAATAGAGACTTGCACTCAGGGATTTATGGCGGAGCTGTAGCGAATCCGATCAATGTATTAGCCAAGATGATCGCTTCCTTACACGACGAAAACAACCACATTACTATTCCTGGTTTTTATTTTTAAGTCGAAGAATTATCTAAAGAAGAACGTGCCGAAATGGCCAAGGCTCCCTTTTTATTAGAAGATTATAAGAAATCGTTAGATATCAACTCTGTCTATGGCGAAAAAGGCTACACGACTAATGAACGAAATTCGATTCGCCCTACACTAGATGTGAATGGTATTTGGGGTGGGTACACAGGAGAAGGCGCCAAAACAGTAATTGCGAGTAAAGCCTATGCGAAAATTTCGATGCGTTTAGTACCGAATCAAGATTGCCATGAGATTACCTCCCTTTTCAAATCTCACTTTGAAAGCATTGCACCAGATGGTGTGACGGTAAAAGTAACGCCACATCATGGTGGTCAAGGTTATGTGACGCCTATCGACAACATCGGCTACAAAGCCGCTGCGATGGCTTATAAAGACACCTTTGGAACGCCCCCGATCCCGCAACGAGGCGGTGGAAGTATTCCTATAGTTGCTTTATTTGAAAAAGAATTAAAGAGTAAAACAATTTTAATGGGCTTTGGATTAGACAGTGATGCGATCCACTCCCCTAACGAACATTTTGGGCTTTTTAATTACTTTAAAGGCATAGAAACCATTCCTTTATTTTATAAATATTTCACTGCGCTGCACTCTTAAGGTTTAGGATCATTTTGTTTTAACTGTGAACTTAATTTCTTGGGCATATTTTGAACTACCATGTCATAACTGTGGGCTATGAGTTCTAGGAGAAACTCTGGATGAAATCCGCAGTTATTCAAATAAATCGTGTTCCAGTGTTTTTTATTGCTGTGAAACCCTGGTTGGATGGCATCATGGGTATGTCGTAATTCTTCCGCGTAGTCTGGATCACATTTTAAGGTCACTGAAGGGTTGCCCTGTTCCCAGGCTTCCAGTGGACATAAAGCAAATATTTTTCCCAATACTTTATACACTAGGGTGCTTTCATCAAAAGGGAATTCTTGAGTCGTTTTATCTTTTTTTAAACAGAAGGATTGAATTTCATCTATGGTTATCATTGAGGTTTTGGGGTTTCTTTATCATATAATTTATACAAAATAGGTTTACTCGGGGAGGCATCATTTTCAAAGGGGGCAATTAATATATTCAAAATATACTTTCCATCAAGCACCGAATTAGGAACAAACACCAGCTCCGTAATGGTTGCATCCATACGGATTTCTCCGTCAACATCCCAAAATGCCTTATGTGCTAATAATTGACCCCCGTCTTTTTCTTTGTCTACACTTGGCGTATCTACCAATAAATGCTTTACTCCTTTTTCTCTTAAATAAATAGCCGCAGCTTCCGTTAGATACGGCGGGTTTGTATGTGTATATTGTTGAGTCAATTTGTCTTTAGTATTGGGGAGCGTTCTAATAATAACCGCTTCTCTTTTTTTATTCCCAATGGCATAACGGAGTTGTTTTTCGGAAATAATAAGATCGCCATTAAAGGGTTCTGGAACAACGGTGATTACTTCCGCTACAAACAAAAACTGAGTCAAGCAATCATTGATCGTATGTACTTCTTTGGTGATATGACCCACACATTCCGTGTGCGTTCCATGGGCATGCGGATTAAACTCAATGGTATTAAAATTAACCGCTGCGCCTTGTTCTACGCTCCCGGTCCACTCTTTGACTTTAGCTGGATATATTTTGGGAGGCGGTAAATACCAAGCGTTCACATTGTCTTTTGAAGCGCGCAATGGAATTGAAATATCTAAAGGTTGGTCGATATAAATCGTATAGGTGCGGCTGTTGGCGTAAATAATGGCTTTCATAAAATAAATTGCTAAATGTAAATTTAATGAATTTGATTAAACTAAAAACAAATCTGATGCAATTCCATCTGCAAGAAATTTTCCAGTAGCTGTAATTTTCAAATGATTCGCTTCGATAACGAGAAAATTAGAGGCTCTTAATTTTTTTGAACTTTGAAGTAATTGCTCTTTTATATTCACACCAAATTCCGTCTCAACTTTTTGAAGCGAAATCCCCCATATAGTTCGTAATCCCGTCATAATGTACTCGTTAAATCTGTTTTCAATGGATAAAATTTCTGATTCAAAAGCTAAGATATTTCCCTCTAAGGAATTGATATACTTGGTATTGTTAGATACATTCCAGCTTCTTCTGACCCCATCAAATGAATGTGCAGAAGGACCAACGCCCATATAGGGTTTCCCTAACCAATAACTTGTATTGTGTTTTGAGAAATATTCAGAACGGCCAAAACTACAGGTTTCATAATGTACCAAGCCTTGTTTAGACGTCTCTTCTAGTAAAATCTCAAAGTGTTTGGCCGAAACCTCATCATCCATTGGCGGATGACTTCCCTTTTTAATAAAATGCTCTAAAGCTGTTTTTGGCTCTACAGTTAGGGCGTAACAGGATAGGTGTTTAATCCCAAAACCAAAGGCAGTTTGTAAATTTTGTCGCCATTGATCGTCAGACATTGTGGGCATCCCAAACATTAAATCGATTGTGATATTATCAAAATAGGGCGTGGCAATTTCTAAACATTTTTTAGCCTCATCGGCATTGTGTGCTCTGTTCATCGTTAGTAAATCTGACGAATGAAAAGATTGAATTCCAATACTCAATCGGTTAATTTTGGTTTTAGAAAGTGCTTTTATCTTTTCAGAATCAAGGTCATCGGGGTTCGCTTCGAGAGTGATTTCTGGGGTTTCGGACACTTGATACGTTTCATAAATCACGTCAAGAATCGATACTAATTCATCAACCTCTAAAACGGTAGGAGTCCCTCCTCCAAAATAGATCGTTTGTATGACTTCAGAATCAAATTCAGATTTGCGAAGTGTAAGCTCTTTACAAACGGCATTGACAAATGCAGACTTTGTATTTTGGTTCGTCGAAAAGTGAAAATTACAATAGTGACATGCTTTTTTACAAAATGGAATATGAATATAAATACCGGACACTAAAGTGGAGTTAATGAGTTAATATTTAAATGCTTTCGCATTAATAATGTGTTGTAAATGATGGTTACAATGCCAAGCGTAAATTGCCAAGCCTTCCTGCAATGTAACACGTTCATTGCCATCGGGGTGCACATAAGCTCTTTTTAGTTGTGAGTCCTCTAAGTGCTCTAACAAAAACACCCACCGCTGATGAATACCCGACAGAAGTGTTATTGAACTTTGAATGCTAAAACTTAATGTATCTGTTAACTCCGCCCACCTTGCTTCTTCATAAGGTTTGATGATCGGATGATCCTCTGTGAGTGCTGATTTAAATCGAATGACACTATTCATATGACTGTCTATACAGTGTCCAACAACCTGTTTGATTGTCCAACCATCGGGTCTGTATTTATAACCGAGTTCATTGTCTGTAAGAGGGGTGACCTCTTTGTTCACTTGCAAAGGAAACTGTTTGATGTCTTGGATCCATCTTTGAATATGAGTCGGTTCAATTAAGGCAGGGATCTTTGGTTTCCCAATAGGGTATTTGAGGGTTTCAATGTCCATAGTGTATGTTTTATTTTTTAACTCTACTTTCGTTTTGCTTTACAAAGGCACTCCAGCCTGTATAGTTTTTACCACCGGTAACTTTACCTTGATTATAAAAATGGCAAACCGCAGCGGCCAATCCATCCGTTGAATCTAAGTTTTTGGGCAATTCTTTTAATCCTAAAAGGCTTTGAAGCATTTTGGCAACTTGTTCTTTACTGGCGTTTCCATTTCCTGTGATAGCCATTTTAATTTTTTTGGGCGAATATTCAGTGATCGGAATTTCTCTTGAAAGCCCAGCCGCCATGGCAACACCTTGAGCTCTTCCCAACTTTAACATACTTTGCACATTTTTACCAAAAAAGGGCGCTTCAATTGCAATTTCATCGGGATGATAGGTATCGATGAGTTCAATGGTGCGTTCAAAAATAAGCTTCAACTTTAGATAATGATCATCATATTTTTGAAGCAACAACTCATTGAGTTGCAAAAACTCCATGGTTTTACCTTTGACTTTTATCAATCCAAATCCCATGATGGTGGTGCCGGGATCAATACCTAATATAATTTTATCTTCTGCCATTATTCGCAATATTTACAGCCGCTTAGTGCCACTGAAATTCCAACTGAAACCTGGATTATAGCTCCATTAAATGAATATCCATCTATTAAAACATCATAGGCGTTTTCGGACGCAAACGAATGCGTGTAATTCAAATCTGAGAACAACGAAAGTCGTTTTGAGAGTGCAAATTCATACGCAACTCCAGCGTTAAGATTTAAAAAAGTAGCGCTATTTGCACTATAAATTCCGAGTGGCTTTGACATGCTTAATCCGGGACCTAGATGAACCATAATATGAGATCGGGTAGATAAAAATTTTAATTTATCTGAAACATTATAAACCCCTTCTAAATTGACTCTGGTATAGTTTAATTTAAACGCCCTATCCGTTCCTGTCGACGAAAATCGATTGTAATGAATATCTAGCTTCGCACCTAAATTCCGTTTAAACACATACCTCAATCCAAACTGAACTGAGGGTATATTGACGATTTTAGCATCAAATTGTGGGGCAATATCGGCCCCAAGCGGACTATTGACTCCCAAACCTATTTGCAGTCTAAAAATGTCTGTTTCAGATTGTGCAAATGCAAAATTAAACGTTGCAATAAGCATCAGAAAAAGCAAATAGTTTTTTGAAAGCAATTTTTTTTTCATTTCAGAATCAGTTTACAACTAAGATTAATGGAAGTTCGAAAGCAGATTGCACCTGTTGACTTCTTTTTATTGCGGGATATAATGGTGGTAAATTCTTTAAACTGAAACCAATAATCGAATCTAAGTTTGGAATTTCAAGCTTTGTTAGCTCCTGCGAATGTATCTTAGAAACATGAATAACTCCATTATTTGAAACTAAAAAATTAATTTTTATAGTATCACTCACTTTTTGAGTCACCACCAAATCTTGCAGTCTAAAGTAATCCGAAATATGTGTCATGATCGTTTGCTCAAAACATGTTTTAGAATCCTGAAAATCAATTGAATCAGTGCAGTTTTCGAAACTCGGGTACCGATCGACTTCGTTCCAATTAAACGTTTTTAATTCTTCCATTAAAATGGTATTGGAATCTATCTTCTTATTTTCAAAATAATTACATGAAAAAAAAGAGCAAAAAAGGAAGACACTAACTAAATATCTCATTGGTTCATTGTGAACCCTAAAATTACACATTTTATTTTTTAAACAGAAAAAAAATACTCTAGATTGAATGTTTGTTATTTGAATGTCAAAAACTAAGGTTGATGTTTTGGTCCTCCGTCCATAATTTCATCGTTCGCGTAAGACTCAAATTGTTTGAAGTTCGTTTGGAAAGACTGTGCTAATTTATAAGCTGTTTTGTAAAAACCTTTATCATTTTTCCATGTTTTTCGAGGACTTAAAAATTCGGTTGGTACGTTGGGACACACTCTTGGCTGAAGCACTCCAAATACGGAGTGAATGTGGTAATTGCCTTTGTTAGCTGCTTCTAGTGACCCATCCAATGCGGCATTTATCATGGCGCGTGTAAACGATAATTTCATGCGTGTCCCGATGCCATAAGGTCCGCCGGTCCATCCTGTATTTACCAACCAAACATTGACGCCTGTAGCCTTCATTTTGGCACTCAACATTTCTGCATATTTTGTAGGATGTAACGGCATAAAAGGAGCCCCAAAACAGGCTGAGAAAATCGGAACTGGTTCTGTAACACCTGCCTCTGTCCCTGCAACTTTGGCCGTGTATCCAGAAATAAAGTGGTAAGCAGCTTGCCCAGGCGTTAATTTAGAGATCGGTGGCAACACCCCAAAAGCATCGGCCGTCAAGAAAAAAATATTTTTAGGATTGTTCCCAATGGAGTTTGGTTGAATGTTATCAATAAAATGAATCGGATAACTCACCCGTGTATTTTGGGTGATTGAGGTATCTGAATAATCTACCTCACCCTTATTATTCATAATGACATTTTCGAGAATAGCACCTTTTTTTATGGCATCGAATATTTCGGGTTCACTCGTTCTAGACAGATTAATAACCTTCGCATAACATCCACCTTCAAAATTAAAAATAGTGTTTTCGCTCGTCCAGCCATGTTCATCATCCCCTATTAAATGCCGGTGGTGGTCGGTAGATAGCGTTGTTTTTCCAGTGCCTGAAAGCCCAAAAAAGATAGCTGTATCTCCGTCGTTTCCAACATTCGCACTACAATGCATCGGCAACGTATTTTTAAAAACAGGAAGTATAAAATTCAACGCCGAAAAAATACCTTTTTTAATTTCACCTGTATAACCAGTACCGCCGATAAGCGCTGTTTTTTTTGTGAAATTTAAGATGGCAAAATTTTGCTGACGTGTGCCGTCACGATCGGGAACTGCCAAAAAACCAGGGGCATTAATAACCGTCCATTCGGGGTCAAAGTTATTCAATTCAACATCTGATGGCCTTAAAAACATATTATACGCAAAATAATTACTCCAAGGGTATTCATTAATCACACGAATATTAGTGCGGTATGCTGGGTCTGAACAGGCATAACTATCTCGTACAAATAATTCTTTTTTAGAAAGGTAATTGATCACTTTATCGTACAATAAATCGAAATTTTTGGAAGAAAATGGAAGGTTGACATCGCCCCACCAAACCCGATCTTTAGTAATCGGATCTTTTACTATAAATCGGTCTTTAGGCGATCGACCTGTAAATGCGCCTGTTTGTATCGCCAAGGCTCCTGAGGCTGTTTCGACCCCTTGGTTTTTTTGAATTGTAAGGGCATGCAACGCACTTGGAGAAAGCTGATAATGTACGTTTTTAGAAGGTATACCGTAAGGCTTTAGCGAAATCGTTTTCGTAGAAGGGGAATGTTGTGTCATAGTTTCTTAAATTAATTAATTCTGTAAAAGTATCGAATATTATTAAATAGAAGAAATTTACTTTTTAATTCTCAAAAAACATATAAATAAAAGGGCCCATGAAGCGATCAAAAGCATGCCTCCGATAGGAGTTATAATTCCAATAATTTTGAAATCGAAAGAGGTTAATGAGTTGGTGGATAAAAAATAAATTGAACCTGAAAACAACAAAATACCCGTGAGGATAAGTTTAAATAAAGTCGATTTTTGTTTTGGTTTAATATGCGTCGTTATTCCAACAAAAAATAACAAAAATGCATGATACATCTGATACCGAATCCCTGTGTTAAAACTGTCAAATGCAGAATCACTAAGCAAGGGTTTGAATCCATGTGCTGCAAAAGCGCCAAGAACGACTCCAATTCCTCCGAAAAGACTCGCGGTCATAAATATTTTTCTGTCCATTTCAATTTATAAAGTATTCAATTTACTACATTAGTAGGCAAACTAATTACAAAAATAAGAATCCTTAACCAATATGCGAAACATTTTAATCATCGGAGCTGGTAAATCCGCATCCTACCTTATAAAATATTTTTTAGATAAATCTAGTTCAGAAAAATTAGAAATTACTATTGGAGATTTAGAGATTTCTAATGCTAAAAAACTCATTGGAAATCATTCAAATGCAAAGGCTATAAAACTTGATATTTTTGATGCAGTAGCTCGAAAAAAAGCCGTTAAAAACTCAGATATTGTAGTGTCAATGCTTCCTGCTAGATTTCATATTGAAGTGGCAAAAGACTGTTTGGCTCTCAAAAAACATATGGTGACTGCTTCTTATGTGAGTCCAGAAATGCAAGCTTTAAACACAGAAGCAAAAGCTGAGAAATTAGTTTTTTTAAATGAAGTTGGACTAGATCCTGGAGTGGATCATATGAGTGCTATGCAAGTCATCGATCGCATTACAGAATCTGGCGGAAAAATGATTCTTTTTGAATCTTTTACGGGGGGTTTAATGGCCCCAGAAAGTGATAGCAATCTTTGGAATTATAAATTTACATGGAATCCACGAAATGTCGTATTGGCAGGTCAAGGAGGTGCCGCAAAATTTCTTCAAGAAGGAAAATTTAAATACATCCCGTACCACCTATTGTTTCGACGAACTGAATTTCTGGAAGTTGAAGGTTACGGCCGGTTTGAAGCATATGCCAATAGAGACTCACTTAAATATCAGAATGTATACGGATTAGAAACGATCAAAACATTGTATCGAGGAACCATTAGACGGGTTGGATTCAGCAGAGCTTGGCAGATTTTTGTAATCCTTGGAATGACCGATGATAGTTACACGATTGCTGATAGCGAAAACATGAGCTATCGTGATTTTGTGAATTCGTTTTTACCGTATAGTCCTACAGATTCTGTAGAATTAAAACTGAGATATAACTTAAAAATTGATCAAGATGATATTATATGGGAAAAATTAGAAGAACTAGACATTTTTAACGCTGATAAAAAAGTGGTCTTAAAAAATGCTACTCCTGCACAAATTCTTCAAAAGATTCTTTTAGATAGTTGGAGTCTTAGCCCAAAAGACAAAGATATGATCGTTATGTATCACAAGTTTGGATATGAATTAAATGGCAAAAAACATCAAATAGACGCAACGATGGTGTGTACTGGCGATGACCAAACATATACTGCAATGGCTAAAACTGTGGGATTACCGGTTGGAATTGCCACTTTAGCGATCTTAAACAACAAAATACAAAGCTATGGCGTACAAATACCCATTAAAAAAGAATTATATGGACCTATTTTAAGTGAATTAGAAGATTTTGGTGTCATATTTAAAGAAAAAGAGATAGAATACTTAGGATACAACCCTTTAAGTATCTAAAACAGTTATAAATTAAAATATTTTAAATACTTTTGGTATATAAATTATTAATTTTTGGTAAATAATGAGTAAAAAATTAGAAATTGATGGTATTGATAAAACAATTCTAAGAGCATTAATGAAAGATGCGCGTACGCCCGTGCTAGAAATTGCTCGTGGGGTTGGGATTTCAGGAGCTGCCATTCATCAGCGTTTAAGAAAACTAGAAAGTTCGGGGCTCATTGCAGGTTCTAAATTTGTACTCAATCCAAAAGTCTTAGGGTTTACGACTATGGCGTTTGTTGGAGTCTTTCTAGACAAAGCAAAAAATAATTCGGACGCGGTCAAACAACTCAAACGAATCCCAGAAGTCTTAGAATGCCACTACACTACAGGTAATTGGAGCGTATTAATCAAAATTCTGTGTCGAGATAACGAACACCTCATGTCGGTCTTAAATAAAGAAATTCAATCTATTTCGGGCGTATCAAGAACCGAAACATTCATTTCATTAGACCAACAAATTGATCGGCAAATTAAAATATAGGTTAGTCTCTTCCAAAAATCTGCATCGCCCAGTAAACTAAAGTCGCTAACGATCCAAGTGCCGCCACTAAGTAGGTGCGCGCAGCCCATTTGAGGGCATCTTCTGCGCCTTTATACTCTTCCTGAGATAACATGTTTTTATTTTTTAACCAGGCCAAAGCACGGTTACTGGCATCATATTCAACAGGTAAGGTTATGAAACTAAACGCTGTTGCAACCGCCATCAATACAAATCCTAAAACAACCACCCAATAGCCCAATCCGACTCCAGCACCGACGCCTAAAATTAACCCTCCAATAATCAACCACATAGACAATTTAGAAGAAATATTCACAGCTGGGACTAGTGTTGAACGTAACTGTAACCAACTGTAAGCTTGCGCATGCTGAACGGCATGTCCACATTCGTGGGCAGCCACGGCTGCTGCTGCCGCATTTCGCTCGTTATAAACAGCCTCACTTAAATTAACTGTCCTATCTTTTGGATTGTAATGATCGGTGAGTCTGCCCGCAACAGAAACGACTTTTACATTTCGAATGCCGTGATCTGAAAGCATTTTTTCGGCAATTTCAGCTCCACTTAAACCATTGCGTAAATGAATTTTTGAATAGGTTGCAAATTTGCGTTTCAGGGTTGAACTCACCAACCAACTAACTAAGGCGATTGCTCCGAGTAAAAGATAATAGGATCCCATAATGTGTTATTTTAGTTCGATATGTAACGTCAAAAATAACGCCAATTTTAAAAACTAAAAAACGAACCTGCTATTTTAACGTTTTCTGTATTTATAAATAAAGACCAACAACGTGAATGACGACACCAAAGTCACCGTATTCGCTAAAATCATAGACAAGCTCTCTTTATAAATCCCATACACCAACCAAAACACAATTCCGATAAAGAACAATGAAAAAGTTGGCAGTGAAAACGCCGACACATCTTTCGTTTTCCAAGTTTTATACACTTGAGGTAAAAACGCATAAGTCGTTAAGCAGGCTGCTATGAGCCCAACACCTTCAATATAGTCTATATTATCCAACAATATTTACAATTTTACCAGGGACAACAATCACTTTTTTCGGGACGCGCCCTTCTAATTGCGCAAGCGTTTTTTCATTCCCCATAACAGCCGCTTCTATTTCTTCTTTACTTAAATCCAGTGACAATTCTAACGTAAATCGCATTTTACCATTAAATGAAATTGGATACGCTTTGACACTTTCTACCAAGTGACTGGCATCAAACTCTGGGAATTCGGCCGTTGTGATGGATTCTTTATGGCCTAGTTGTTCCCATAATTCTTCTGCAATATGAGGCGCATAAGGTGCTATTAAAACCAACAGTGGTTCTAAAATAGTTTTAGAGGTACAGCCCTGAGCGGTTAACTCGTTGACTGCAATCATAAACGTAGACACAGACGTATTAAATGAGAAATTCTCAATGTCTTCTGTAACTTTTTTAATGGTTTTATTGAGTGTTTTTAAGTGGTCTTTTGTAGCAACAGCCGACGTCACTTTAGATCTGTTTTCACTGACATATAGTTTCCATAATTTTTTAAGGAAATTATGAACGCCTGTAATTCCAGAAGTGTTCCAAGGCTTGTATTGTTCTAGTGGCCCTAAAAACATTTCATAAAGTCGTAAACTATCAGCACCGTAATCTGAAACAATATCATCGGGATTGACGACATTGTATTTAGATTTAGACATTTTTTCGACTTCTCTTTTGACTTTAAAATGGCTCTCATTTTCAGAAATGAATTCTGCATTCTTAAACTCTTCCCTCCAAGATTTGAATGCCGAAACATCTAACTCATCAGAGGCGTTTACAAAAGATACGTCTGCATGAATCCACTGAATAGATTCCGTGGTTATTTTATCAGCTGAAATAAATGTATTCGTCCCTTCAACTCTTCCAACAAAGGCACTCATTCCTAAAATCATTCCTTGATTGATGAGTTTTTTAGCAAACTCATCCACAGGAACCACCCCCAAATCAAAAAGGAATTTTTGCCAAAAACGTGCATAGAGCAAATGCCCTGTTGCATGCTCACTCCCACCAATATATAAATCGACTTCTTTCCAGTAATTTAAAGCTTCGGTACTTGCAAGTTCATTAGAATTATGTGCGTCCATGTATCTATTAAAATACCAAGAACTCCCCGCCCATCCGGGCATGGTATTGAGTTCTAATGGAAATATTGTTTTGTGGTCTATTTTATCGTTTTCTACAACCGCATTCAGGGTGGTATCCCACGCCCAAACCTCTGCACGACCCAATGGTGGCTCACCTTCTTCGGTTGGTAAATATTTTTCAACTTCAGGCAAACTGATTGGCAAATGTTCTGACGCAATCATTTGTGGCAACCCATTAATATAATACACCGGAAAGGGTTCGCCCCAATACCGCTGTCGCGAGAACACCGCATCACGAAGTCGGTAATTGATTTTTCCCACACCATGATTTTTGGCTTCTAAAGCGTCAATTGCTTGCTTGGAGGCCTCTTTATATTCTAGACCTGTTAAGAAATCGCTGTTCGCAATAACAGTTGTGCCTTTATCTGTAAATGCTTCAGTACTGATATCGACCCCCTCAAAAATATTTGGAATCTCTATATTAAAATGTTTTGCAAAATCATAATCACGCTGGTCGCCACAGGGTACTGCCATGACAGCACCGGTTCCGTATCCAGCCAAAACATAATCTCCAATCCAAACCGGAACAGGTTTTTTTGTAAATGGATGCTCGGCATAAGCGCCCGTAAACACTCCGGAAATTGTTTTTACATCAGCCATTCGTTCGCGTTCGCTGCGTTTTGCAGTCGCTAACACATAGGCGTCCACCGCCGGTTTTTGAGCAAGCGATGTAATCTGATTGACCAATTCATGCTCGGGTGCAAGGGTCATGAAAGAGACACCAAAAATAGTATCGGGACGCGTCGTAAAGACTTCGATCGTTGAGGCATGATCTTTTAAATCAAACACCACGGTAGCCCCCACAGATTTACCAATCCAATTACGCTGACTCTCTTTCAAGGCATCAGTCCAATCGATAGTTTGAAGTCCTTGTAAAAGTCGCTCGGCATAGGCGGATATGCGCATGCTCCATTGGGTCATTTTTTTTCGAGTTACGGGATACCCCCCACGTTCAGAAACACCATTAACAATTTCATCATTTGCTAATACGGTTCCCAGTTCTGGACACCAGTTTACTTCTGTTTCTGCTAGGTATGTGAGTCGGTATTGTAGTAATAATTGTTGTTGGCGATCGCTCGAAAATGAGTTCCATTCATCGGCAGTAAACACTGGTATTGCATCGTCACAAACCGCATCTATATTTGAATTCCCTTCTTGTGAAAACACATCAACTAGAGCACCGATCGACTCGGCTTTGTCTAAAGAATTGTTATACCAAGAATTAAATAATTGGATAAAAATCCATTGGGTCCATTTATAATATTCCGGTGATGACGTACGAACTTCTCGAGACCAATCAAATGAAAACCCCATTTGATCGAGTTGTCTTCGATAGGTTTTTATATTGGCCTCGGTTGTAATTGCTGGGTGTTGCCCCGTTTGAATGGCATACTGTTCTGCTGGTAATCCAAAACTATCATAGCCTTGCGGATGCAATACATTAAACCCCTTATGGCGTTTGTAGCGTGCATATATATCGGACGCAATATAACCTAATGGATGCCCGACATGGAGCCCTGCACCACTTGGGTAAGGAAACATATCCAAAACATAGTATTTTGGTTTAGTTGAATTATTTTCGGCTTTGAACGTTTGTTGTTCTGCCCAGTATTTTTGCCATTTGGCTTCAATTTCATTGAAATTGTACATCATATTAACATCATTAACAGGGGCAAATTTACGGTTTATTTAGCAAGAAAAAAACTATGCTTAATGAAACAGTAAGACAAGGAACTGTTAATTTGTTTTAAGGGAAAAACTAGCCTTTTAAGTAAGTTTTTTTATACTTTTACACTTGAAAGAAAATTGTAATGAGCTCATCTTACGAAAAACATCAAAAACGCCGTTTAATTTCGTCCTATTTTTCGGTCGTTATTAGCATAGCCTTAGTCCTATTTTTACTGGGCCTACTAGGATTACTTGTTCTCAATGCCAAGTCCGTTTCGGACAACTTTAAAGAACAAGTCGTTCTTACGATTTACTTAGAAGACACTTCAAAAGATGTTGAAATCAAACAGCTTGAAAAAAGTTTAGCGTTTTCAGACTATGTAAAGCAGACCAAATTTATTTCTAAAGAATCCGCTGCCGATTTTATGAAACTTGAATATGGCGAAGACTTTTTAAATGATGTAGGCTATAATCCCTTGAAAAACTCTATTGAAGTAAACCTAAAAGCCGAGTATGTCACAGCACGACGCCTCGATAGCATTTCCGAAAGCACTTTGAAAAAAAATTTTGTAGAAGACATCAAATACGACAAAGACTTGGTCTCACTAATGAATAGCAATGTGAAACGACTCAGCTTGTGGGTTTTAATTATTAGTGGAATTTTTACGGCCATCGCAGTTCTTTTAATAAACAGCTCCATAAGATTGGCGGTCCATTCAAAGCGTTTTACGATCAAGACGATGCAAATGGTAGGCGCAACCAAAAAATTCATTCGCAGACCTTTTATTTGGCGAAGTATTCGACTTGGAATTATCGGGTCGCTTATGGCAATCATAGGCATCGGTGTTGTCTTATTTTATGTAGATAAATCGTTTCCCGAATTTGAATTGACTCAAAACCAACTCTCAATTGGAATCTTGTTTACTGCTGTTTTTATGGTAGGGATTTTTATTACTTGGTGGAGTACTTTTTTTGCAACTCAACGCTTTTTAAGCCTAAAAACAGATCAACTTTATTAACAACACACCCAATTACTGTACGAATTTAAAACACGCTTAAGTTTAATTGAAAAATTTAATTAATTATGGGAGAACAAAAACGAAAAGAAAACACAAAGTCTAATTTTATTTTTGGAACACAAAATTACAAATGGATGTTTATTGGTTTAGGACTAATAGCCTTGGGTTTCATCCTAATGTCAGGAGGAGGTTCTGACGATCCTAATGTGTTTAATCCTGAAATATTTAACATCCGACGAATCCGTGTTGCTCCTACCCTTATTTTGATTGGGTTTGGAATTCAGATTTATGCGATCCTTAAAAATTTTAAAAAATAAATGGATATTTTTGACAGCATTTTACTCGGAATTATCCAAGGACTAACCGAGTTTCTTCCTGTATCTTCAAGTGGACACTTGGAAATTGGTAAAGCAATTTTGGGCGATAATTCGATCCCTGAAGACAGCTTAATCTTTACCGTAGTGCTGCACTTTGCAACTGCTTTAAGCACCTTAGTCATCTTTAGAAAAGATATTGCTTCAATAATTAGCGCATTTTTCAAATTCAAATGGAATGATGAGACCCAATTTATTGTCAAAATAATGATTTCAATGCTGCCAGCTGGGTTTGTTGGGATTTTATTTGAGGAGGAGTTAGAAGCACTTTTTGGGAATAATATTCTTCTTGTTGGTGCTATGTTGATTGTAACAGCTTTGTTATTGTTTTTGGCTGATCGGGCTAAAAAAACTACAAAAAAAGTGAGTTTTTGGGACGCACTCATCATAGGAGTTGCGCAAGCAATTGCAATGCTTCCAGGGATTTCGCGTTCCGGAGCTACAATTTCAACGTCTGTATTACTTGGCAATGACAAATCAAAAGCAGCACGGTTTTCATTTTTGATGGTTATCCCACTAATTTTTGGAAAGATCGCTAAAGACATTCTTAGTGGTGACTTGAGCTATAGTGCCGCAAATTTTAGCAGCTTATCCGCTGGGTTTTTGGCGGCCTTTGTAGCAGGTCTTTTTGCCTGCACTCTCATGATTCGATTGGTTAAAAATAGTCAACTAAAATATTTCGCCTATTACTGTTTAACCGTAGGTGTTTTAGCCATCATCATAACCCTTTAATTGAAGATGAAAACTGCTCAAGATTATTTAGACGGACAGGTTTTGTTGGTTGATAAGCCTTTGGAATGGACTTCTTTTCAAGTCGTTAATAAATTGCGATGGCATATTCGACAAGCCTTTAGTTTAAAAAAAATAAAAGTGGGTCATGCAGGAACTTTGGATCCCTTAGCTACAGGGCTCTTAATCATCTGCACTGGCAAAATGACGAAGCAGATTGATACCTTTCAAGGGCAGATTAAAACGTATACCGGTACTTTTGTTTTGGGGAGTAGCACCCCTTCCTATGATCTTGAAACCGAAATAGATCAAACGTATCCAACCTCCCATATTACCCCCGAATTGATTCATCAGACTACTGAAAAATTTACTGGAAAAATCGATCAGTTTCCACCTATTTTTTCTGCTTTAAAAAAAGGCGGGAAACGCTTGTATGAATTTGCACGCGCTGGTCAGACTGTAAAAATTGACTCTCGAAAAATAACCGTTGAAGAATTTAAAATCACAAATATCGAAGGATCTACAGTTGACTTCAGCATTACATGTAGTAAAGGTACCTACATACGCTCCTTAGCACATGACTTTGGGAAGGCACTTGAATCTGGCGCGCATTTAACAGCACTTCGACGTACAAAAATTGGAGGTTTCTCTGTTGAAAATGCCATTTCTATCGATGATTTTATTTCAAAGTTAAGCTAACGATCCTTTTAAAATTAGTCCTAAAACGAACGCATGAAAATTATCATATCCCTTGCCATTTTACTGGCATCACTCAACTTATCTTCTCAAGAATCTACTGAAAAAATTGGCTTGTTTTATAAGCTGGGATTTGCAACAACCCTTACTATAAATGAAGACAATGTTGTTAGAGCCGATGACGACGGTGAGCCGTTTTTTAGATTTAATGCTTTTTTCTTAAACAATACAATTGGATATAAATTTGACCCCAAAAGTTCTATTGGCGTTAACTTGGAGTACGATTGGCATTCAGAATCAGGTTTAATGTTTATGCCTTTACATTTAAGTTTCCGATACAACGTGGTGCAAAAGGACGAAAATGTATTTTTACGATCTAGTTATGGCCGCCTTTTGGGGATGGGTCACAACTTTGAAACAGGATCACTTTACAAAGTTGGATTAGGGGTTGAAGTGCTTGACGATCAACAAAAAAATTCTGCATTAATTGGCATTGAATTCACAGAAAAAAGCTTTGGAGTTAGAGAACAAGAAAAATTAATTAGTATTTCCTTCTTTTTAGAAATGAGTTTTTTATAACTTTAAACCATGGAACATCGACTAAAACGTTGCGGATGGTGTGTGGGAGATCCTCTTTACGAGGCCTACCATGATCTAGAATGGGGAGTTCCAGTATATGACGATCTGACATTGTTTGAGTTTTTAATTTTAGAAACCTTTCAAGCGGGATTGAGTTGGATCACAATTTTACGGAAACGCGAAAATTTTAGAAATGCCTTTGAGGGTTTTGATTATAAAAAAATTGCAAAATACGATTCCACGAAATTTGATTCATTACTTATCGACAAAGGGATCGTTCGAAATAAATTAAAAATCAAAGCAGCGATTTCAAATGCACAAGCCTTTCTTGAAGTTCAAAAAGAGTTTGGGAGTTTTAGTCATTATATTTGGGGGTTTACCAACGGGAAACCAATAAAAAACAAGATCAGTGATTATAAAAATGGCCCACCAAATACGCCTTTAAGTGATCAAATAAGTAAGGACCTAAAAGGTCGTGGATTTAAATTTGTAGGGAGCACCGTTGTCTATGCGCATATGCAGGCTACTGGGATGGTAAACGACCACGAAACACAGTGTTTTAGATATAATGAAGTTTAATCTTTATAAGGGACTAGCTCCAATAGCTTCTCTATAACCTCTACGCGTGCTCTACTTTTTTTATTGGCTCTAATGATTATCCAAGGGGCTATTTCAGTATTCGTTTTATCAAACATTTTCGTTTTATAATCCGTATAGTCGTCCCATAACTCCAAGGCTGTTTGGTCTACTTTACTGAATTTCCATTTTTTAACTGGACTTGACTTGATGTCTTCAAAACGTCGCGACTGTTCATCTTTAGAAATAGAGAAATAAAACTTCACGATTCGGACGCCTGAATCAATGATCATTTTTTCAAATTCATTCACTTGATTCATAAAGGTTTCGTACTCTTTTTTGGTACAAAACCCATTAACTGGCTCCACCACAGCACGGTTATACCAACTTCGATCAAAAAACGTAATTTGACCATTTCGAGGTAAGTTTTTCACATAACGTTGAAAGTACCATTGGTTTTTTTCTTCATCTGTGGGTTTTGGAAGTGCCACCACATTTAATTCCCTTGGGTTTAAGTGTTGGGTCACACGTCGGATCGCGCCCCCTTTTCCGGCAGCATCTCGACCTTCAAAAATCACAACTAATTTCTCTCCATTTGCCTCCACCCACTGTTGAAGCTTAATCAACTCTTCTTGTAAACGCTCTAATTTTGACTCGTGATTTAGTATCCTTATTGCTTTTGAAACCGTCATATCCTTGTCACTTAACAACAATTGAAGACCGCGTTTACTGTTGAGATTTTTTAAGTTTTTGGCTGTAAATTTCTCCATAATTAATCGATTTGATTGATCATTCTATGATACCGCTGTACAATATTTGGATCTGGAAGCACCGTGGTCTTTGAACTTCCTTTTCGATCGTAATCAAAACGCGATAATACGTATCGAATACTCTCTAAACGCGCTTGTTTTTTACTGTTTGTTTTAATAATTATCCAAGGGCTAAATGAGTTGTGGGTTTTACTAAACATTTGTTCTTTATAAAAGGTGTACTTGTCCCATCTTATTTGTCCTTCTTTGTCGACAGGACTAAATTTCCATTGCTTAAGCGGGTTTTTTAACCTGGAATTGAATCGTTTTTCTTGTTCCTGTTTTGAAATTGAAAACCAAAACTTGATAATGATCACACCATCTTCATAAAGCATATGTTCAAATTCAGGAACTTGAACCATAAACTTATTATATTCTTCATCGCTACAGAAATCCATTACAGGTTCTACAACTGCCCGATTGTACCAACTTCGATCAAAAAATACAAGTTCGCCAGGCTCTGGTAATTCTTTGATATAACGTCTAAAATACCATTGTCCTTTTTCGATTTCTGTGGGCTTTGTGAGCGCTACCACACGCATGGATCGTGGATTTAGATGTTCAGTAAAACGGCGGATCGCCCCTCCTTTACCGGCAGCATCCCGACCTTCAAAAAGCACACATACACGCTTTTTGTGTTTAGCAGTCCATTGTTGTAAATCTACTAGTTCGGCTTGAAGCTTTAACAGTTCGGACTCATAATCGATTGTATCTATAAGTGACTCAAAATTTTTATTAGAAATTTTAGACTTTATCACTTTTTTAAACGATTCTGTTCCAGAATATGATTCGAGATCTTCTTTGGTGAGCATAGGTAATTTTTTTTCTATATCTTAAATGGATTCAATTAGTTCCTTAATTTATGTAATTCCTGCATGAAACTCGATCTTGAAATATGTTCAGCGCCTAAACTTTCTAAATAATCGGTATGCACTTGACAGTCAACTAGTTTGTAATTTGAGTTTTGAATGAAGCTTATAAACCCAATTTTACTCGCATTACTTACATAGCTAAACATACTTTCGCCGCAAAATATTGTATCATCAAGCTCAACTCCGTATAAGCCTCCAACCAATTTGTTTTTTTGCCATACTTCCACAGACTTGGCAAATCCTCTTCGGTGTAACTCACAATACGTTTCAATCATACTGTCAGTGATCCACGTACCAGATTGGGCGACTCTTTTAACATTGGCACAAGCTTTTATAACAGCTCTAAAGTTTTGATTTACCGTAACTTTAAAGGATTGATTTCTCAAAACTTGTTTGGTGCTTTTTGAAATCTTTAGTTTATTGGTATATAACACAAAACGAGGGTCTGGAGCCCACCACAACAGCGGTTGATCTGATTCATACCAAGGAAAGATTCCATTTTGATATGCATACAAAACCCGCTCTGGTGATAAATCACCACCAACTGCCAAAAGTCCTTCTGGATTTGCCTCAGTTAGTGGTGGAAATTCAATGGTTTTGTTTAGCCACCTCATTACTTTTTTATTTTGAAGCGTCTATTGTTTTAACGTTTATTAAAACGGTAAATCATTCGGTTCGTCCGCTGTTAAATCCGTTGCTGGTTCAAAAGCTTGTGCGGGTGCTACTGGCGCAGCATTTGCAGGGGCCTGAGCTTGCTGTAAATTTTCAATTCTCCAACCTTGTATCGCATTGAAATACTTGGCTTCTCCTTGTGGGTTTATCCACTCTCTACCGCGTAAGTTAATTCCAACTTTAATCTGTTGTCCAACCTGAAAGTTGTTTAACAAATCTGTTTTATCTTGAACAAATTCTACTAAAACGTGTTGTGGATATTGTTCGTCTGTAGTAACCACCAATTCACGCTTTCTAAATCCATTTGAGCCAATAGATTGCGTTTCGCCTATAAGTTTAATTTTTCCTTGTACTTCCATTTTTGTAAATTCAATTTATTTTTAATAATGCCTAATAATGTAATGTTTTTTATAAATATATACAAATTTAACAAATTAAGACCCTAACTAAAAGGAGAAAGTAATAATATAAAGCAATAAATTTACCATAAATACATTATATTTAAAGTTGAATAAAAGAGCTCAATGAAAAATTACTCAAAACAACATTTTCTACGCTGGGTAGCGATTGTCATTTCATTCTTGATTATTTCATTGATTTTATGGGACACCTATCGCTTTTTTCAAAAATTTAAAGAGGAAGAACGCATAAAGATGGAAAACTTCTCTCTGGCGCAAATGGAACTTGGAAAAATGATTGACCTTAAGGGAGATATCAGCGATTTTCCTCTGAAGATCATTCAAAGTAACACCACAACCCCAATGATTATTGAAGATTCTGATGGAAATTTTCAATCTAAAAACATCAAAAAACTTGCTAAAAATAATCAAGTCTATCTTAAAAATTTAACTGTAAAATTTAGTGAAGAAAACACACCAATTAAAGTCATCTATGAAGGTAAAACCCTATCAACAATGTACTATGGAAATTCGGATCTATTAAACAAACTCAAGTATTATCCTTTGGCACTTCTGTTGATATTTTTATTGTTTAGCGCCGTCGTTTATTTTTTCTATAGGAGTTCTCGAACGGCTTCTCAAAACAAGCTTTGGACCGGGATGGCTAAGGAAACTGCACACCAAATTGGCACTCCACTTTCTTCGCTTATTGGGTGGACTGAGCTCTTAAAAACAGAATCTGTCAACCCTAGTTATATTTCTGAGATTGAAAAAGATATTCATCGCCTAGAAACCATTACTGACCGCTTTAGTAAGATTGGATCCGTTCCGTTACTAAAGACCACCAATATCGTATCGGCAACTAGAGAATCCTTTGACTATTTAGAAGCTCGAAGCAGTAAATTAATTACTTTTAGAATGAATGCGCCAAAAGAACATCTCTTGTCAGCGCTTAACCCAGAATTATTCAGTTGGGCCATTGAAAATTTAGTTAAAAATGCAATCGATGCCATGAAAGGCGAAGGACATATTGAAATAACTATTGGTGCTTCGGATGCGTTTGTTTTGATAGATGTTCGAGACACAGGAAAAGGGCTTTCAAAAAAACTATTTAATAGAATTTTTGAAACTGGTTTCACTTCTAAAAAACGTGGCTGGGGGCTAGGACTGTCTCTCACTAAAAGAATTATTGAAGAATATCACAAAGGTAAAATCAAAGTACTTGATTCCGAAATTGGCACAGGCACCACCATTCGAATGCGTTTAAACCGACTATAGGAACGAACTGATTTTGTGAGCGATGGCTTCAAATTCTTCTGGAGTCACTGCTTCTTTTTTGATAAATTGAGCATCGTCCATAGCGTTTAAAGGAATTAAATGCACATGCACATGAGGCACTTCAAGTCCAATAACGGTCATTCCTATACGTTTACAGTCGACCGCTTTTTCGAGGGCAATGGCCACTGTTCTTGAAAACTCCATTAAAGCTAAATATGTAGTCGAATCCAAATCAAAAATCTTATTGACTTCTTTTTTGGGGATACAAAGCGTATGCCCTTTCGCATTCGGATTGACATCTAAAAATGCTAAAAAATCATGCGTTTCCGCTACCTTATAACAAGGGATTTCTTTATTTACAATTTTGGTAAAAATCGAACTCATTGCTTAAACTAAAGAGTTAATTTATCTAGAAATATTTATAATTTCAAAATTAATAGTCCCGTTAGGCACTTTTATTTCGGCAATATCTCCAACACTTTTTCCTAGTAATCCTTTTCCAATTGGGGAGTTTACTGAAATTTTTCCAGCAGCTAAATCTGCTTCGCCATCAGCAACAAGGAGATAATCTAGCTCCATACCATTGGATTGATTTTTTATTTTCACTTTGGACAAAACCAACACTTTGGAAGAATCGAGTTGAGATTCATCAATAAGGCGTGCTCCTGCAAGGGTATCTTCGAGTTTTGCAATACGCATTTCTAACATACCTTGTGCTTCTTTAGCTGCATCGTATTCCGCATTTTCACTTAAATCGCCTTTATCTCTGGCTTCGGCAATGGCACGCGATGCTTTAATGCGTTCCACGTCTTTGAGTTGTTTTAACTCATTTCTTAATTTTTTTAATCCTTCGGCCGTGTAGTAAGATACATTGCTCATAACTAATAATTTTTAAAGTCGTCGTTCATTTAGGTTTTTGAATAGTCTAAAACAGAATTTAAAACTAAACGCAAAAATCTCGTTTTCACGAGATTGCATTACAAATATACAAAATATTTATCGTATTGTGATTTTTGTCGTAATTTGTGAAGGAAAATAACAATAAAAATCGGCGTTACTGATATGAAATATCAATCTATTAAGAATACCCTTAAAAAACTAAAATTATTCAGTATTATAATCTTGATATGCAGCGGTTGTTCAAAAAGTAATAATTCCGATTCAGCGTGTAATTTTTTGGTCAATATTAATGTCATCACGTCCCTCAATCTTAATCTTTCACAGTTCAATCAATTAACATTCCCTAACAATCCAGTTTATGTTCCTAACGCAGGTAACGGCGGAATTATCGTTAATAATACAGGCATCGGCTATGTTGCCTTTGATGCAGCAGATCCAAGTCATATTTTCAATGATTGCTCGATCCTTTCAATCAACGGAGTTGAAGGTGTTTGTGGGTGTTCCGATGCCAGTACATACAGCTTAAGTACAGGCCAACCCTTAGGTGATGGCTCATTACGTTGTGGACTCAAAGCGTATTTTGTAGAAAGTAGTGGTAACACACTTTTTATTTCTAACTAAAAAAAGCGCACCGAAGCACGCTTTTTATCAGCCATAGATTTAAATTTTTAAAACTTTAAAGTCAATCCAACTAAGAAATTTCTAGTGGCTTGAGGGTAATACCCCGCACCTTCAATTGTTGTTAATTGACCGGGGACTGACCAATCATCATCATAAGTGTAGTAATAGCCATTAGAAACGTATTCTTTATCAAAAATATTATTAATGAGCCCCGAAACTACTACTGAAGTAAAGACTGATTTCGGATTCCACTTATAAGATACATTGAAATCGTTTACAAAATAACTTTCTAGTTTAGAAATCGCTGTGTCGGTGTTCCCCATGTACTGGTCACCTACAAATTTGGTTAAAAAACTCATGCTCAAACTCTTTAATGGATTATAAACAAACGCATTTGAAGCCACAATTTCTGGAGAGAAAGAAATATTTGTAGTTCCGAAATCTTTTAAAATGCCATTCACTTGAGCAAAAGTTTGCTTGTTTTTATTTGAACTTAATGTTATTGCTGGTTGCACAGTGAATTTATCAGAAATTATGTACGCAGCTTCAATCTCCAGACCAAGCCTATAGCTATCACCACTGTTGGTTCTTACAGGGGCTCCTACGTCATCTAAAGCGCCTGTTAAAATGAGTTGTTCGTTATATTGCATGTAGTAGGAGTTGATGTTTAACATCAATGAGTTTTTATTGTAGCGCCACCCAATTTCAAAATCATTTAATTGTTCTGCCTTGACGTCCGGATTGCTTTCAAAATCCCCACGACTTGGCTCTCTATTCGCTCTTGCGTAAGAGGCATACAGATTTGAATAGGTCGCTAATTGGTAAGACACGCCTACTTTAGGATTAAAAAAACTGTAGGATTCATCAATCAACATGTTTTCTAAATCAGAAGTTAACCCTGAAGTTTTATAACCAACACTTCTAAGTTGTAAATCCCCAAAAATATCAATTTTAGAATTCAATGTAAACGTCGCTTTTGCAAATACGCTAAAGTCTGTTTTTTTTCCATTTCCAAAATAATATTGATCTCTAATGGACGCGTTTCCTGCAAATTGCCTTGCCCAAATCACTTCTCCGAAATGGTCACCATCATACGTGCTATAAGACCCTCCAAATATAAGATCAAGATTTGAGTCTCTATAATTTGCAGTTGCATTAATAACATAGAAATCGTTGTCTAACCAGCGTCTTCTAATTAAATCGGTAACGTCAGTTCCATAGAAATCAACCCCCGTAGCCTCTACAATTCCGCCATAAGTAGCAACCGCATCGTCCGTTCTATATTGCTCAAAATAGCCTCGTCCAAAAGTGTAATTCAGCCCTAAGTTCGTAGACCATTTTTGATTGAATTTTTGATTCCAATGTAGTTGGTAATGATCTTGTTTATAGTTGTCAATTTCATTTTCATAAGTATATGGGTTTTGACGACGGTTTTCGTCCATTTGCTCCTGAGTTAATCCCTCCCAAGCCTGATAGGTTTTTTCATGACCTCCAAAAACCAATGCTTTAATAAGCGTCCCATTGTTGTTGTAAGTCCCTTGTAAAAAATAGGATTTCAGATTTGAAAAAGCACGATCTACATAGCCGTCAGAATTAATTTGAGACAATCGCCCTGAAACTTCAAAAACGTCATTGATTTTCCCAGTACTAAATTTAACGGTATGACGCCTCGTATTATAACTTCCAAAAGAATTTGAGATTTCAGCAGATGGCTTTTTTGAAGTGGCATCTGTAAGAATGTTAATACTGGCTCCAAAAGCACCAGAACCGTTTGTAGACGTCCCAACCCCTCTTTGAAGTTGTAAACTTTCTACCGAAGAAGTGAAGTCTGGTAAATTAACCCAAAAGGTACCTAAGGATTCCGCATCCGTATATGGGATTCCATTAATAGTAATGTTGGTGGATAAAGGACTGACTCCGCGAACTCTAATCCCTGTATATCCAATACCAGCACCGGCATCACTCGTGGTCACAACCGAGGGTAAATAATTTAATAAAATAGGCAGATCCTGACCCAGATTGCGAGGCTCTAATTGAGCCTTAGTAAGGTTAGAATGCGTAATTGGTGTGTTTGATTTTACTCGAACCGACTGGACCAAAACTTCTTCTAGAGTTTGTGTTTGAGTGGAGTCAGTTCTGACTTGATTCTGTTGCGCATCCATCACAGATGTGATTAGTAAAAATGCAAATAATAGCGTAGATTTTTTCATACGATAAAAATAATATCGAATAAAAAGAGGTCATTATTCTTTGTAAATTGGTTAATAAAATTA
>JAQXBT010000009.1 GCA_029252265.1 Flavobacteriaceae bacterium | reverse complement strand
CCTCTTGAGCCGTAATCAAGTGCACTATTCAGTTATGCTACGAGGCCATTTTGAGGGTGCAAATATAAGGTAATAATCTTTTTATCAAAAGAATATCGTAGCTATTTCAAAAAACTTACTTTTGTAGAGATCTAATATTTTATATTATCATGAAAATAGAACAAATCTACACCAGCTGTTTGGCACAAGGCGCCTACTACATCGAATCTAATGGCGAGGTTGCTATCATTGATCCGCTACGAGAAACCCAATACTATATTGACAAAGCGAAGGCCAATAAGGCGACCATTAAATATATTTTTGAAACGCATATTCATGCCGATTTTGTGTCGGGGCATGTGGACTTGGCAAAAAAAACAGGCGCAATGATTGTATTTGGCCCAAATGCCAATACCGCCTTTGATTGTCACAATGCCACGGATAATGAAGAATTCAAAATTGGAGCGCTCACCATTAAAGTCCTTCACACCCCGGGCCATACGCTAGAATCTGTCACCTATTTACTAATTGACGAAAACGGACAAAATCATGCGGTATTTACGGGGGATACTCTTTTTCTTGGCGATGTTGGCAGACCAGACTTAGCCGTTAAATCGGAACTAACTGAAAAAGATTTAGCGGGCATGTTATACCAATCCTTGCGAACAAAAATAATGACTTTAGACGACTCTATTATTGTATATCCTGCCCATGGTGCCGGTTCTGCTTGTGGGAAAAATTTAAGCAAAGAAACGGTTGGCACCATTGGAGATCAGAAAAATACCAATTATGCTTTGCGATCTGATATGACCAAAGATGAATTTATCAAAGAGGTTTTGAATGGCATCAGTGCGCCACCACAATATTTTGCGAAAAACGCAAAACTAAATCAAACGGGATATTCTGAACTAGAGGCCGTTTTATCAAATGGCGATACGCCACTTTCTGCAGATGCCTTTGAACAACGTGCTCAAGCTAAAGAAGCGTTAATTTTAGATGTACGCACCCAACAAGATTTTGTAAAAAACCACATTCCAGGGTCTATTTTCATAGGACTTAATGGCGGATTTGCACCCTGGGTTGGTGCCTTAATCACCAACATCAAACAACCCATTCTTTTAGTGGTTCCAGAAGGCAAGTCAGAAGAAGCGGTGACACGCCTGGCACGTGTTGGCTACGATAACACCCTTGGCTATTTAGAAGGTGGTATAGAAGCGTGGATCGCTTCGGGAAAAACAACCGATCGCATACAGTCTATTTCGGCAGAAGCCTTTGCAGTACAAACCAAAAAAGAAACACTCCCTATTTTAGATGTTCGAAAAGAGGGTGAATTTACCTCGATGCATTTAAAATTGGATGGTGTTCAACATTTTGCACTAGATTACATCAATCATCAAATGGATCAAATAGATGCTAACAAAACGTATTATGTCCATTGTGCAGGTGGCTACCGGTCTGTGATCGCTGCATCCATATTAAAAGCACGAGGATTTCATAACCTCGTTGATATTGACGGTGGATTTGCGGCACTTAAAAAGACAAGCATTTCAATGTCTGAATTTGTATGCCCTTCAACACTATAATCGATGAACACAATTCTTGAAATTCAAAATTTAAAATGTGGTGGTTGTGCCCATACGATTATCACGAGACTCAATGCCTTAGAAGGCGTTCAGAACGTAGCCGTTGATACCGACACACATACTGTGACATTTGATACGGATGCTAAGAATGGGATTGAAGAGGCTACAAAATTGCTCTCTAAGCTAGGATATCCTGTGAATGGTGACGCCAATTCTATCGGAAAAAAAGCAAAATCGTTTGTAAGTTGTGCTGTGGGAAGATTGGAGAAATCTTAAATTATCTCGGCACTTAAACCTGCTTCTAACAGTTTTCCGCATTGGGGCTCTAAATCCTCATATTGGCCAGTTTTGACGATACATTTGCCTTTATAATGAACTAATAATGCACATTGCTCGGCCTGCTCATAGGTATGACTACAAACATCGACTAGCGTTTCTATCACATGGTCAAAAGTATTCACTTCATCATTGAACAAGACAATTTCATTTAAATGACTTTCATCAGTTAAGGTGTCAAACTGTTCTTTAATTTTTTCTTTAGTACTCATAACTGTTGAACAAATTTCAAAGCAACCCAATTGTTTCTTTTTAATTTTTTTTCGAGTTTCAAATGAAGTTGATTACAGGTTGATTCAATCAGCTCACAATCACTGTCATAAAAACCACTTAAAAATAGGGAACCATTTTCATTTAAACAAGCCACATAGGTACTTAAGTCATTAATCAAAATGTTTCTATTAATATTAGCGATAATTACATCGTAGTGTTTGCCCTCTAATAAGGACGCATCCCCTTCTAAAACACGGATATGATGACAGTCATTTCTAGAAACATTTTCTAAACTATTTAAATAACACCAATTATCAATATCGATGGCATCGAGAGTTTGCGCGCCTCTTTTTTCGGCCAAAATTGCGAGAACTCCTGTTCCACACCCCATATCCAATACTGATTTATGCGTGAAATCTGACGCTAAAATATGCTGAATCATCATATGGGTTGTTTCGTGATGCCCCGTCCCAAAGCTCATTTTTGGTTCTATAATAATATCATACTTCACATGAAATGGTTCGTGAAAAGGCGCACGAATCGCACACTGATCATCCACCACTATGGGATTAAAATTTTTCTCCCATTCTGCATTCCAATTGGTCTGTGCAATGGTTTCAAAGTCGTACGTAATTTCAAACTCCTCAGATTTTAAAATCTGAATTGGTTCTAGAATCGCGTCAAAATGATCTGATTTTTGAATGTATGCAATGACGCCGTCTGGCGTTTCTACAAAACTTTCAAACCCAGAAAAACCAAGTTCCGCAATTAAAATTTCGGTACCTGGCTGAACGGGCTCAACTTTAAATTTATAACCTATATAGATAGAGTCTGCCAAATTTAAAATGCATTTATGATGGCCAAAAATTGCTCATCATCCAATGCAGCGCCACCAATAAGGCCACCATCTACATCTGGTTTAGAAAAAATTTCTTTTGCATTTGCAGGTTTTACACTCCCTCCGTATAATATTGAAACGTCATCCGCTAATTTTTCCGAATACTTTTTCGCAACCGTTTCACGGATAAAAGCATGCATGTCTTGCGCTTGTTCAGGAGAAGCAGTTTCGCCGGTACCAATGGCCCAAACAGGCTCATAAGCCAATACAATATGTTCCCATGCAGCTGCTGGTAAATGAAATAAAGCGTTCTGGATTTGTGCGCCTACAACAGCTTCTTCATTTCCAGATTTACGATCTTCTAATTCTTCACCAAAACAAAAAATTGAGCGCATCCCGTATGCTAATGCAGCGTCTATTTTTTTAGCAAGAAGATCATCGGATTCATTAAAATATGCGCGACGCTCACTGTGTCCTAAGATCACTGTTTTAACGCCAATACTTTTTAGCATTGCGGCACTAACTTCCCCAGTATAGGCTCCGTTTTCTGCGAAATGCATGTTTTGAGCAGCCACTACAACCTGACTCCCTTTAACTGAATTTGAAGACGCCAAAAGACTCGTAAATGGAGGCGCAATAATGATTTCTGTTGTGGTGTGTTTAAGTTTTTTAAGCAGTTTAGAAACTAATAACTCTGAATCGACATAGTCATTATTCATTTTCCAATTTCCTGCTACAATTTGTTTTCTCATTTTAAATTATTTAATAGTGTTATATCTGTGGTTTCAATGGCTTTAAAAACTTTTATACCGCCTTGTTTGTCAATAATCATATAGCGAGGAATCCAATCCAGGTCCAAAAATGTACCCATAGCCCCTTTCCAACCCGATTGCATAAAGTAGTGTTCCCCATTTATTTGGAGTCGATCAATGCCTTTTTTCCAGGCAACTTGCGATTTATCTAATGATAAATAAACAAAATCAACTTCGGGGTTATTAGCTTGAAGTTCTTTGACTCCTGGCAACCCTTTTAAACAATCTTTACACCAAGAGGCCCATACATCGATAAAAACAGTGTTGCCTTCATGCTTTTCTAAAATAGATTTAAATACGATTGAATTTCCTTCTAAAGTGATAAATTCATCATTTAAGGCCTCGGCTGAAAATTGTGTTTCCACTCGACTTTGACAACTTAAAACAGTGGTAAAAAAGAGTGTTAATACTAGAATTTTTTTCATCTTAAAATTTATTTAGTCGTTTAGTTTAATTTTTGGGTCCAAATAAGTGTAAATAATATCAACCAAAATATTGATCAGCACAAAAGTAAGGGCAATTATTAAAACAGCCCCCATAATTACGGGTAAATCTAGGGTGTTTAATGCATTTACAATTTCTTTCCCTAAACCATTCCATGCAAATATATACTCTACAAAAACGGCTCCCGCTAATAAGGAAGCAAACCAGCCCGAAACAGCCGTTACCACCGGATTGAGCGCATTTTTCATTGCGTGCTTCGTAATAATTTGAAACTCGCTTAGGCCTTTGGCTCGTGCCGTTCGAATGTAATCTTGGTTAAACACTTCTAATAATGAGTTCCGCATCAATTGAGTGACCACAGCTAACGGCCGAATTCCAAGTACCAAGGCAGGTAATAGTAAGTTTTTTAGTTTTAACTGATAGACCTCTCCAAAATCGTCCAATTCGTAGAGACTTCCAGTCATTTCTAATCCTGTATATTCATGTAATAAAAACCCAAAAATCCAAGCGGCCAAAATAGCGCTGAAAAACGACGGTAAACTCATCCCTAATGTACTCACTACTAAAATGGTTTTATCCATCCAATGATCTTTATAGAGCGCCGAAACCACCCCCAAAAATAACCCAAGAAGGAGCGCAATACTAATTGAGGCTATTGCCAAAATAATGGTATTAGGCAGGGTTTCTTTTAATATTTGACTGACTTTTTTTCCTTGTTTTGTAAAAGACGTTCGCAGGTATGGATATTTCAAAACAATGCTGGTGTTCGCTATTTTAAATAGGGTTTTATAAGTGTAAGGATGCGATTCTAAAAATGTATAATCATCTGGATTTTTGGAATGAAATGACACTAGAGACAGGTCATTTATATAATATAGATACTGGGTCATGACCGGCTGGTCAAATCCGTATTTTTGTTTTACAATCGCTAATTGAGCTTGATCTTCATTTTGTCCTAACATCATTTGAGCAGGATCTCCGGGCAACACATTAAATAGAAAAAAAATAGCAGTGACTACCCCAAGAAGGGTCCAGAAAGCATGCTGTATTTTTTTTAGTATATATCTACCCAAAAGCAGTTAAAGATCTAAGTTTTCAATATCGTTCCAGTGTACTTTTTGTTGAACCGTTCCCTCTCGTAATTGCAGAACCCCTGGATTGGAACGCACCACCGTTTTGAGTGCTTTTTCATCACACAAATAAAATTGAAAATCAAGCCCATAAGCGGCCTTCAGTTTTGATTTAGAATCTTCTCCAGAAGCACTTAACCCAATCACGGTATAGCCTTTAGAATGTGCGTCTTCTGATAATGCTTTTAGTTTTTGAAGCCCTTGCGTTTCTGCACTTTCTAAGCTGTAAGATACAATCAAAATGAGTTTTTCCTCAGAAAGGAATTGAGATGTTAAATCTTCATCCTCCGATTCAATTGAAAAATCCAAAATGGAAGGTTGAAATCCTTCATCAATAACTTTCGTTTCTACACTTACATACTCCCCTTGAACGTTTGGATAGGACCCATCGGTTACTATGATTTGTTCAGCTCCATTGACCCTAAAAACCCATGTAAACTCTTGAATGGCTTTGGGCGCATCAATTGGGGTGCTCATATTTGTCAATAGGTTATCCCCTATTTTATAAGCTCTAAAATCTAAACTTGGTAAGTGCATCAGCACATGGTATCCAAATCCCAAACTAGCGATAAAACTCAAAAGAGCCAAAATTGTATTTGGAAGGGGTTTAAAAATAGGTGCTATGTACGATTTTCCAAAAAACAAAATCAATACAAACACAAGTAATACCACATCTTTGGTGAAGCTTTCCCATGGCGTTAATTTTAAAGCATCTCCGAAACAGCCACAGTCTTTTACTTTATCAAAATAAGCAGAATAAAAGGTGAGAAAGGTAAAAAACACAATCATGAGCAACAAGCTCCAAACGGTGAATTTTGGCTTGTATCCTACCAATAAAAACACCCCTAGAACCACTTCAAGTACCACTACCAAAACTGAAATGACTAAGGCATATGGTTCTAAAAAAGGAATATTTAAGACGTCTGCACTAAAATATTCTTGAAGCTTATAAGAAAACCCCAAAGGGTCATTAAGCTTAATAAATCCTGAAATGATAAATAAAATACCAACAAAAATACGCGAAATAGGAACTATAATTTTCATTTTAAGAGTCGTTTAAGTGAATTAATGCAAAGATGGCATAATTAATCATGTCCTGATAATTTGCATCGATTCCTTCGCTAACTAGGGTCTGTCCCGCATTGTCTTCTATTTGTTTGACACGTAATAATTTTTGTAAGATCAAATCGGTTAGTGAGCTGACACGCATATCACGCCAAGCTTCACCATAGTCATGATTTTTATCGAGCATCAACTGTTTGGTGTCCGTAATTTTATCTTCGTAATGGGCGACCGCTTCCTCAAAAGATAAATCGGGCTGTTCAACCACACCTTTTTCAATTTGAATCAGTGCCATCACACAATAATTGATAATTCCTACAAACTCACTTGCAGCGCCTTCGTCAACTTTTTGAACCGCGTTTTGTTGCAAACCTCGAATTCGCTGCGCCTTAATGAAAATTTGATCCGTTAACGATGGGAGTCTAAGAATTCGCCACGCACATCCATAGTCTTTCATTTTTTTAGAAAACAGGTCTTTACAGACTTGTACAACGGCATCGTATTCTTTTGAAGTATTTTGCATGAAATAAATCGAATTTTCCGTAAATTTCGCTTAAAATATTCAAAACATCAAGATTTATGGTTTAAAGTTTTAAATCTTGATAAAAACCATCGATCCTGTATTTATATGACCCTGAACTGTAAAGGCAAACTTATTGATCTCAACACTCCAAAAGTGATGGGTATTTTAAATGTGACTCCCGATTCATTTTATGATGGTGGCCGATTTAAAGACGAAAAAAGTATTTTATCACAAGTTGAAAAACTAACTACAGAAGGTGCTACGTTTATAGATATTGGTGCCTATAGCTCTCGCCCTGGTGCTGATTTTGTTTCTGAAGAGGAAGAATTAAGACGGCTCATTCCGATCATAAACTTAGTCACTGCTAGCTTTCCAGACAGTATTATTTCGATCGATAGCTTTCGAAGTCGTGTGATTAAAGAATCTATTGAAGCAGGCGCTGCAATAGCCAACGATATTTCGGGTGGTCAGTTAGATCCTTTAATGTTTAAAACGGTTGGAGCACTTGGCATCCCCTACATCATGATGCACATGCGAGGCATCCCACAAACCATGCAACAAATGACCAATTATTCAAACGTTGTTCAGGAGGTTTACACCTATTTTTCAGAAAGAATCCAACTTGCAAACACGCATCAAATAAAAGATATCATCTTAGACTTAGGGTTTGGATTTTCAAAAACCAGAGAACAAAACTTTGATCTCCTAGCAGCCTTCGATTTTTACAACCACTTAAACCTCCCCATTTTGGCAGGCGTTTCGCGGAAATCCATGATTTATAAAACTCTAAACACCACCGCTGACCAAGCGCTGAATGGAACCTCAGCACTCCACATGGTGGCGCTTCAAAAAGGTGCGAAACTCCTCAGAGTACACGATGTCAAAGAAGCCGTTGAGTGTATTCAACTTCATAGCGCTCTTCAAAAGTAGCGTTCATTTTATATTTATTATATTTATTCAAATTATTAGACCCAGTGGATATTTTTAAAGACTTATTAAATTTCAATATTTTAGACGTTATCGACATTACATTAGTCGCTTTTTTACTGTATTATGTGTACAAATTAATCAAAGGAACCGTTGCTATTAATATCTTTTTTGGGATTGTTATTTTTTATCTGTTTTACTTGTTGGTTGATGTGCTTCAAATGCGAATGCTGAGTAAGATTTTAGGCGGTTTTATGAGTGTTGGAATCATTGCATTAATAGTGGTTTTTCAACCAGAAATACGTAAATTTTTATTGATGATTGGCTCCACGAACCTGAGCAAAGGCGGCTCCTTTATAAAACGATTCAGTTTCCTAAAAGCCCAAGCTCAAAATACGTCTGATGCAGATGTAATTGTCAAAGCTTGCACCAAAATGGGAAGTACCAAAACAGGAGCACTTATTGTGATTGAGCGGAATAACAACTTAGACTTTCTAGTAGAAACTGGCGATGAGATGAACATCACAGTCACACAGCCTATTTTGGAAAGTATCTTTTTTAAGAACAGCCCACTTCATGATGGTGCCATTATCATTTCTAACAATACGGTCAAAGCAACCCGGGTCATTCTTCCGGTTAATAACGAAAAAAAGATTCCATCTCATTTTGGATTACGGCATCGAGCAGCGATAGGAATTTCTGAAAAAACAGATGCAATTGCATTGGTTGTCAGTGAAGAAACTGGACTGGTTTCTTATGTGAATAACGGGAAATTTGTGATTTATAAAGACACCTTGGATTTAATCGAAAAAATCAGAGTAGATTTGTCATAAAATTAACTGTTTTTGGTCAAAAACTGAGCGTCATATAAATTCCGATAGGGGCCGTTTTTGTTTTTTAATAATTCCGAATGGGTGCCTTTTTCAATAATTTCGCCTGCCTCTAACACAATAATCATATCGGCTTTTTGGATGGTTGCCAATCGATGAGCAATCACAATAGAGGTTCTGCCTTGAGTGATTTTTTGAGTCGCCTTTTGAATCAATTGTTCTGCATAAGAATCTATGGAAGCGGTCGCTTCATCTAGAATTAAAATCTTTGGATTGGTAACGTACGCTCTTAAAAACGATATTAACTGACGTTGTCCAGAAGATAACATCACCCCTCTTTCTTTGACATTATAATGATAGCCTTTTGGTAGACTCATTATAAAATCGTGAATACCAATCTCTTTAGCGGCTTCTTGGACTTGCGCTTCCGTGATCTCTGGATTTTTTAAGGTGATATTATTCAGAATCGTATCTGCAAACAAGAACACATCTTGAAGTACTACCGCTATGTTTTGTCTTAAACTTTTAAGAGCAATGGTTTTAATATCCTTAGAATCTATCGTAATCTTTCCAGAGTTGATGTCATACAAACGATTCAATAAATTGACAATAGTGGATTTACCGGCACCTGTTGATCCAACGATTGCGACCGTTTCACCAGCGGAAACATTAAAAGACACGCCTTTTAAAACGGGTTCGTTTTCCACGTACTCAAATTTAACATCTCTAAATTCCAAGTTGCCTTTTATGTTTTCTAGGACCACATCACCATGATCTTGTATGTTAGAGGTTGTATCTAATACTTTAAAAACTCTATCGGCAGCAACCATGCCCATTTGAAGGGTGTTAAATTTATTTGCGATTTGATTGAGCGGTCTAAACATCATTGGCACCATCATTATAAAAGCGGTTAAATCGCCCACAGAAGCCGTCTGCTCCAGCACGGTATTTAGACCGCCAAGCCAGATCACAGTTCCTAAGGTTACCGACGATAATAGATCAGCTATTGGAAAAAAAACAGAATTATACCAAACCGTTTTAATCCACCCCTTTTTGTGACGGTCATTGATGGCCCTAAAGTTTTCGGATTCAATTTTTTCTCTCGCAAATATTTGAACGATTTTCATGCCGGTGATCCGTTCTTGTACAAAAGAATTCAAATTAGACACTTCGGTTCGCACGTCTTCAAACGCTTTTTTCATGTATTTCTGAAATATTTTAGTAGCGATCAAGACAATTGGCAGCGCACAAAAAACAATGACACTAAGTTGCCAGTTCATATAAAACATGACCACTCCTACAACGCCCATTTTTAAAATATCGCTAAAAATCATAAATAACCCTTCCCCAAAAATATCGGCAATTCGCTCCATATCAGTCACGGTTCGGGTAATTAAAACGCCCACAGAAGAGTTGTCAAAATACGTCATTTTAAAACCAAGAATGTGCTTAAAAAGCTTCGTTCGAATGTCTCTTACCACCGACTGTCCAAGCCAACTTGCATAATAGATAAATAAAAGATTACACGTCACTTCTAAAATTAACAATCCGAGCATCGCAAGAATGTATTTTGAAAAGCCGGGCTCAAACTTTTGAGCAATATTTTGATCGATGGCTAATTGTAACACTTTGGGACGTAGTGCCCCAAAAACAGCTAAGCCTATAACGGTCATTAGCGCAATAATAAAAATACCTGTGTAGGGTTTGATATAATGCAGCAACCTTTTAAATAACTGCGAGTCAAAAACCTTGTTTTTAGGGTTTTTCATCGAGATAAATTGATTTAGAATAGTCTATATTAATAAGATAGAGTCCCTTAGCTGGTGCAGAAGTCCCCGCATTAGACCTGTTTTTTGAATGAATAATTTTCCGAAATTCTTCAAGCGTTCGTTTTTTTGCACCGACTTCAATCATGGTACCCACAATGGCGCGTACCATATTTCTTAGAAAACGGTCGGCTTTAATTTTAAAATTAAGACTGTTTTGATCGACTTCCCAACGGGCTTCCATAATTTTACAATCATAGGTTTTAACATCCGTTTTTACTTTTGAAAAACATTGAAAATCAGTAAAGTCGAATAAAATTTTAGCTGCCTCATTCATTAAATCAACATCTAACGGAAGCGTATATGTATGTGCATTTTGATAATTAAAAGCGTCTTTGGTTCTAGAAATTTTATAGATATAGGTACGGCTCAATGCATCAAAACGGGCATGAATTTCAGGATTTACTTCTTTGATTGTGTTGATATGAATATCTTTTGGAAGGTACACATTGAGTTTATATACACTGTCTTTAATATCTATTGATGTATCGATATCAAAATGTGCGACCATTTGTTGGGCATGAACTCCGGTGTCGGTTCGACCGGCACCCATGCATTCAAGCGGCGTTCTAAGTACTGTAGAAAGCGCATGATTGAGAGCCGCTTGTACCGTGGATACATCGGGTTGAATTTGCCAGCCATGATAGGCGCGACCATTATAAGATAAATCAATAAAATATCTCAAGCTAATTTGATACTTTTGTAGTTAGATAGACAAATATAAATAGACTTTATCATTAATAGCTTTCACATTAACATTTTCTAATGACAAAAATTTTATTACTCTCAGATACGCACAGCTATATGGGAGAAGACATCCTTAAATACGTGAAACAAGCCGATGAAGTTTGGCATGCGGGCGATATTGGTGACTTGAGTGTCACAGATGCGATTAAAAAATTAAAACCTTTACGTGCTGTGTATGGAAATATTGACAATGCAGAAGCACGTTTAGAATTCCCCGAACATTTAAAATTTAGATGTGAAGGCGTCAAAGTATGGATTACCCATATTGGCGGGTATCCCGGTCGCTATGCACCAGCTGTGAGAGATCAAATTAAAATTCACACCCCTAATCTTTTTATATGTGGGCATTCGCACATCTTAAAAGTGATAAATGACAAAAAACTAAATTTATTACATATGAATCCAGGTGCCGCAGGAACGTATGGAATTCATAAGGTCAGAACTCTATTACGGTTCGAAATATCTGGTGAAAAAATTCAAAATCTTGAAGTAATCGAGTTTAAAAGAAACCCATAAAAAAACCTCGAGATTCTCGAGGTTTTTTTTCGCACTAATACTACTAAAATTATGAGTTTATCTCAACCGATCGACAGATTTTACGAGTGCTTCATCCTTTTTTATGGCTTTATTGGAAACAACCAATAACACGATAGTAAAAATAGGAAGTAGCAACCCAATACCTTTCTCAGAATTCGCAGGTTCTCCAGATATAGTTAGCAGTCGGTATACAAATAACCCTAGTAAAATTAAGTTTAATATGATATTTAGACGCCCCAAAACAAATTGAGTCTGTCTTGTTTTAAAAAGAAAAATAGAACTTAGCGATAGCAAGGCGGAGCCTTGAAATAAAATATAATATTGAATATAATCTATCGCAAACTCAGCAACACCGCTCACAACCCATAAAGTCAATACATGAGAAAGCACTCCTGATAAAACAGCAGCGAGTAATAAGTATAACGATTGGATTCTTTGAAGCATTAATAATATAATTGAAGACAAAAATAATAGTTTCTTTTTTATTACATCTATAAAAAGTTTAAAAATAAAGTTGTATAATTGCATATATAACAGCGAAATTATACTTTATTTCGCCCTATCCATTTTCACAATAAATCACTTCTTCAAAATTATTTCACCAATTAGACCTTTAATTTAATTAAAGACTTTGACAATTAACTACCATACATAATGTTTGAAATTTCACAATTAAAAGAAAAAAAACTTCCTGAATTACAAGAACTTGCCAAAGAGCTAAACGTTCCTAAATTTAAAAGTTTAAAAAAAATTGATCTTGTATATCAAATACTAGATTTACAAGCGGCCAATCCTACCATCGTAGCACCAAGTGCACCGCCCGCAGCAGCCGTAAAAACACCAAGACCAAGGAGAGAACGTATTTCTAAACCCAAAGAAGCAGCCTCTCAAGCGACTAAAACTCCCTTAGCGCCAAAACAAAGTCAAGAAAAAGCTGGAGCTCCAAAACAGAATCCAACAAAACCGAAACCTGAGACGGAAGCACAGAAAGTAGATTCAGAAAACACTAAATCTAGAGAAGGTTCGCCAAATCAACCCGCAAATCCAAAAACAGATACACCGAATAAACCAAGGCCTCAAAAACAAAAAAATCAGAATCAGAATCAGAATCCAAATTCTAAACAGAATCCGAATCAGAACCCGAATTCTAAACAGAATCCGAACCAAAACCCAAATCAAAAACACCAAAATCAAAAACAAGGAAATAACGGCAATAAGGACACTAGAAACCGTTATAAAGAACCCGATTTTGAATTTGAAGCCATCATTGAAAGTGAAGGGGTTTTAGATGTGATGCAAGATGGGTATGGCTTTTTGAGATCTTCTGATTACAATTACTTATCATCTCCTGATGATATTTATGTGTCGCAATCACAAATCCGTTTATTTGGATTAAAAAATGGAGATACCGTCTTAGGACATGTACGCCCACCAAAAGAAGGGGAAAAATATTTCCCCCTCATTAAAGTGAGTAAAATCAATGGGTTTGACCCTCAAGCAGTAAGAGATCGTGTAGCGTTTGAACACCTAACCCCTCTTTTCCCAAAACAAAAATTTAATATTGCTGAAAAACAAAGTACCATTTCTACTCGAATTATGGACTTGTTTTCTCCCATTGGAAAAGGCCAACGTGGAATGATTGTATCCCAACCAAAAACGGGTAAAACAATGCTTCTTAAAGATGTTGCTAACGGAATTGCAGCAAACCACCCAGAAGTCTATCAAATGATTTTATTGATTGATGAGCGTCCTGAGGAAGTTACTGACATGCAACGTAATGTACGCGGCGAAGTGATTGCTTCTACCTTTGACAAGGAAGCACATGAGCATGTTAAAATTGCGAACATTGTTTTAGAAAAAGCAAAACGACTTGTCGAATGTGGCTATGATGTGGTCATTTTACTCGATTCGATTACGCGTTTAGCACGTGCTTACAATACCGTTCAACCCGCCTCTGGAAAGATTTTGAGTGGTGGTGTTGATGCCAATGCACTTCACAAACCAAAACGTTTTTTCGGAGCCGCTCGAAATATTGAAAATGGAGGTTCTTTAACCATTATCGCAACCGCCCTTACGGAAACAGGTTCTAAAATGGATGAAGTCATTTTTGAAGAATTTAAAGGAACAGGAAACATGGAACTTCAGTTGGATCGTAAGATTTCGAACCGTCGTATTTTCCCAGCCATTGACCTGACCTCTTCTAGTACACGTAGAGATGATTTATTATTGGATGAAAAAACAATCAAACGAATGTGGGTGATGCGCAAGTACCTTGCAGACATGAACCCTGTAGAAGCGATGGAGTTTATCAACGACCGTTTCAAACAAACCCGCAACAACGAGGAGTTTTTAATCTCGATGAATGGGTAGTTAAACATTCATTTTTATTTTATAAAAAAAGCCTTTCGATATCGAGAGGCTTTTTTCTTACTATTTTACTCTAGATAAATGGCGATTCCATTCACTTTAACGCATAAAAAAAGTCTTTCAAATTTTGAAAGACTTTTAGAAATAAGGTGAATTACAAACTTATAAAGCTGCAACAAATTTAGATAAACCAGATTTAAGGTTCGCCGCTTTGTTATCATGAATGATGTTGTTTTTGGCTAACTTATCAATCATAGAAGAAACCGTAGAAAACAATTTCTGTGCTTCTTTCTTGTCGGTTGTTTCACGTAACTTCTTAATCACATTACGTGTTGTTTTGTGCTGATACTTATTTAGCACTCGCTTTGACTCGTTACTTCTAATTCTTTTTAAAGCTGACTTATGATTTGCCATAATTCTTAATTTTATTATTATTAAATAATTGTAGCCCGTAGGGGAATCGAACCCCTCTTACATGGATGA
>JAQXBT010000006.1 GCA_029252265.1 Flavobacteriaceae bacterium | reverse complement strand
TAGACCTACCCGACGGTTCTCAAGTACAAGTCTCTAAATGTCCAGAATGTGAAGGTAAAATCAAATCACCGATGTGCTGTGGGGATGACATGAGTTGTAATTTGTAAAACCCTTTCTAGTGTTGACATTTCAAAGTGGTAAGGCTGAAATAATTACACAAAAGTATTTAGGTTTTTCATTCTAATGTATTCCAAAAAATTTCACCTTAATTTTTTAAATCTAAACTAATAATTTTTTTATTAGAAAGAAAAATAGTCATATAACCCTATTAATGATTCAAATCACCCTTTTTTTTTGAACTTTATAGGTATCATTGTGATAGTTAATCTTTTAAAATTGTTTTTAGATTAAATTTTATTGATGAGTTTATACATTTAGTTCTTCTGTTTTTCCCAAAAAAATCATGAAAAATAAGTTTGTAATTTACTCACTCAATGTTTTATTATGAATATTTTAAACCCTACTTACCATGAAAAAAACCTACTTATGTTTGCTGTTGTTTTCTGCACTTATGTTTACTGCTTTCGGGCAAACAAGAATATTTAACGGGGGAACCGACAATTTGTTTTCTACTGAGACTAATTGGAATTTAAAAAATAATTATTTTTTATTAACGTTTTTAAGATACTTCTCCAGTGCCATGGTCATTGATGGCATTTCGGTGGTTGGTGCTGAAATATCGACACGAAGTCCTTTGTTTTCAACCGCTTTAACAGTGGTGTTTCCAAAAACAGCGATACGGGTATCGTTTTGTTTAAAGTCTGGGAAGTTGTGAAATAAAGAGTCAATTCCGGAAGGACTGAAAAAGACAAGGATGTCATAATAGACATTTGCCAAGTCGGACAAATCACTAATGACGGTGTTGTAAAACACGGCTTGTTTCCATTTAACGCCAAGTTCGTCGAGCATTGTGGGTACGATAGGCTTTAATTTATCGGATGATGGTAGCAAAAACTTTTCCTCTTTATATTTTTTGATCAGTGGTGCAAGATCCTGGAAATTACGCTTTCCAACATAAATTTTTCGCTTACGATACACTACGTATTTTTGTAAATAAAACGCCACAGCTTCAGATTGGCAGAAGTATTTCATGCTGTCTGGAACTTTAAAACGCATTTCTTCAGCAACTCTAAAAAAGTGATCTACGGCATTTCTACTCGTCAATATTATGGCAGAGTAACTTGAAAAATCAACTTTTTGTAATCGAACCTGTTTAGCTGTGAGCCCTTCGACATGAATAAAAGGACGAAAATCAATTTTCACTTTTTGACTATCCTGTAAGTCAAAATAAGGAGAGTTTTCAACTTTTGGTTCGGGTTGAGACACCAAAATGGTTTTTACTTTCATAGATCAATTACTCTAAAAGGTTAATTTATATCATACGAAAATAGCTTACATATCAGTATGTATGGCCCAATTTCGAGTGTGCAAAGATACAAAATAAAATAAAAGAAATTATTGATTAGTTGTTTTTGATAGAATTTAATGGATCTAATAAATCCAGTAAGGAGAATTAGGCCAGAAAGTATTAAAATTCCAGTTAAAAACCCCCTGTTATTTGGAACTCCAAAAATTAGCAAAGAATTCAAAGGAAGTAAAACAACCCCTAAGAAATTAAAAAAACTAATTTGCTGAAACACATAGCTATGAAATAGCTTTTTAATATCAAATAAATAGCCAACTCCTAGTTCCACCAAAATTTTAAATAAGACGCTTGCTGTGAAAATTAATAACAATCGTAAAAATAAGGACGAATTTAATTCGATGTTATCTACAAAACTATTGTAGGTAAGTATGCCAATGAGCACAGTGTTTATGCAAAAATTTAAAAATAATAAAATATCAAAAGGGTCAAAAAATTTATGGTCTTTAAAATAGATTCTCAAATAATTTGAGGTACCAATTAATTTAATGAGTTCAGTGAATCGGTTTATGTTAAGTAGTTTAGCACTTACAACGATAACTAGGCTAGCCACAATAATTGTGGTGTACCAATCGTTAAATAGGGTATCTCTGAGCATAGACAAAGCTAAGAAGAATTTTTTTAAAAAGAGTGAGCTAAAAATAACTTACTTTTGCTAAAATTTTTGCTGAATGAAAGACAGTGTTGTCATCATACCAACTTACAATGAAATTGAAAATATTGAAGCAATTTTAAATGCTGTATTTTCCCAGAACACTCAGGTTCATATTTTGATTGTGGATGATCATTCACCCGACCAAACGGCTCAAAAAGTAGAAGTGCTTCAAAAAAAATATGTCAATCGACTCTTTCTACACAAACGAAGTGGAAAGCTAGGTCTTGGAACTGCTTATATTGAAGGTTTTAAATGGAGTTTGGAACGTGATTACGAATTTATTTTTGAGATGGACGCAGATTTTTCTCACAATCCGAAAGATTTAATTCGACTCTATGAAGCTTGTAAATATCAAAATGCAGACCTGTCAATTGGTTCGCGATACATCAAAGGCGTTAATGTCGTCAATTGGCCTTTGTCTAGAGTATTACTGTCGTACGGTGCCTCTTTATACGTTCGAATCATCACTGGAATGAAAATTCTCGACCCGACTGCTGGTTTTGTGTGTTATAGACGTTCTGTATTAGAAGCACTTGATTTAGAGGCGATAAAATTTATAGGATATGCATTTCAAATCGAAATGAAATACAACGTTTACAAGAAAAACTTTAATATCCAAGAAATCCCAATTACCTTTACCGATCGACGCTACGGAGTTTCCAAGCTAAGTAAAGGCATTATATCAGAAGCTGTATTTGGCGTGGTCCAAATGCGATTAAAAACAATTTTAGGAACATCATAAATGCATAAAAAAACGCTACTCATAAAAAATGCGCGTATTGTTAACGAAGGAACCATTTTCGAAGGCGATGTGTTGATTGAGGATCAAATCATCAAAGAAATTTCCAGCTCTATTAGTGTTAAAAGCTCCAACGTCACGGTGATTGATGCCGAGAATAATTATCTTATTCCAGGAGTCATCGATGACCAAGTGCACTTTAGAGAGCCTGGCTTAACGCACAAAGCTACGATAGAAACCGAATCCAGAGCAGCCATTGCAGGAGGGATTACTTCTTTTATCGAAATGCCAAATACCAATCCACAAGCGACTACGATTGAAAAATTGGAGGCTAAATTTGAGATCGCCCAAAAAACATCGTCAGCAAACTATTCATTTATGTTTGGTGGAACCAATGATAATTTGGACGAAATTCTAAAAGTAGACCCCTTAAATGTGGCAGGATTAAAACTCTTTTTAGGATCTTCTACCGGAAATATGTTGGTCGATAATCCAGAAGTTTTAGAAAAAATTTTTAAAAGCACAGATTTATTAATCTCGGTTCATTGTGAGGATGAAGACACGATCAAACAAAACACCGCTCGCTACATGGAAACATATGGTGATGACATTCCAGTGAAATTTCATCCCGAAATTAGAAGTGCTGAGGCTTGTTATATTTCATCGTCAAAAGCAATTGCTTTGGCAAAAAAAACAGGGGCTCGATTGCATGTTTTTCACTTGTCAACTGCAAAAGAAATGGCCTTGTTTTCAAATAAAAAAGCATTAAAAGACAAAAAAATTACCGCGGAGGTTTGTATACATCACCTTTGGTTTTCCGATGAAGACTATGATAAAAAGGGCACTTTAATCAAATGGAATCCAGCCGTGAAATCAGCCAAAGACAAAGCTGCGTTATGGAAGGCCCTTCTAAATGATAAAATTGATGTTATTGCAACCGATCATGCACCACATACCTTAGAAGAAAAATCAAACAACTACACCAAAGCACCGTCTGGCGGTCCCTTAGTGCAGCACGGTTTAGTCGCCATGATGGAAGCCCATCATAATGGTAAAATTTCGATTGAAAAGATGGTTGAAAAAATGTGTCATAATCCAGCAATTTTATTTCAAATTGAAAAAAGAGGGTATATTAGAGAAGGCTATTTTGCCGATTTAGTTTTGGTGAATCCAAACAACCCTTGGACGGTCAATAAAGATAATATTTTGTATAAATGTGGATGGTCGCCATTTGAAGGTTCTACCTTTAAATCGCGAGTAACCCATACCATTTTAAATGGTACCATTGTTTATGAAAATGCAAATTTTACAAATCAAAAAGCAGCCATGCGTCTAACATTTAACAGATGAAAAAAACGGTTCTCATCATCAGTCTCTTAGTTTTCATGTCGTGTGGAAATACCACGATAAAAAAACCAGCTAATTTGATTTCCGAAGATCAAATGGTCGAGATTTTGTATGATGTTATGATTTTAAATTCTGCCAAAGGCATTAATAAACAATTACTCGAAAATAACATCCAAAACCCCAAAGAGTATATTTATAGTAAACATAATATTGACAGTCTTCAGTTTGCTGAAAGCAGTGCATATTACACTAAAAAAAGAGCAATTTATAAGTCAATTTATGATCGATTAGATTTAAAATTGAACGCCAAGAAAACGGCCTATGAAACCATAATTGAAAATCAGAAACGCAAAAAAGATTCCATCAAAAAAAGTATTGAAGAAAGTTCAGACAGCCTAAGTCGTGATCGAAAACTAAAACTGAAATCTAAGCTTAAACGTCCCTTAAAAAAATTTGACACACTTCCGAAACGGATTCTGAAATAGGTTTGAATTTAAAATCTTTCTGGTTTTCTAAAAACTTATCAGCGCTGTAATAATTTTTATGACCCAAAGTTTTACATAAGTTTTTAGTCAAATGTCTCTTTTTGCCTGTAAATTTATGCTTAACCCAATCGAGACGCCATGCGATAGAGAGCATCCAACGAGGCACTATTTTTTTTGCAGGAGTCATGCCAAACCCTTTTGAGATTAGCGCTGTAAAGTCAAAAAACGAAATATTTTCCCCTACCACAATATAGCGCTCATTTTCGATGTCGCTATTCATTAATAGCAACATGCTTTTTATGACGTCACTCACATCGACATATCCAGAAACTCCGGCAGTATTATATTTGAGCCCTTTGTGGACTAGCTTAAATAAAAGTCCACTTCCAGCCTTGAAAAAGCCAGGCCCTATAATCACCCCTGGATTTACAATCACACTCGGAACCCCTTCTTGAACACCGCGCCAAACTTCCATTTCGGCTTCATGTTTTGTAATGGCATATACATTTTTAATTTCATCTGAATGCCAGTTAGTTTCCTCGGTTATTTTCACAGGATCATGCCCCATCGTTGCTACTGAACTGACATAGCAAAGCTTTTGAACGGCGTTAAGGATACACAGATTGACAATGTTTTCTGTCCCAACAACATTAGTGTTTCTCAATAGATAATAATCGTTTGGCGCAAATGAAATCAGTGCCGCACAATGGTACACATGCGTGATGCCTACAAATGCTTCCGTAAGTTGTGGAATGTCATTTAAATCGGCTTCCATCCATTCAATCCGGTTAAATTGCTTGTCAATAGTATCTGTATAGTAAGAGAAAATGGTTCGAACCTTTTCAATAGTTTCTTTACGGCGATAGATCGCACGAATTTTTTGTTGAGATTTGCTGAGTTCAAACAACAAATGACTTCCTACTAACCCTGTGCCTCCGGTGACTAATATCATTCCACTAAATTACTATTTTTTCTTTTCTGATCACTAATGAATCTGTTATCTTTGTCTTAATTAAATATTAGATAATGGCCAGTAATTTTATTGAAGTATTGCGGTGGAGAGGAATGATTCATGATGTGATGCCCGGCGCAGAAGCACATTTATTAGAACAAATGAGAAGTGCTTATGTGGGTTTTGATCCTACCGCTGATTCGCTTCACATTGGAAATCTGGTTCCAATTATGCTATTGGCACATTACCAACAATGTGGACATAAGCCGTTTGCATTGGTCGGCGGTGCAACTGGAATGATTGGAGATCCCTCAGGAAAATCGGCAGAACGTAATTTTTTGGATGAAAAAACACTGCGTTACAATCAAGAATCCATCAAAAAACAACTCGCTCATTTTTTAGATTTTGATAACGGCGAAACCAATGCTGCTGTCCTAGTCAATAATTACGATTGGATGAAAGATTTTTCATTTTTAGAGTTTATTAGAGACGTTGGAAAACACATTACGGTCAATTATATGATGGCCAAAGATTCTGTTAAAAATAGAATTTCAGCCGAAAGTTCGGACGGAATGAGTTTTACGGAATTCACCTATCAATTGGTGCAAGGCTATGATTTCCTGCATTTATTTAAAGCGCATGACTGTACCATTCAAATGGGAGGAAGTGACCAATGGGGAAACATTACCACTGGAACAGAACTGATCAGACGGGTGGGGAATGGAAAAGGATTTGCTATTACCTGTCCTTTAATCACCAAATCGGATGGGTCTAAATTTGGAAAAAGTGAAGGTGGAAATGTGTGGTTAGATGCCAAACGAACCTCGCCCTATAAATTTTACCAATATTGGTTAAACTCCAGTGATGATGATGCTGAAAAGTATATTAAAATATTCACCTTTTTAGAGGAAGATGAAATCAAATCGCTTATTGAAACCCATACAGAACAACCGCATTTAAGACAGCTTCAAAAACGACTGGCTCAAGAAATCACCACCATGGTTCACAGTCAGGCAGATTTTGAAAATGCTGAAAAAGCATCCACTATTTTATACAGTAAATCATTTAAAGCAGACATTCAAACTTTGGATGAAGCCACTTTCTTAGATGTTTTTGAAGGCGTACCAACGGCTGAGGTTTCAAAATCGCTTTTAGAATCTGGATTGGACATGATCGCTGCGTTATCGGCAGAAACCAACTTTTTAGCCTCTAATGGCGAAGCGCGTCGCGCGTTAAAAGAAAATTCGATTTCGGTAAACAAAGAAAAAGTAGGGGAGGCCTATCAAATTTCAAGTACTGACTTGATTAATGATACGTATGTGATAATCAATCGCGGAAAACGTAGCACTTTTATTATTCGAGTGGTTTAAAGCACCATCAAATTACAACCTCTGATATCGGACTGATCAAATCGGCCTAAAATTTCAAACGTCCCATCCGGTTTCATTTTACCTAAATCTTGCGTGGCAATAAACGCACACGAATTAATATTTGCCAAATCAATCACATTAATGCCGCCCGATTTTCCAATTGGCTGAATGCAAAGTGCATCTTCGGGGTCTCTTGTTAAAATTCTCATCCATGGGGGCGTCTCAAACACGCCATTTCCTTTAGAGTAGGCTTGCGATAATAACTCCGTCATCCCGTATTCGCTATGAATCGTGTCCACACCAAATCCATTTTTTAAAAGCGCATGTAACTCCGATTTTACCAGTTCTTTACGTTGGCCTTTCATGCCGCCGGTTTCCATCACAATGGTGTGTTTTAAGTTGAATGAATGCGATTCAATCAAATCTAATAAGGCATACGAAACCCCCATAAGCAAGGTTTTTTGACCTTTGGCTTCGAGCTTCAATAAGGTGTTTTTTAAGGCCTCTAAATCATGCAAGTAAAATCCGCTTTCAGGCTGTTCGGACTGTTCAATCATGTCATTGGCCATATAAACCAAAGACGAGCCTTCACGTTCCAAATAAGAAGGGAGTAAAGCCAATACAGTAGAGTCTTTAATGGGACCGTAAAACGATTCAAAACCACGTCTAAAGCTCTGTTTGTAAATGGCTAAATCACTTACAAAATGCTTACTCACACGACTTCCAGTGGTGCCGCTGCTTGTAAAGGTAGCTTCTGCGGGTTGCTTGGTAGAAACAATGTTACGAGATTTAAAAAATTCAATCGGTAAAAACGGAATCTGTTCTAGAGTGGTCACATCACTTGGATGTTTGTAGAGTAAATCACAAAAGGAACGATACACAGTATTGTGTTCAAATTGAAATCTGAAAACGTCTAAAGCAACGGCTTTAAAATCGGCTTCGGATTGGATGTTAAAAATTGAATCGTTGATGCTCATAATGTGAAATAGTCCATCACAAAAATAGCTAAAAATAAAAAGAGCGTTACCATGTGGCAACGCTCTTTTAAAATATTTAAAAAATTAGATTACTGGATAATCAATTTTTTAGTCGTTGTTGCTGCCCCTTGCGTCAGCTTTACAATGTAAATTCCTGTATTAAGCGTAGAAATATTTATACGCTTGTTTGATACCGTTGTATTGATCACTTGTTTTCCAAGAATGTCAAATATAGCGGCTTGCATTGCTCC
>JAQXBT010000080.1 GCA_029252265.1 Flavobacteriaceae bacterium | reverse complement strand
AGGAATTTGAAAACTGGATTGATGGGTTTTTACCACAACTAAAAGATCCAAGTTTTTCTATAGAACCAGGTATTGTTTCAGACCGAAATGATGGCAAGTTAGTACATCTTGATGGGGTTAATTTTTCGCGCGCTTGGAGTCTGAATACTATTGCGGAAAACAGCACTAAATTTCAACACTTAAAAGTAATCGCAAATACCCATATTAAGTATTCATTACCGAGCGTAGTAGGGGATAGTTATGAGGGCGGACACTGGTTGGCTAGCTTCGCAATTTACGCACTTAACTCAATTTGATAGTGTTTTAATCTACACTTAAATTTTTAGTTTAAATGATCTTTATAAAATATTGATATATAGATTATTGAATTATCACTATAAATAAAAGCTATTGACTTAAATAGGGTGTTTGGATGATTTATCCAAAGAATTTAAACAACTTTTTGAGCGCATTAAGTTTGTTGGTATAGGGCGCGTAACGCAGTGGGATATCAAGCCAATTTCCTTTAATTACAATTCCTTTTTTATGTGAAAAAGTATCAAAACCTAAGCGGCCGTGATAGGCACCAATACCGCTTTCGCCAACGCCGCCAAAAGGTAAATTAGAGTTTCCAAAATGAATCATTGTATCGTTAATTGTGCCTCCTCCAAAACTATAAGTTTCAATCATTTTTTTGTAAAAAGATGTGTTATTTGAAAATACATAAAACCCAAGTGGTTTGTCATAGAGACTCAAAACGGAATGGATGTCTTTTTCAGTTTCATATGACAAAATCGGTAAGATGGGTCCAAAAATTTCATCCTTCATAACTTCTGAATCCAATGCTGGTTCGTCAATAAGTGTCGGCGCTAAGTAGCAATCGTCTGTATCAGATACGCCACCAAACACCACTTCGGAGTCTTGCAACATATTGGTGAGTCTTGCTAAGTTTTTAGAATTAACAATGCGAGGGTAATCGTCAGATTCTTGTGGATTTTCGCCATACGCTTTGATGATCTCCAGTTTTAAGTCAGAAATTAATTGTGCTTTTATGGATGTATGAACCAATAAGTAATCAGGAGCGATACAAGTTTGTCCTGCATTCACAAATTTACCCCATACCAATCGTTTTGCAATTAATTGCGTAGACATTGTTTCATCAATGATACAGGGGTTTTTTCCTCCTAGTTCTAGGGTCAGTGGCGTTAAGAAAGGCGCTGCTGCTTTGGCAACAATTTTTCCAACAGCTACACTGCCAGTGAAAAAGATATAATCCCAACGCTCTTTTAAGAGTAGGGTTGTTTCTTGGACACCTCCCTGGATGACTGTGAGATGCTCTGTAGGAAAAACAGCTGTGAGGATGTCGTCTAATAATTGTGAGGTATGCCTCGTGTGTTCACTCGGTTTTAAGACCACCGTATTTCCTGCGGCAATGGCCGAAATTACAGGGGCAATAGCAAGCTGAAAGGGGTAGTTCCATGGGGCAATAACTAAGACACAACCATAAGGTTCACTATAAATATAATCCCTTGATGGGAAGTTGAGCCCTGAAGCCCTTACTTTTTTAGCTTTAGACCACGTGTTTATGTGTTTTAGTGTAGCGTCAATTTCTGAAATAACAATACCAATTTCGCTAAAATAAGTTTCAAATTTGGACTTTTTAAAATCTTTATAAAGGGCTTCGTAAATAGCGTCTTCTCTTTTGAGAATTTCGACACGAAGTTTAATTAATCGACCTTTAAGCATTTTTATATTGCGAGTTGCACGCGTTTGAAAATACTGTCGTTGGTTTTTTATGATTAATTTTGCTTCCATAATTATCGGTTAATTTTTCTGATACATTCGTTCCATAGCACCTCGTTTGGAGGGGGTGCAGAAATTGTTATTATCTGGTCATTTACAGGGTGTGTAAATGAAATATTTCGAGCATGAAGGTGGATGCTGCCATCTGGATTGCTTCGATCAAATCCATACTTTAAATCCCCTTTTATAGGACTTCCTACAGTGGATAGCTGACATCTAATTTGATGATGCCGTCCAGTTTCAAGATTTACTTCTAGAAGGTGGTAACGATCCAAGCTATGAATTAATTCATAATGTAAAATCGCTTTTTTACTTTGATCCACTTCTTTATGGTAGGCGGTTGACTTATTATTTTTTGGATTTTTTTTAAGCCAATTAATAAGCGTGTCTTTTGATTTTGAAGGCTTATTTTTAACCATCGCCCAATAGGTTTTGGCTATTTTTTTATTTAAAAACAACGCATTCATTCTGGTGAGCGCTTTAGAGGTTTTTGCGAATATGACAATCCCAGTTGTGGGGCGATCCAATCGATGCGTGACTCCGAGATACACCGCACCAGGTTTGTCATACTTTTTTTTAATATACCCCTTTACAATATCACTAAGAGGGGTGTCACCCGTTTTATCCCCTTGAACAAGGTCACCAGAGCGTTTATTAATAATGATTAAATGATTGTCTTCATGGAGGACTTGAAGGTTGTCAGTAGTTGAAACAATCTTACCCATCACTTTAATACTGTTCGTTTTCACTTGGAAAATCAGAAGATTTTACATCATCAATATATTGATTGATCGCTGTTGTCATTTCTTCGTGTAAACTCATATAGCGACGTAAAAATCTGGGATGAAATTCTTGTGTCATACCTAACATATCGTGTAACACAAGGACTTGTCCGTCGACGCCGCCGCCAGCACCAATGCCAATCACTGGTATGCTAATACTTTCAGCAACTTGCTGTGCCAATGACGCAGGAATCTTTTCAAGAACTAAAGCGAAACATCCCAAACGTTCCAAGAGTTTGGCATCTTCAATTAGTTGTATGGCTTCCTCTTCTTCTTTTGCTCTGACCGTATAAGTTCCAAATTTATAGATTGATTGCGGTGTGAGTCCTAAATGCCCCATGACAGGAATTCCTGCATTTAATATTTTTTTAATTGAATCTTTAATTTCTTTCCCACCTTCGAGTTTAACAGCGTGTCCACCACTTTCTTTCATGATGCGAATTGCAGAGCGAAGGGCTTCTTTTGGGTCGCTTTGATAGGTTCCAAAAGGTAAATCAACCACCACAAGAGCCCGGTCGATAGCGCGCACTACAGAGGATGCATGGTAAATCATTTGATCCAGTGTGATAGGAAGCGTCGTTTCATGACCCGCCATCACGTTACTAGCAGAATCGCCTACTAATATGACGTCAATGCCTGCGCCATCTACGATTTTAGCCATCGTATAGTCGTAAGCCGTCAACATGGAGATTTTTTCCCCTAATGATTTCATTTCAATGAGCGATTTAACCGTCACTCTTTTGTATTCTTTTTTTGATGCTGACATGATCGTATAATTTATGATAGGGTGTAAAAGTACTAAATTAGTATATGATTTTGGCTTTTTATGTGAGAACTAAGACTTTGAGCTTAGGAACGTAAATAACAATCTCAAAATAGATATTTAGGATATTAAGAAGTTAGAAAAATAAAAACAACAAAAAAATGCTCGAAAAATTAAATTTTCGAGCATTATATATTTACTAGCGATGTTTTATCTTACTTCAAAAGTCTCAATATTTCCTAATGCCATAATCGTGTTGAGGTTAGAGGTGTCTACACTACTAACATTGTCAGCTGGAATAACCACTATTCTGAAAACAGCATCTTGCGTCCAAACAGCATCCAAATTGCTAAAATTTGCTGTGCCTCCTAAAAATATCTTCACATCTGTTTGCGTGAAGTCATAATTATAAGTTAGCGTAGCCCCACCAACAAAAGTGGTGCTTTGTGGGAGTAGCCTCCAAACGTCTTGTCCATCATTAGTTTCCCATAGTATGTAAACTAAGGTCACATCATAATCAAGAACTTCAAAACCATAAGGCTCTACAATTTGATATTGGTTATTAGCATTAAAATCAACTTGAATTTCAAATGCACTAGAAGCAATTACGCTACCATTTTGACCATCCAAACCCGGAGGTCCAGGAGCTCCTTCACAGGTCGTTAATAATAAAGAAAATAGGGTCATGAAAGTTAATATACGTTTCATAGGGTTGTGTTTATTGGTTTTTATCGATCACACGGTACATCCATATGAAGTTTTTTTTTTGAATTTAGTTTCTAATTATGAATGCTGCAAAACTAGTTAACTTATGAGTTATTTACAAAGTACGTACCAAAGTTTCATTTTTTTAAATAAATTTTAATTTCCCTAAATCTGCCATCGTGTCAGTCGAGTTGTATTGGCATAATGATTGACTATGTTGAGTTGTAAATAAAAAATTCAATTTTAACAACAACTATATTATGAGTAAAATAATTGGAATCGATTTAGGAACTACGAACTCTTGTGTTTCAGTAATGGAAGGTAATGAGCCAGTCGTAATTACTAATGCAGAAGGACGACGTACTACGCCGTCTGTTATCGCTTTCGTTGAAGGCGGTGAAATCAAAGTAGGAGATCCTGCCAAACGTCAAGCGGTCACTAATCCAACAAAAACCGTTTATTCGATTAAGCGTTTTATGGGAAATAAATTCTCAGAATCGAATCAAGAAGTTGGTCGTGTCCCTTACAAAGTGGTTAAAGGAGATAATGACACACCTCGAGTCGATATTGATGGCCGTTTGTATACGCCACAAGAATTATCGGCGATGGTACTTCAAAAAATGAAAAAAACAGCTGAAGAGTTTTTAGATCAAGAAGTAACTGAAGCTGTGATTACAGTTCCTGCATATTTTAATGATGCACAACGTCAAGCGACGAAAGAAGCGGGTGAAATTGCAGGTTTAAAAGTACGACGTATTATCAACGAGCCGACAGCGGCTGCATTGGCATACGGAATGGACAAAAAAGGAAAAGATCAAACAATCGTTGTTTTTGATTTTGGTGGAGGAACACATGATGTTTCTGTATTAGAATTAGGAGATGGCGTTTTTGAAGTGCTTGCTACTGATGGAGACACTCACTTAGGTGGTGATGATGTTGATGAAAAAATCATCAACTGGTTAGCAGAAGAATTCAAAGCCGAAGAAAATTTAGACTTACGCAAAGATCCTATGGCACTTCAACGTTTGAAAGAAGCCGCTGAAAAAGCTAAAATCGAATTATCATCTTCTGCACAAACAGAAATTAACTTACCGTATGTAACGGCAACTGCGAGTGGCCCAAAACACTTGGTGCGTTCACTTTCAAAAGCAAAGTTTGAGCAATTAATAGACGATCTAGTAAAAAGAACCATAGAGCCTTGTCAAACAGCTTTAAAAGCAGCTGGTTTGTCAACAAGTGATATTGATGAAATTATCCTAGTAGGAGGTTCGACTCGAATTCCTGCAGTTCAAGAAGCTGTTGAGAAATTCTTCGGAAAAAAACCAAATAAAGGAGTTAATCCTGATGAGGTTGTCGCCGTAGGTGCTGCAATTCAAGGTGGTGTATTATCTGGAGATGTGAAAGATGTTTTATTATTAGATGTCACACCATTATCTTTAGGAATCGAAACAATGGGGAATGTGTTAACCAAATTGATTGAGTCTAACACGACCATTCCAACTAAAAAATCTCAAGTATTTTCAACAGCTGCTGACAATCAGCCTTCGGTTGAAATTCACGTCCTTCAAGGCGAGCGTGCCATGGCTGCGGATAATAAAACAATTGGACGTTTCCATTTAGATGGTCTTCCACCAGCACAACGTGGAACACCTCAAATTGAAGTCACGTTTGATATTGATGCCAATGGAATTATCAAGGTTTCTGCAACGGATAAAGCAACGAACAAAACACAAGACATTCGTATTGAAGCATCTTCTGGATTAACTGAAGAAGAGATCCAAAAAATGAAACAAGATGCTGAAGAGAATGCCGATGCAGATGCGAAAGCCAAAGAAACAGCAGATAAATTAAATGCTGCAGATGGAATGATTTTTCAAACCGAGAACCAGTTAAAAGAATTTGGGGATAAATTATCAGATGATAAAAAACAACCTATAGAAGCTGCTTTGGAAGAATTAAAAGCGGCCTATGAGTCTAAAGACATCGCGATTATTGACCCTGCTTTAGAGAAAATCAACGAAGCATGGAAAGTTGCTAGTGAGGAAATGTACAAAGCCCAAGAAGGTGCTGAAGGTGCTGCTCCAGAAGGTGCTGCTGATGCAGAAGCATCTCAAGAAGACAATGTTGAAGATGTTGATTTCGAAGAAGTAAAATAAACCTTAGTTTTATTTAATACTCAAAAGCACAATCAATTTATGGTTGTGCTTTTTTTTTGGAAAACATTTTCACCATTACAATCGCATGCGGAAATGTGACCGCTGCAATGAATGCAAAGAAGAGCGAATAGAACTGTTTTTCACTACTAAAAATCGCATATAAAATCACCATGCCAACCAATGAAATAATCCAATAGGGGAGTGCTGCTTTGCAATATTTATTAGCTGATACTGTTTTGACATCTCCATATATAAATTTAATTTGTTCTAACAATGAAGGAATACTATGCCAAAGGATGAAGTAAATAGCAAAGCCCCATATAAGAGACGAGGACGAAAAAATCATAGCCAATACTACTAGAGTAAATAGTTCTTTAAGGATCGCCTCCATAGCAATACGTTTAGTTAGAAATTCTGTTATCAAAACAAGTCCTATAATACTCCCCAAAACAATGAGAACGATTTGACTGTATAAATGAGTAATCTCGTAACTAGTAATTTCAAATACGATCGATTTCACGCCTGTGTCGTTAAATGCAAATAACAAATACAGTATGAACATTCCGTATGAAAAATAGAATATTGATTTACGAAAGGAGTTTAATTTAGAAAAGCGATGTTCCCAATGTTGCTCTCCAAAATGGTAAGCACTAAATAACATAAACAGAATCATTGCTAAGGCTGGTGCCCAATAAAAAATTAAAATAGCAAATGATACCACAAACAAGTAAGCTGTCAGAAGTGTGAATTTTGAATATTGTGTAGTATTTATTAAAAGTTTTTTAACTATTAATAAATCATTCGATCCATGAACCATTCCAAAAGTAAAAATTAAAATAAATCCCAAAATAAGTTCAAAACTCTCTGGAACATGTGTGGTAATCCATAGTCCAATGAAGCTAGAGACGATTGAGAAATTAAAAACATTCTTCATAAAATAGTGTTAAATACATGATGTGAGACCATAAATTTACGAATTACGCAACAATTAGTTTAATTTTTTATATATTTGTTTAAACAAAAACTAACTTAATTTAAAAAAAATGACAAACTTATTTTTACCTTTGGTAGCCAAAATGGATCCAACCGATTACGTAGGATTTACATTCTTTGTAGGATGTATGGCAATGATGGCAGCTTCTGCCTTTTTCTTTTTATCATTAAATCAATTTGACAAAAAATGGAGAACTTCCGTTTTAGTTTCTGGTTTGATCACATTTATTGCAGCTGTACACTATTTCTACATGAGAGATTATTGGGCTTCAAACATGGAGTCCCCAACATTTTTCCGTTATGTAGATTGGATTCTTACGGTGCCATTAATGTGTGTTGAATTTTATTTAATTCTAAAAGTAGCAGGTGCTAAAAAATCATTGTTAACTAAAATGATTGTACTTTCAGTAATCATGTTAGTAACAGGTTACTTAGGAGAAGCTGTATACACAGGGAGCGCAGCTCTATGGGGCTTTTTCTCTGCAGTAGCTTATTTTGCTATCGTGTACGAGATATGGTTAGGTGGAGCAGCAAAATTAGCTAAAGAAGCTGGTGGAGATGTTTTAGCAGCCCACAAAATCCTTTGTTGGTTTGTACTTGTTGGATGGATCATTTATCCATTAGGATACTTAGTAGGGACAGCTGACGGACAGTGGTATTCTTCATTTGCTAATCTTGGATTAGATATGGATGTCTTGTACAATATTGCTGATGCAATCAACAAAATCGGTTTCGGTTTAGTAATTTATAGCTTAGCTGTAAAGAAAACCGCATAAGTATTACAAGTAGATATTAAATTGTGGAAAAGCGCAACCTTCGGGTTGCGCTTTTTTTTTGCACTATTTTAACATTATGAAGACATTGACTTCATCGTTGCTTTTTGTAACTTTACCATCAAATAAAACGAATCAATGAGTCCAACGAAAGATCAAATTATGAAAGCTGCAAACGCAGCTTGTAAAGATACATTAATGGAAACTTTACAAATTGAATTTGTGGATGCAGGGGAGGATTTTGTAATTGCTAAAATGCCTGTAACAAAACGAGTGTATCAACCAGACGGCGTTTTACATGGCGGTGCAACCGCAGCACTGGCCGAAACGGTTGGAAGTTTTGCTGCTCATATTTTTTTAGATACTACCAACTTTTTTGTTAGAGGGATTGATATTTCTGCCAAACATATTAAAAGTGTAAAAGAGGGGTTTGTGTATGCAAAAGCCACCTTTATTCATAGAGGAAGAACCATGCAAGTTTTTAATATTGAAGTAACAGATGGAGATCAACAATTAATATCTTCTTGTAAATTAACAACGGTTTCACTTCCAAAAAATAGCTAGATGATTTCGACTGTTTTTTTCGATCACATTGAATCCGCCATAGTATCAAAACATCCGTTTGTTCTTTTTTCTAAACCAGATCAACAATCCATAAAAGCATACATCCAAAGTGATTTGGAAACACATCTTGTAAATGATTTTTCTGAAAGTGGATTTGTATTTGCCCCTTTTGATCATACAAAAGACAGTTATTATATACCATTTGAACGATCTAAAATCTTAGAATTAACCCCTCCAGTTTTTGAGGTTTCAAACAATACTAATCTTTTTGATGAGGTAGAGTCGACTGAAAATCATTTTAATCGAGTCTCAAAAGCGATCGCAGAAATAAAATCATCGGATTTAGAAAAGGTGGTACTTTCAAAAGAATTTAAATTTTCAATGGAAGTTTCAAACCCTATCGAAATTTTTAAAAAACTAGCACAAAGTTATCCGACGGCATTTACCTATTGTTGGTTTCACCCTCAAACAGGGTTTTGGTTTGGAGCCTCTCCCGAAAGTTTGTTGAAACTCGAAGGAAAATCGCTATCAACCATGGCACTTGCTGGGACACAAGCGTTTCAATCTTCTGAGCCAGTAGAATGGGATGTTAAAAACTTAAAAGAACATGCCTTTGTTACAGATTATTTAGTGGCGATTTTATCTGATTATTTAGATCCTATAAAAACATCTGGTCCACATACGTTTAGAGCGGGTGAATTACTACATCTTCAAACGCATATCACTGGGCGGTTAAAATCGACAGACCAGAGTTTAAAACAGTTATTAAGAGCTATGCATCCAACCCCAGCTGTTTGTGGTACACCAAGAATGAGTGCCTTAAAATTCATCCATTCCAATGAATCCTATGACCGTGCTTTTTATGCTGGTTTTTTTGGGGAATTAAATGTCCCTTCGACATCCTCTTTTAGGAACTCTAAAAAAAATATTGAAAATAGAGCATATCAAACAGTTCGAAAATTCACAAATCTTGCGGTTAATTTACGTTGTATGTCTTTAAAGGGGTCTCAAGCAATTTTATACGGCGGTGGCGGCATCACCGAAGATTCGGATCCAGAAGCTGAGTGTGTTGAGATTCAAAATAAGATCCAAACGATTAAAAAGGTGCTCTAAACCTTTAGGAAATATTTATTATTTCATTTCTAATTAAACCCTAAAAATTAAATAACTTTGTGGGTCAATGATACAACCAAAACAACCTTTAGCGCAATCGATTATTCAACTCTGTAAAAATCACAATATCCAACATATTGTAATTTCTCCAGGGAGTCGAAATGCGCCTTTGACCATTGGGTTTACCAATCATGATTTTTTTGATTGTTATAGCATTGTTGATGAGCGTTGTGCTGGTTTTTTTGCTTTAGGAATGGCACAGCAATTACAACAACCTGTGGCTTTGGTTTGTACTTCTGGAAGTGCATTGGTTAATTATTATCCTGCAGTCACAGAAGCATTTTATAGTCGTATTCCTTTAATTGTGATTTCTGCCGACCGTCCTGATCATCTTATCAATATTGGAGATGGTCAAACCATTACGCAACCTCATGTTTTTGGCGCTCATGTTTTATTCGAAGCAAATCTAAAAGAACCGTCTAAGAAAAGGTTTTTAAAGTTCCCTAAAAGTAATAATTCACTCATTTATAAGGCACTAAAACTTGCAAAAGCAGAAAAAGGCCCAGTCCATATAAATGTACCGTTTGCTGAACCCTTGTACGAAACGATGGACGGGTTTACCAACCGACTAGATCCCCTTAACATTAAAACACCCATTGCTGCTTTTTCACTCTCAAAATCAGACCTAAAAATTTGGAAGTCGTCAAAGCGGAAAATGATTTTAGTTGGCGTGAATCCGCCTGATGAAGTTAAAGAAGTTTATTTAAAATTGATTGGTGAGGATCCCTCCGTGATTGTCCTAACCGAAACGACTTCAAACTTGCACTATTCAAACTTTTTTGCAAGTATCGATCAATTAATTTCCCCCTTAGATTTCACTGATTTTGAGGCTCTAAAACCTGATTTACTACTCACGTTTGGAGGAATGATTGTTTCAAAAAAAATCAAAACATTTTTACGTACCTATTCGCCTAAAACCCATTGGCATATTGATCCTGTGCAAGCAAATGATACGTTTTTTTGCTTAACGAAACATCATAAATGTACAGTAAATACATTTTTTAGTCAACTCATAAGTTTAGATAATTTACTGAACGAAAGCACTTATTTTGAGACTTGGAACAACGTTAAAATACACCGTCTCTTAAGACATGATGACTATATGAAATCGATTCCATTTAGTGATTTCAAAGCATTTAATAGTCTTTTAAAACAGATCCCTGATAACTACAACCTGCAGTCAGGAAATAGCTCCACAATTCGATATTTACAGTTGTTTGAATTGAACAAGACGCTCTCTGTATTTTGTAATCGAGGAACAAGTGGTATTGATGGATCGACAAGTACCGCCATTGGGGCAGCATGTGTCTCAAAAGACCCGACCGTTTTTATAACAGGCGATTTGAGCTTTTTTTACGATAGTAATGCCCTTTGGAATAATTATATCCCTTCTAGTTTTAGGCTTATAATTATCAATAATAGAGGCGGCGGAATTTTTAGGATTCTACCAGGAAATAAGAATTCCGAAAATTTTAGCACTTTTTTTGAAACCAATCATTCGCTCACGGCTGAGTCGATTTCAAAGCTTTTTGATTTTGAGTATGCATCTGCAAGCTCTGATGCTGATTTAACGACTGAATTAGAATTTTTTTACAGCTCTAGTGCGCGTCCCAAAATTCTTGAAATTTTCACACCTTCATCTCAAAATGATCAAATTCTATTATCTTATTTTGATTTTATTAAATAGGATTTCTAATTAATTTATATTTAAATGTGACTTTATTTTTAAGACGGTGTCTAAATTAATACAAGGTGTTAATGACATCTAAATCAAATCTAATTTAAATAAACTTGTTATGAACAAAAGAGATGAACTTATTGAAAAGTATGCCAGTGATTTAAGAGAAAAATGTACTGTAATTCCTGATATCGCTTTACTTAGAAAAGTTACGATAGGATGTGGGCCTTCAATCTATAATAAAGATTCTAGTATGGTCTCTGGAACAGACGAATCGGAGTTGGATACCGTTCGAAATAATTTTTTAATTAAAAAATTAGGGCTTTCAGAAAATGACAATTTAAATGAAGGAATTGATAATGTTTTGGAGCAGTACGGACACTCTAATCGAAATAAATACCGTGCGGTAGTTTATTATTTATTAGTTAAGCATTTTGGAAAAGAATCAGTGTATTAATATCCCATTAAATCTAATTCTTTAGCGTCACAATTTGTTGTGACGCTTTTTTTATTTTCTCCCTCTATTATTCTTACCTTTGTAGCATGATACACATAGGAGACTACAATACGCTTACAATTCTAAGAGATACAGAACCAGGATTGTTTTTGGGAGATGGCGAAGATCAAGAGGTTTTACTTCCAAATCGATATGTCCCCGATACATTTGAAATAGATGATACCATTGAGGTTTTTGTCTATTTAGACAATGAAGAACGATTGGTTGCGGTGACAGATCATCCTTATATCAAAAAAGGAGAATTTTCATTACTTCGTTGTAATTCTGTCAATGAAATTGGAGCCTTTTTGGATTGGGGTTTAGTCAAAGAATTATTCTGTCCATTTCGAGAACAAGCATTTCCAATGAAAGCTGGCGGCTGGTATTTGGTGTATTGTTATTTAGACGAAACATCGGAAAGGTTGGTCGCTTCGAGTAAAACAAATCGCTTTTTAGATAATAAGGAACTTTCAGTACTCGCTTTTGATGAAGTTGATTTGATCGTATCTCACCCCTCTGATTTAGGAATGAATGTCATTGTAAATAAATCGCATTTAGGTTTAATTTTTAATCAAGACTTATTTAAAGATCTTAGTATTGGTGATAAATTAAAAGGAATGGTGAAAAAAATTCGTCCAGGTAACAAATTAGATATCACACTCGATAAAATTGGGTATCGAAATATTGAGCCAAATGCTCAAGTTATATTAGAGTTTTTAGAGAATAATGAAAACGGTTGTTTAAAACTAACTGATAAATCATCGCCAGAAGCTATTAAATCGATGGTTCAAATGAGTAAAAAAAGTTTCAAAAAAGCAGTTGGATCTCTTTACAAACAACGTCAAATTCGAATTGAATTAGATGGTATTTATTTAACCACATAAATCTGTACTTTCATGCCTAGTATACAATGGAAAACTGTTAAAGAATATGAAGATATTACCTACAAAAAATGTAATGGGGTAGCCCGTATAGCATTTAATCGTCCTGATATCAGAAATGCTTTTAGACCAAAAACAACGCTTGAGTTATATCAAGCATTTTACGATGCTAATGAAGATACAAGTATTGGAGTAGTTTTGTTAAGTGCTGAAGGTCCTTCGTCTAAAGATGGCGTTTATTCATTTTGTAGTGGCGGCGATCAAAAAGCCCGTGGTCATGAAGGCTATGTAGGCGATGATGGGTACCACCGCTTAAATATTCTAGAAGTTCAACGCCTTATTCGGTTCATGCCAAAAGCAGTCATTGCAGTTGTTCCAGGTTGGGCTGTTGGGGGTGGTCATAGTTTACATGTGATTTGTGATTTGACGCTAGCGAGTAAAGAACATGCTATTTTTAAGCAGACAGATGCCGATGTTACCAGTTTCGATGGTGGCTATGGATCTGCCTACTTAGCTAAAATGGTCGGACAGAAAAAAGCCAGAGAAATATTTTTCTTAGGAAGAAATTATAACGCCCAAGAAGCGTTTGATATGGGTATGGTCAATGCGGTGGTACCGCATGCAGATTTAGAAGCAACGGCCTATGAGTGGGCGCAAGAAATTTTAGCAAAATCTCCAATATCGATTAAAATGCTCAAGTTTGCCATGAACCTCACCGATGATGGTATGGTAGGACAGCAAGTATTTGCAGGAGAAGCAACCCGATTAGCGTATATGACCGATGAAGCTAAAGAAGGCCGAGATGCCTTTTTGGAAAAACGCCCTCCAAATTTTGAAAAAAAATGGATTCCATAGTATGAGAAAATTAAAAGCATGGATTTCTGCCTGTCGACTCAGAACATTGCCACTGTCAATTTCAGGAACTATATTAGGATCCGGAGTTGCTTATTCAGAAGGGTTTTTTAACCTAACGGTATTTGTTTTAACCATTATAACAACTTTAAGTTTACAGATTCTATCTAATCTTGCAAACGATTATGGAGATGGTGTTAAAGGCACTGACAATGAAAATCGTATTGGGCCAGAACGGGCTTTACAAAGTGGTAACATCAGTCCAAAACAAATGCGAAATGCGATTGTTTTTAATGTCGTTATTTGTCTCATTTTGGTTGTGACTCTAATCTATCAAGCTTTTGGAGCTGATCAATTTTTAACGTCATTGGTTTTCGTCATTCTTGGAATTTTAGCCATTGTGGCCGCGATTAAATACACGGTTGGAGCTTCCGCCTACGGATATAAAGCATTGGGTGACGTCATGGTTTTTCTATTTTTTGGTTGGCTTAGTGTTTTAGGTACCTATTTTTTGTATTCCAAACAACTTGATTTTTTAATGCTATTGCCAGCGAGTTCAATCGGACTTTTAAGTGCAGGCGTGCTCAACTTGAATAATATGCGTGATTTAGTATCTGACAAATTATCAAACAAGCAAACCTTAGCAGGTTACTTAGGTTTTAATCGCTCTAAAATATATCATCAATTTTTAGTGTCTATTGCGATGGTTCTTATGTTGGTTTATTCGTTTTTTTATACCGATAATTCAATCTTTTTAGTTTTAGTTGCTTTTGTGCCCTTAGGGATTCATCTCATTGGTATTCGCAAAATAGAGAATCCTAAAAATTATGATCCTCAACTCAAAGTTTTGGCGCTTTCAACGTTTGGTTTAGCACTGCTTTTTAGCATCTCACTTTTATAGATGCAAACCAATAATTTTGTAATTTGTAAATTAATTAATTCAATTTTTTCAATTCCTTAGATGCAGGCAAATTTCATTAAATATCAACTTCAATTTAAACAAGCAAGTGGTACGTCTCGTGGGGTTTTAACTTACAAAGACACTTGGTTTATCCAACTTGAAGCGGATTCTTTAAAAGGCATTGGAGAGTGTGGAATGTTTAGAGGTTTGAGCATTGATGACCGTGCAGATTTTGAAGAAAAACTTAGTTGGGTATGTCAAAACATCAACTTAGGTCTTGCGGTTTTACTAAGTAAACTAGTAGAGTTTCCCTCCATTCAATTTGGATTAGAAATGGCTTTTTTATCACTAAAACAGAACGATTCTTTTGAATTATTTCCGTCAGATTTTACTAGAAGTCAGGGCTCAATTCCTATAAATGGTTTGATATGGATGGGCGACGCCCACAACATGAAACAGCAAATAAAAGAAAAACTTAAGGACGGTTTTTCATGTTTAAAACTTAAAATTGGTGCCCTCGATTTTCAGAGTGAACTCGAACTTATAAAATCCATTAGAACCGAATTTGATGCGCAAACCATCGAAATACGTGTGGATGCCAATGGCGCTTTCAAACCAGATGAAGCCTTAGAAAAATTAAAACGACTTTCAGACTATAACTTACATTCAATTGAGCAACCAATTCAACAGGGTCAACATCAAGAAATGGCTAGACTATGTGCTCAAACACCATTGCCTATAGCATTGGACGAAGAGCTGATTGGAGTATTTTCATTATTAAAAAAACAGTCGTTACTAGAAACAATCAACCCTCAATATATAATCCTGAAACCGACACTCGTGGGCGGTTTTGGTGGCAGCCAAGAATGGATTAACTTAGCAACATCAAATTCTATTGGGTGGTGGGTGACTAGTGCATTAGAAAGTAACATTGGATTGAACGCGATTGCGCAATGGACCTATGGACTAAAAAGTCCGCTCCCTCAGGGGTTAGGAACAGGCGGTTTGTTTACCAATAACATTCAAGCGCCCTTAGTAGTCAATTCGGGTCAATTATTTTATGATTTAAAAACAACGTGGAATTTAAAATTTTAATATATGTATATCAAACAAGCATTTAATATCAAACACGATTGGTGGCTATACCTCATAGGCGTCCTCATTATTGTCATTGCGGTCACTTTAGGTCAAATTCCTTACACAGTCGCTTTAATTGCTAAAGCAGTGGAGGCCGGAATGGATCTTTCGAAATTAGATATGAATGAAATGATGGAACTTTTAGAGTCTAATTTGAATTTATTCCTCATGCTTTTGTCATTTGCCGTTGGCCTTGCAGGCGTATTTTTTGTGGCTAAATTTTTACACAAACAATCCATAAAAAGTTTAACAACATCCAGATCAAAAATTGATTGGAAACGTTTTTGGTTTTCATTCTTATTTTGGGGAATTATTTCAAGTGGAATGGTCTTAGTCGATTATTTGATGTCTCCAGATAATTATGTGTATAATTTTAAATTAGTTCCATTTTTAACCTTAGCAGTCATTGCTATTGTTTTAGTCCCGCTTCAAACTAGTTTTGAAGAATATTTATTTAGAGGCTATCTGATGCAAGGCCTTGGCGTATTATGTAAAAATAAATGGGTGCCTTTGGTGGTGACCTCGGTTTCGTTTGGACTCCTTCATATTGCTAACCCAGAAATTGAAAAATTAGGTTACATCTTATTGGTACATTACATTGGAACAGGATTCTTTTTAGGAATTATCACCTTGATGGATGAAGGGATGGAGTTAGCCTTAGGATTTCATGCAGCGAATAACTTATTTACTGCTCTTTTAGTTACTGCAGATTGGACCGCCTTTCAAACCAATTCGATTCTTAGGGATATTTCAGATCCAGATATTGGATCGGTTGAAATATTTGCCTCCGTATTAATTATATATCCGATTCTAATCTACATTTTCGCAAAAGTCTATAAATGGACTAACTGGAAAGAAAAATTAACAGGCTCAGTATTAAAAGATGATTAATTAAAAAAATCACTATTTGTAAAGCGTTGAATCGGAATATAACATACAGTCAACCTCATGCATCGTTCAAGTTGAACGGCATTTTTTATGATAATTTAGGGTTGTCATCTCTTGCTGTTCGGTATACCAAAGTAGGAGAGGGCTTTCAATTTTTTTTAGGCCATTTTATAGCGCAATGGATTGATTCAAATTCAGACATTACGCTTCAAACTTCGGGGTCAACCGGCACTCCAAAAACAATTTTAATATCCAAACAAGCAATGGTTAATTCTGCCATTGCAACAGGAGATTATTTTAAATTACGGCCTGGAAACTCCGCTTTGTCATGTTTGCCATACTCCTATATTGCTGCTAAAATGATGTTTGTAAGAGCCTATATTTTAGGTTTAGAATTAGAGGTAGTCGAGCCGAGTTCAACTCCCTTAAAACCCGTGTCTAAATCGTATGATTTTTGTGCGATGGTACCCCTACAGGTTGAAAATTCAATTCAACATTTACATCAGATAAAAACACTCATTGTTGGGGGTGCAAAACTTTCCAATACTATAAGAATTAAATTAAATAATTCATCGGCAAATTGTTATGAAACTTTTGGGATGACTGAAACAGTGAGTCATATTGCGGTTAAGAAAATAAGTTCTTCACCTTCGTTTTTTGAAGTGTTACCATCAGTTTCCATCAAGGTAGATTCACGTAGTTGTTTAAGTATTGAGGCACCCGAATTAGTTTCAACTCCCATTCAAACAAATGATATTGTAAAACTGATTTCTAAATCCTCTTTTGAATGGATTGGTCGGTATGATTCGATTATTAATTCGGGAGGTATTAAAATATCTCCGGAACAATTAGAGCAACAACTCGATGGTTTTATTAAAGAACGATTTTTTATTGCGTCTCAAAAAGATGATAAGTTAGGCGAAGTTGTGGTGATGGTCATTGAACGTTCATCTCCATATGACACTTTAAGTTTTGATGCCATTGAGCCGTTAAAACGACCAAAGGATGTTTATTATATAGATCAATTTAAGGAAACTTTATCTGGAAAGATAAAGCGTCAGGAAACGCTCCGTCACATTAAACCTGCGTCACCCCCATATTGAATGCTTTTTTAATTGGTGCATTGTTAGCGGCTTCAATTCCCATACTAATCCAATCACGTGTATCAGTAGGATCAATGATGGCATCCGTCCATAGTCTAGCAGCAGCATAATATGGAGATACTTGATCATCGTAGCGCGCTTTAATTTTATCGAATAATTCAGCTTCTTTTTCAGGTGTAATGGTCTCACCAGTTTTCTTTAGAGAGGCTTTCTCGATTTGTAACAATACTTTTGCAGCACTGTTTCCACTCATCACAGCTAATTCTGCACTTGGCCAAGCAACGATCAGTCGTGGGTCATAGGCCTTTCCGCACATCGCATAATTTCCTGCTCCATAGCTATTTCCTATAATAACAGTGAATTTTGGCACTACACTATTACTAACTGCATTGACCATCTTTGCGCCATCTTTTATAATGCCACTGTGTTCACTTTTACTACCCACCATAAATCCAGTGACATCTTGTAAAAAAACTAAGGGTATTTTTTTCTGATTACAGTTTGCGATAAAGCGAGTGGATTTATCGGCACTGTCATTGTATATGACGCCTCCAAACTGCATTTCTCCAGTCGATGTTTTAACTAATTTACGCTGATTAGCAACAATCCCAACGGCCCAGCCATCTATGCGTGCATAGGCTGTAATGATTGTTTTCCCATAGTCAGCTTTGTATTCTTCTAATTCAGAGTCATCAACCAACCGTTTGATAATTTCATACATATCATATTGATCTGCTCTTGATTTTGGAAGAATTCCAAAAAGTTCTTCAGGATTTTCTTTGGGATTTTTAGGTATTTTTTTGTTATAACCTGCTAAATCAAAATCTCCAATTTTATCCATAATGGATTTAATTTTGTCGAGTGCATCGGCATCATCTTTTGCTTTGTAGTCGGTTACACCACTAATTTCGCAATGGGTAGTTGCACCACCAAGTGTTTCATTATCAATAGATTCACCAATTGCTGCTTTTACTAAATAACTTCCTGCCAAAAAAATACTGGCCGTTTTATCAACAATAATGGCTTCATCACTCATAATGGGTAAATAGGCCCCACCAGCCACACAACTGCCCATGATGGCCGAAATTTGAGTGATTCCCATACTACTCATTTGTGCATTGTTTCTAAAAATTCGTCCAAAGTGTTCTTTATCAGGGAATATTTCATCTTGTAATGGCAAATAAACACCCGCAGAATCTACCAAATAAATAATGGGTAATTTATTTTCTATCGCGATTTCTTGAGCTCGGAGGTTTTTTTTAGCCGTGATTGGAAACCAAGCACCCGCTTTCACCGTGGCATCATTGGCAACCACAATGCATTGTTTTCCTTTGATATGGCCAATTTTAACAACCACACCACCAGAAGGACAGCCACCGTGTGATTCATACATTTTATCGCCAGCAAAGGCTCCAATTTCTATGGATTTGGATTTTGGATCTAATAAATAATCAATCCGTTCTCTGGCGGTTAACTTACCTTTTGTGTGCTCTTTTGTAATTTTGGAGGCTCCACCACCCAATTTAACAGAGGTTAAACGCTTGTTAAGATCCCTTACGAGTAGTTTATTATAATCTTCGTTTTTGTTGAAGTTTAAATCCATGACTCTTATATTTGTGAAACAAAAATAACAATATTCTTTGGTTTCAAGTTTTTGTTTAACGAACAATTATAAATATATTTATAAATGAAATTTATTTTCCATAGTGCTACTTCTAGAGGAACTGCAAATCATGGCTGGTTGCAGGCAAACCATTCCTTTAGTTTTGCGAATTATTACAATCCCGAAAAAATGAATTTTGGTGCCCTAAGAGTTTTAAATGATGATCTAATAGCACCCAGTATGGGATTTGGGACGCATCCACATGACAATATGGAAATTATCACCATTCCAGTGTCGGGTCTTTTGAAACATAAAGATTCTATGGGAAATGTTTGGGAAGAAGTCAAAGCAGGAGAAGTTCAAGTGATGTCTGCTGGCACAGGGATTCAGCATTCAGAAATAAACGGATCGGCTTCAGAATTTTTAAGTTTATTTCAAATTTGGATTCTACCCAATAAAAACAATGTCACGCCAAGATATGATCAACACTATTTTGAAGCCTTATCATATGGGGAGCTTCAAGTTTTAGTGACATCGATTGATGAAGAAACTGCTAACAAGAGTTTGAAAATTCATCAGGATGCACAAATTTCCAGACTAAATTTAGCTAGGAATACATCGTTTGATTATCCTGTGAAATCATCCCGTCATGGAGTTTATGTGATGCAGATTCATGGTATTTCAAAAATTAATTTAACACAATTACAATCGAGAGATGCAATAGGGATCTCTGAAACAGACGACTTTAAAATCGAAGCTATAGAAGATTCACAACTTTTATTTATTGAAGTTCCAGTAACTTTCAATGAAAGCTAAACAAGTTACACTCAAATTAACGATATTTGCAACTATAAAAATTTCAATTATGGCAATGAATAAAAACACAGTACTGGCTTGGGCCACATATATAATGATATTTACAGGAATATCTTTAATCGCATTAGGAGCTTTTAGATATAATGAAGTAGCAGGATGGGGCTTTGCTGCTGTAGGAATTGGGTTTTTTGCAAATGCTTGGGTGTTTAATGCTTTAAAAGGTCGTGTATAATGAGTGATGATAAAAAAATAATTTTTTCAATGTCGGGTGTGACGAAGTCCTACCAAAGTGCAAATACGCCAGTTTTAAAAAACATATACCTTAGTTTTTTTTATGGGGCTAAAATTGGAATTTTAGGACTTAACGGATCTGGTAAATCAACCTTACTCAAAATTATTGCTGGAGTTGATAAAAACTACCAAGGGGATGTCGTTTTTTCACAAGATTACTCCGTAGGCTACCTAGAACAAGAACCAAAATTAGACGCGTCTAAAACAGTGATCGAAATTGTGCGTGAAGGTGCTGCAGAAACAGTTGCAATTTTAGATGAGTACAACAAAATCAATGACATGTTTGGGTTAGAAGAAGTGTATTCTGATGCCGATAGAATGGAAAAGTTGATGAACCGTCAAGCGGAATTGCAAGATCAAATTGATGCAGCAAATGCTTGGGAGTTAGATACAAAATTAGAAATTGCGATGGACGCTTTAAGAACCCCTGATGGTTCTAAAAAAATTGCCGTTTTATCTGGTGGTGAACGCCGACGTGTAGCGCTTTGTCGCTTGCTACTTCAAGAACCTGATGTCTTATTATTAGATGAGCCTACAAACCACTTGGATGCAGAATCGGTTCATTGGTTAGAGCATCATTTAGCGCAATATAAAGGAACCGTCATTGCAGTAACGCATGACCGTTACTTCTTGGATAATGTTGCGGGTTGGATTTTAGAATTGGATCGTGGTGAAGGAATTCCTTGGAAAGGAAATTATTCGTCATGGTTAGATCAAAAATCGAAACGATTAGCTCAAGAAAGCAAAACCGCTTCTAAACGTCAAAAAACGTTAGAACGCGAACTCGAATGGGTCCGACAAGGAGCCAAAGGCCGTCAAACAAAACAAAAAGCACGTTTGAATAGCTACGATAAATTAATGAATCAAGATCAAAAACAACTTGATGAAAAACTAGAAATTTATATTCCTAACGGCCCTCGTTTAGGAACCAATGTTATAGAAGCAGAAGGCGTTAGCAAGGCCTATGATGATAAATTATTATATGATAATTTAAATTTCAACCTTCCACAAGCGGGTATTGTTGGAATTATTGGACCCAATGGCGCAGGTAAAACCACTATTTTCCGAATGATTATGGGGGAAGAAAACTCAGATAAAGGAAGTTTTAAAGTCGGTGAAACTGCTAAAATCGCTTATGTAGATCAAAGTCATTCTAACATTGATCCTGAAAAATCTATTTGGCAGAATTTTAGTGATGAACAAGAGTTAATTATGATGGGAGGGAGGCAAGTAAATTCTCATGCCTACCTAAGTCGTTTTAATTTTTCTGGGAGTGAACAAAATAAAAAAGTAAACATGCTTTCTGGAGGAGAACGGAACCGACTACATTTAGCAATGACCCTCAAAGAAGAAGGCAATGTGCTGCTTTTAGATGAGCCAACCAATGATTTGGATGTGAATACTTTGCGAGCTTTGGAAGAAGGTCTTGAAAATTTTGCAGGTTGTGCCGTAGTGATTAGTCACGACCGTTGGTTTTTAGATCGTGTTTGTACTCACATTCTTGCGTTTGAAGGAAATTCTGAGGTCTACTTTTACGAGGGAAGTTTTAGTGAATATGAAGAAAATAAAAAGCAACGACTTGGAGGCGATTTAATGCCAAAACGAATCAAATATAAAAAGCTAATTAGATAAGCATGTTAGAAATGCGTCCTGTTTGTGAGCACTGTTCCAAAGCATTACCACATGATAGTGGAGAAGCGATGATTTGTGCTTACGAATGTACGTTTTGTAGCAACTGTGTTGAAACCGTTCTTAGAAACAAGTGTCCTAACTGCGGCGGTACGTTTGAAAAGCGCCCTACTAAACTAATTACTTTTTAGTTTTCTTATATAAAGGTATTAGGTAACTGACATTGTAACCAAATCCGACTCCAAAATTGCCACTGTCAAAGGTACGCCCAAACCCAGGGATGTATAAATTTTCAAAATTTTCTGGTTCAGTCTCAAAAACTCGCCTTTTGATTTGCAAATTAAATCCTAAAAATAGGTTGTTTATAACCTCGGCTTTAAATCCTAATAAAACTTCAATCCAACCTGCTGTTAGGCCTGAAAATTTCTCACTTTCACTACTACTTTTTGGGCCCCAAGTTAGACTGTTAACATCATAAATTGTGTAACTATTTAGAGTTTGGTGAAAGTTAGAAAATCCGAAGCGTACTCCAGAATAAATCAAATTTTCCATTCCTGCCCAATTGTCATACAGATTAATATCAAAACCGCCTTTAAAATAGGATCCGGTCGCCGTCGAGTTTAAATAGTCAGTTTCTGTTGTACGTTCTTCGGAGCCGAATGCACCGGCAACATAGACTCTTTCGGAGAGGCGATAATCCCCATTAATTTCAAAGCCCGAATAATCGGTTTCTAGGAAGGTTCGCGCCAATTTACTTAAGTCAGTTCCTAGACGTAAACCATATTGATGTATGATGACGATGCTGTCTGTTTCCTGAGTGTTTTCCTCTTGCGCCTGTAAATGAATACCAGAAACTAAAACGAGAAAAAGGCTAATGAAATATTTTGACATGGATATCATTTTCATTTGTAATTTGATTAAGTATGATTTCTGAATTATCCATCCAAAGGCTACTATCTTCAGTGATACTAAAAGTTAGTATCTCAAAGTTGTTACTGTATCCACAAGCCTTTGAAATATATACCTTTTCAATGTTGTAGGTAATGGTTATAATATCGGGATTTCCGTTTACAACAGCATCCTTAAGATCATAACGTTCATAAAGTTTAAATTGAGTCTGTGTATTATTTATGTCGAGCGGTACTGTAAGGATCGTTCTATTCAAAACGGTTTCATTAATTATTTCAACGATCTCATTAGTTTCATCGATTCCAAAAGCTTTTAGCCCTGGTACAATTTTGGTTTTTTCAGGGGCAGTAATATCATAAAACTCAATCACTAATCGAGGGGTGGTTGGTGCGTTTTCCGAACATACGTCGTCTTTTTCACAACTACAAATGATTAGAATTAATAAAAGAAAACACTTCTTCATAGGATTTAGTTAAGCGTTACGTTTTTCCAAAAGTACAACATTTTCTACGTGATGTGTTTGTGGAAACATATCAACGGCTTGAGTTTTACTTATTTTATACACGGCATCTAACAACGCAAGATCTCTTGCTTGCGTAGCACTGTTACAACTCACATAAACAATTTTTTCTGGCGCAATTTCTAGTATTTGAGCAACCACATCCTTGTGCATTCCATCTCTAGGAGGGTCTGTAATAATCACATCTGGATGTCCGTGTGTGTCGATAAACTCTCTGTTAAAAACATTTTTCATGTCACCCACAAAAAAATCAACATTATCAATTTGATTTAATACAGCATTTTCTTTAGCAGCACTTATCGCATCTGGAACAGATTCAACTCCAATAACTTTCAATGCCTTTTTAGCAACAAATTGTGCAATAGTTCCGGTTCCGGTGTATAAGTCATATACCAATTCCTTGCCCGTAAGACCCGCAAAATCACGTGTTATTTTGTATAAATTATATGCTTGATCGGAGTTGGTTTGATAAAATGATTTTGCATTAATTTTAAACCGTAAGCCTTCCATCTCTTCAAAAATATGATCTCGACCTGCATAGCATAGCACTTCTTGATCGTATATAGTATCATTAGCTTTGCCATTAATGATGTATTGTAAGGACGTGATTTCTGGAAAGGTTGTTTTTAAATGCTCTAAAAGTGCGATTCTATTTGTTTCATCTTCTTTAAAAAATTGAATCACGATCATCAATTCTCCAATGCTTGTATTTCGGATCATCAAGGTTCTTAAAACACCTGTTTGTTGACGGGTGTTAAAAAATGGAATTTGGTGTTCTAATGCGAACTCTTTAACTGCATTTCTGACAGCGTTAGAAGGATCGCCTTGAAGCCAGCATTTTTTGACATCCAATATTTTATCCCACATACCAGGGATATGAAATCCTAAGGCATTACGGTCCCCTAAATCCTCGGTGGAAGCAATTTCATCAACGGTTAACCAACGACTATCACTAAACGAAAATTCCATTTTATTGCGATAAAAGTATTGATCTTTAGAGCCTAATATAGGTGTGATTTCCGGTAACTCAAGATGTCCGATGCGCGTTAGGTTATTTACAACTTCCTTTTCTTTATAAAAAAGTTGATGCGAATAATCCATGTGTTGCCATTTACACCCCCCACAAGTTCCAAAATGTTCGCAAGCGGGTTCGGTGCGTTTATCTGATAATTTATGAAAAATGGTTGCTTTTCCTTCGTAATAACCAGTCCTTTGTTTGAATGTTTGTACATCTACAACATCTCCTGGGACGGCATTTGGTAAAAACACCACTTTTCCGTCTGGCGCTTTGGCAATCGTTTTGCCTTTTGCACCTGCATCAATCACTTCTAGATTTGCAAATACTTTGTTTTTATTTCGTCTACCCATGCCGCAAAAGTAAGGCAAAAAATAATGCTGCCCATAGAGAGCAGCATTAAAAATAATAGTTTGCTAGTTTTTAGCTAATATTATTTTTTAGTTAGTTTGTCAAAAAAGCTTTTTGCAGCATCTTTTCCTCCTAATCCAATGGCAATGGCTAAACCGAGAGCAATGGCTCCAAACAAATATTGAGTCAGTTTTGATACCAGATCATTGCCAATATTTAATTGAGATAAAATCATTGAAAATACAATTAATAGAATCCCAAATTTAGCAACAGAACCAATCATTCCGCCTTGTTCTATATTCATATTGTTTAAGCGTCCTGTGATAAAATCTTTTGCTAAATCTGCTAGGAACATACCAAAAACAAACAAGACAATTGAGATAAAGATATCTGGGATTAATCCGATGACATTGTTAAACAGATCTTTTGCCATTTCAAGACCTAATATATCAAAGACCGTTAGTAAAACCACTAATAATAATACGTAATAAATAAGGTTCCCAATGATTGTAGAAAAATTATGTTTGATTCCAATTTGCTCTAATATTTCATCTAACTTGACTTTCTCTGCAATGACATCAATTTTAATAAGTTTGGCGCCTTTAATTACGAGTCTTCTCAAAAGTTTTGCGATAATACGCCCAACAAATCAAAAGAGGAGTGCTCCGATTAATTTGGGTACAAATTGGCCAATTTCGTTCATGAAATAGCTAAAACTTTCCCATAATTTTGTTCCTAGTTCTTTTGTACTGTCGATAACATCATCCATAATAGTTTTGTTTAGATTTGAATTAAATTTAACCTTTAAGTAGGTTTCAACTTATTGGACACATGCAGTTGATATGGGATTTGTTTTTTCTTTATAGTTCTATTATAATTTGTATCTGCAAGGGTTAAATTTTTTAATTCAGAATCAAAGCTCATACTTGCTGGGATAGTATGTTCTATATCATATTTATTTCCATTCAAAGCATCGCATAAATTAATTCTTTTACCAGTGTATAAACATGTTTTGTCTTGCTCATTCCATAAATACATTTTTTTTAATAGTTGGCTGTCATTTGAGTCAAAACTCGTATTACATTCTTCATTTATTTCTTCAATTTGTTTTTTATACTTTAAATTTTCTTTTTCTCTATTGCTTTGATACGTCCTAATTGCCGCTCTCATATTGTTATCATTTAATTCACGAGCAATTTCTATTACAATTTCAGTGTATTCATCTATCTGATTGGTTTTTAGTAAATGATTTAATAGTTGCTTTAATTTATGAAGAGTTTTTAATGCCATTGGGTTTTTAAATCCTTTACTTATAGGCTCAGGACTACCTAATAGATTTAATGAAATCATTTCATCAATAGCATTAGGGAACTTTGCAGAAAATAAACCATGTTTACTATTTGGTATAAAAATATTTTTATTTTTATAAATAAATTTATGATGTAACTCTGCTTTTTGATATACTTCTTGCTCGGACGGATGCCATAAGTACTTAATATTCTCTTTAGGTAAATTATATTTATCCTTTAAAACATTAAATATTTCTTGATGTAATCGAGGAGATTTTAAAAAAATATCTTTCTTGTCATTTATATTTTTTTGTAGAAACTTCTTAAAATGTTTGGATACATATTTAATTTTAAAATCTTTTTCAGTATCTGAAAAATTACTCCAAGTATATTCTCCAAAATAATTTTGAAGTTTTAATTTAATTGAATTTATTTCAAAACCTTCTAGTTCACGATTGTTATTAATAAAATATCGACCATCTTGTTCAAGGTGGTTTTTAATAATATTATTAATCACACGATTTAACTTCTTTGTTAATTCAACATTATAAGTTATAAAACTTACTTCCTCAATAAAGTATTTAATTAATTCTTCATTAATCTCATTTGAGCCTAAAACTTTTGAAAGATTAGCTAGATATACTGCATGACTATATTTAATTCCCCTTTTTAGGTAAGGCAATATTTTTTTTACTGCGGAAAGTCCAATAGTAGCATAACCATTATCTAACTTAATGTTAGAAAATATTTTTGCTCTTTTGTCATCAATATTTAATTTGTTTTACAATTTGAATCTTTTCATAATAAGGCTATAAGCCGAAGAAAAATCTTAAATCCTGCGTACTCCGTGGGATTTTTTATTTTCAAATTTTTATTGTGATTTTTTTAAAATTCTAACAAAGCAATTCACAATAAGGATTATTCCGTTGTGAAAACATTCAAAGCGGTTCTCACGAATCGCTTTTTTTTTATATATGAAATCCTTGCTACCACATTAATGCTTTCGTGTGGTGTCTTTTTAAATTGAAAAACAAATGAATTCAACTCTATGCAAAAGCGTAGCGATTGCTAGGAGCAGACCCAAAGGTTTTTAAAGTAATATAATCGCTTACGTAGAGTTCAATTGGTTATGAAGAATCAGATTTGGGATCTAAGACTGCTATAAAAGTAAAAAATAATCATTGATAACCAAATATATACTTGATTATAACTGTTTAGGATACATTGTCTTTTTTAATTTATAAAT
>JAQXBT010000078.1 GCA_029252265.1 Flavobacteriaceae bacterium | reverse complement strand
TAAAACACAGTCCATGAAGACCCTTATTTAAATGGGTTGAAAACAAGGCTTTGATGTCCGCATCCGTTTTGGAATTAAAATCAATTTCTGAAGACGTATCAATTTGGAGTCCTGAAGCTACTAAAGAACCTAATTTATCGGTTTGATAAAAAGAGGTTGGCTTCTCCTTTCTTTTTGCTAATTCTGCGCTTATCTCTAAAGCTTTTGTCTCGGTTAGATCGTAATTCCGCATGATATACATCGCTGCTAGGGTTCCCAATATCGGTAATCCTGAAAAGAAGATTCTTAAACCTGTAATCGCACCATCTGGTTGTACGGGAAGGTCTGGGCTAAATCCAACAAAAAACATGATTAAAGCACTTAATCCTCCTGCAATAGCGAAACCAAATTTCACCATCCACCAGTACATCGCACCAAAAATACCTTCTCTTCTTTTGCCTGAATTTAATTCATCTAAATCACATACATCTGCAGTCATAGACATCATAAGGGTAAACAAAGCGCCTATTCCAAAAGAAAAGAATGGCAATGCTAGTAAAATTAGAAAGGGTTTTCCTGGAATAAATAAAAACCAAAGTAATATGTATCCAATTATTGAAATGCCTTGTGATACTAAAAAAGCATTCTTTTTTCCCATTTTTTTAGACATACGAGTCACAATCGGAATAACCATAAAAGTGGTTGACAAGGCTCCTATACAGCCAAATAGCGTCGGCCAAATCCATGAACCTTCTGGACCAGTAACCCCGTTAAATAAATAATAAACAATTATAAAAAATGAAAAACCTGCAACCGTATTGAATGCATTAAAAATCAGAAACGTGGAATAGCATAATTTCCTAAATGCTTCGATTTTAAATGCTTCTATGGCGCCATCTAAGATTTTCTTTAAACTTCCGCCAATATTTTTTAGGGTTAGAGGTGTTAAGCTGTCATCATTTTTAGTCGATTTACTCTTAATGAAAAATGCAGGAATCATTGCTAAAATTGTACAAGGAATCGCAACCCAAATAGCGAGTGTTCTCGTGGCCTCATCTGCACCGCCTTCAAACCAAGAAGGATCATACATCACTACCCAAAACCAAGGTGCAATGACCCATGCCCATTGGCCAATCCATTGTGCGACGGCCATAATGTTTGTTCGCTCATGAAAATCGTCACTCATCTCATACCCCATTGCGACATAAGGGACACTAAAAATGGTCAATCCTAAATAGAATACAAACGACCAAATCATAAAATAAGTGAAATTATATGATAATCCATCTTCTTTATATAATTGCCACATAAGTATGTATGCAATACCCATAATTATGGCGCCAATTAAAACGTATTGTCGTCTTCTACCCCATCGTGATTTTGTATTGTCTGAAATAAACCCCATAATTGGATCTGTGAACGTGTCAAAAATTCTTGGAAAGAAAAACAAAACAGCATACATCCAAGTGGGAAACCCTAAATTCTGAATTAAAACTACCATAAAAATCCCCAAAGCAGCAGGAAACATTTGATTAGCAAGCATTCCTAAGCCAAAGGCTACTTTTTGGCCGAATGGTACTTTATTAAAAGTTTTAGACATGATAAAATGGTTTTAGTTAGTGAGTAGTATCGTTTGTATCGCTTGTGGTTGTATGGATATTAATTTTGAAGCATCTCCCAAGTAAAGCTCAAAAGTTTTTAATTTTTTTCCTTCATTAAAAATAATCACTGCAATCGA
>JAQXBT010000050.1 GCA_029252265.1 Flavobacteriaceae bacterium | reverse complement strand
AACTCCTTTTAAAATGAATTATTTGTTAATTATTCATGTAGTTTACAATAAGATTACTTTGTTTATATTTAAATTATTTTAGTTTAAACAAAATTTTAAAAATTAAAAACAAAAATAATTTAATAGACCATAGAATCACTCTACAACTAGAGGATCAAGTACGACCTTCATTAGGGGAAATTAACACTCAATTTTCGATAATTTATAAATTGATGTTTCAAGTTTTAAGAAATTGAAAGGGAGGGATTGAAAGTTGATTTAAATAATTACATTTGCATTCAAATTTTTAAGAAATGAAAGCAGGTATTGTTGGATTGCCAAATGTTGGAAAATCGACCCTTTTTAATTGTTTATCAAACGCAAAAGCACAAAGTGCAAATTTTCCTTTTTGTACGATTGAACCTAATATAGGAGTGGTTAATGTTCCCGATCCACGGTTGTCAAAACTTGAAGAACTGGTTGTTCCTGATCGTGTCATTCCTGCAACAGTAGAGATTGTGGATATTGCAGGCCTTGTAAAAGGTGCAAGTAAAGGGGAAGGGCTTGGAAATCAATTTCTTGGAAATATTCGTGAAACCGATGCGATTCTTCATGTATTGCGTTGTTTTGATGATACGAACATCATTCATGTCGACGAAACAGTTGATCCTATTAGAGACAAAGAAACTATTGATATGGAACTTCAATTGAAAGATTTGGAGACTACAGAAAAAAAATTAGAGAAAGTTAAACGCGCTTCAAGAACGGGCAATAAAGAGGCACAAAAAGAAGAAGTTGTTTTAATAAAAATTAAAGATAATTTAGAAGCCGGTATTTCGATACGTGCGTTGGAATTTTCTGAAGATGATTATTTAGAATTCGTGAAGCCACTCCAATTTATCACTGACAAACCAGTAATGTATGTCTGTAATGTCGATGAAGCCTCTGCCGTTTCAGGAAATGCCTATGTCGATTTAGTAAAAGAAGCTGTTGCTAATGAAAATGCAGAAGTATTAGTGCTTGCTGTTGGAACAGAAGCCGATATTAACGAACTAGAGGATTTTGAAGAACGTCAACTATTTCTTCAAGATATAGGACTGGACGAACCAGGATCTGCCAAACTCATACGATCTGCTTATAAACTATTAACACTTCAAACCTATTTTACTGCGGGTGTAAAAGAAGTTCGCGCTTGGACCATTAACATTGGAAGTACTGCGCCGCAAGCCGCAGGGGTGATCCATACCGATTTTGAAAAAGGATTTATACGAGCCGAAGTTATTGCCTATGAAGATTTTGAAAGTTTTGGATCTGAAGCAAAAGTAAAAGAAGCGGGGAAAATGCGTGTAGAGGGAAAAAACTATACGGTAAAAGATGGCGATGTCATGCATTTTCTTTTCAATGTATAGAAAAAATATCAACTAATAAATTGAAAGCCAATGTTCTCAACAACATTGGTTTTTTTTTGTTAATTAATTTGTGTTTTAAAGGTTTCATTTTTTATACTGATGTGCTATATTAGCGTCCTGTCGCGAAACACTTTATGAGTCAAAATTCAGATTACACAGAAGATAATATTAGATCCCTCGATTGGAAGGAGCATATTCGTATGCGTCCTGGAATGTATATTGGAAAACTTGGCGATGGTTCTTCGGCCGATGATGGTATCTATATTCTATTAAAAGAAGTTTTAGACAACTCGATCGATGAGTTTGTGATGGGGGCTGGAAAAACAATTGAAATTTCCATTCAAGGAACAAAAGTCATTGTGCGTGATTATGGACGTGGAATTCCTTTAGGGAAAGTGGTCGATGTAGTTTCTAAGATGAACACCGGAGGTAAATATGATTCCAAAGCCTTTAAAAAATCAGTTGGACTGAATGGGGTTGGAACCAAAGCAGTTAATGCTTTGTCCTCCTTTTTTAGAGTGGAATCAACCAGAGATGGGAAATCAGCTTCTGCAGAATTTTCATCGGGAGTTTTAAATCATCAAGATTTATTAGATGACACTACCCGTCGCAAAGGAACGAAAGTCTCATTTGTACCCGACGAAGCCATCTTTAAAAATTATAAATACAGAAATGAATATGTAGCACGGATGCTTAAATACTACGTGTATTTAAATCCAGGACTTACTATATTATTTAATGGTGAAAAATATTTTAGTGAAAACGGTTTAAAAGATCTTTTAGAAGATAATACGAATGCTACAGATATGACGTATCCAATCATACATCTGAGAGCTGAAGATATAGAAGTTGCTATTACACACAGTAAAACCCAATACAGCGAGGAGTACCATTCGTTTGTCAATGGGCAAAATACCACGCAAGGAGGGACGCATTTAGCAGCCTTTAGAGAAGCTTTGGTAAAAACAATTCGTGAGTTTTATGGAAAAAACTACGATGCATCCGACATTCGAAAATCAGTTATATCCGCCATTGCGATCAAAGTTATGGAGCCTGTATTTGAAAGTCAAACAAAAACTAAATTGGGATCTACCGATATGGGTGGCGAACTTCCAACGGTTCGAACTTTTATTAATGACTTTTTAAAAACGAAGTTAGATAATTATTTGCATAAAAATCCCGATACGGCGGAAGCCATCCAACGAAAAATTTTGCAAGCCGAACGCGAGCGAAAAGAGTTATCAGGCATTCGAAAAATTGCAAGAGATCGCGCAAAAAAATCAAGCTTACATAATAAAAAACTAAGAGACTGTCGTGTACATTTTGGAGATATCAAAAATGGACGTAATTTAGAATCAACTCTTTTTATAACAGAGGGGGACTCTGCATCTGGTAGTATTACCAAATCAAGAGACGTGAATACACAAGCCGTTTTTAGTTTAAAAGGAAAGCCGTTGAATTGTTATGGGTTAACCAAGAAAATTGTGTATGAAAATGAGGAGTTTAATTTACTTCAGGCCGCATTAAATATTGAAGAATCCATTGAGGATTTAAGGTATAACAACATTGTGATTGCGACCGATGCCGATGTCGATGGAATGCACATTCGCTTACTGTTAATTACCTTTTTCCTTCAATTTTTCCCAGAAATTATTAAAGAAGGCCATCTCTATATATTACAAACCCCATTATTTAGAGTGCGAAATAAAAAAGAAACGATTTATTGCTATTCGGAACAAGAACGAAGAGATGCCGTTCAAAAATTAAAACCTAAACCAGAAATCACACGATTTAAGGGATTAGGAGAAATCTCACCAAACGAATTTAAATATTTTATTGGAGAAGATATTCGACTCGATCCTGTGATGTTGGATGCTGACATGACTATTGATTCGTTGCTTCAGTTTTATATGGGTAAAAACACACCAGACCGTCAAAAATTTATTATTGAAAATCTAAAAGTAGAATTAGATATTATCGAAGAAGAGGTATGATAGAAGAAAACGATGATCTAATCCATGAGAATACGGACAATCAAGAAACAATTACTCGCGTTACGGGGATGTTTAAAGATTGGTTCTTAGACTATGCGTCCTATGTTATTTTAGAACGTGCAGTCCCTGCAATTGAAGACGGATTTAAACCCGTTCAGCGCCGGATTTTACATTCCATGAAAGACTTGGATGACGGCCGCTATAATAAAGTTGCAAATATTGTTGGGCATACCATGCAGTACCACCCACACGGCGATGCTAGTATTGCTGATGCTATGGTTCAGATTGGTCAAAAAGATTTACTAATTGATGCGCAAGGAAACTGGGGAAACGTCCTTACGGGTGATAGAGCAGCAGCCTCAAGATATATTGAAGCGCGGCTTTCTAAATTTGCATTAGACGTTGTATTTAACCCAAAGATCACCGAATGGCAATCGTCTTATGATGGCCGTCGTAAAGAACCAATAAACCTTCCTGTCATGTTCCCGTTATTATTAGCGCAAGGGGCGGAGGGAATTGCGGTTGGACTTTCAACAAAAGTATTACCTCATAATTTCATTGAACTTATTGAAGCTTCAATAAAGCACCTTCAAGGGAAACGATTTACGATCTTTCCAGATTTTGCAACCGGAGGTGTGGCCGATTTCACTAATTATAACGACGGGTTAAGAGGTGGACGTGTGCGGTGTCGAGCCAAAATCTCGCAGCTTAACAAAAATACGTTGGTGATTTCCGAAGTACCCTTTGGAACCACAACGTCTTCTTTGATTGATTCTATACTTAAAGCAAATGAGAAAAGTAAAATTAGAATTAAGAAAATTGAAGATAATACTGCTGCTGAGGTTGAAATATTAGTGCATTTACCAGCAGGGATTTCACCAGACAAAACGATCGATGCTTTATTTGCGTTTACATCTTGTGAAACCGCTATTTCTCCATTGGGATGTGTGATTGAAGATAACAAGCCTTTGTTTGTTGGAGTGACTGAAATGTTACGACGTTCTACAGATCATACGGTCGAATTATTAAAACAAGAGTTAGAAATTAAGTTAGGTGAGTTTGAAGAACAATGGCATTTTGCATCTTTAGAACGTATTTTTATACAAAACAGAATCTATCGTGATATAGAGGAAGAAGAGACTTGGCCAGGTGTGATCAGCGCTATTGACAAAGGGCTTCAGCCGCATATCAAACATTTAAAGCGTACGATTACCGAAGAAGACATCACTAGGTTAACTGAGATTCGAATTAAGAGAATTTCTAAGTTTGACATTGATAAAGCGCAACAAAAAATAGATGCTCTCGAAGATCAAATTGCTGAAACTAAGGGCTATTTAGCCAATCTGATTACCTATGCGATTGATTATTTTAAACGCTTAAAATCAGAATATGGTGCTGGAAAAGAACGTAAGACTGAAATCAAAACATTTGGTGATGTAGATGCGACGAAGGTTATTATTAGAAACACAAAACTCTATGTTAATAGAGAAGAAGGGTTTGTTGGTACAGGCTTAAAGCGTGATGAATATGTTGGTGATTGTAGTGATATTGACGACATCATCGTTTTTACAAAAGAAGGTAAGTTGATGATTACAAAGGTTGATAGCAAAACCTTTATTGGAAAAGACATCATTCATGTGGCTGTTTTCAAAAAGAAAGACAAGCGGACCATTTATAACATGATTTATAAAGATGGAAAGGGCGGTGCGTCTTATATTAAACGTTTTGCGGTGACCGGGGTCACTCGAGATCGCGAATATGATTTGACGAATGGAAAAGCAGGGTCTGATCTGTGGTATTTTTCTGCCAATCCAAATGGAGAAGGTGAAGTTGTTTCGGTGCTATTGCGCCAAGTTGGAAGTGTAAAAAAACTAAAATGGGACATCGATTTTGCCGATGTCATTATAAAAGGACGGGTGTCCAAAGGAAATTTAGTCACCAAACACGCTATCAAGCGGATTGAACTCAAAGAAAAGGGAGTCAGTACACTTAAACCGCGAAAAATATGGTTTGATGATACCATTCAGCGCATCAATGTCGATGGACGTGGTGAATTAGTGGGGGAGTTTAGAGGTGAAGACCGTATTTTGGTAATCACTCAATCAGGGATAGTCAAAACAATCATTCCAGAAATTACAGCTCATTTTGAAGATGATATGATTGTATTGGAAAAATGGATTCCTAATAAACCGATATCTGCTATTTACTTTGACGGTGATAAAGAAAAATATTATGTAAAGCGTTTTTTAATTGAAAACGAAAGCCGAGAAGATACGTTTATTTCTGAGCATGCGTCGAGCACTCTAGAAATTGTCTCTACCGATTGGCGCCCTGTTGCCAAAGTATCGTTTGCTAAAGATCGAGGTAAAGACCGTCGTGAAGATCAAATCATCGACTTTGAGCAGTTTATTAGTGTGAAGGGAATGTCGGCTTTAGGAAATCAACTGACTAAATTAAAGGTCAATCAAATTGATCTCTTAGATCCCTTGCCTTATGAAGAGCCTGTTAATACTCCTGCAGAAGAAATAGATGTAGTTGGAGAGGAAGTGATCGCTCAGTCAAGCACTCCTACTGATGTGATTGTTTCCGAGTCATCCTCTACCGATTCAGAGAAAACTACTCAGAAAAGTGACGGTGCTGTAAAACCGAAATCATCTGAACCAGATCACGATGTTAATGATGAAGGACAGATCACAATGTTTTAATCGATCCTTTTTGCGTCTCCAATTTGTTTGTTAGTATCTCCAACATAGCCATATTCAAATTTATAGCCCTTTGATGTAGTTGTTAATATTTTTAGGTGAATGTCTTTTTTCTCCGCACGATTTTTAGGACGAATCGTTTTAAAAACCATCTCACAATCATTGATCCAACGGACGTAAGAAGAGTCTATAACGCCGTTAAACTCTTCAATCTGTAGTTTAAACGTTCTAGAAAAAGTGGACTTATAAAGCGTTCCGTCAATTGTGATTTCACTCTCAAAATTTCCGGTTTTAAAATCATTACAGTTTCTCTCAATGTTATAACAACTTTGAACAAGTAACAGCGCACTACATAGGATTAAATATTTCATACGACAAACATACAAAAGAGATCTAGTAATTTAAATTATTTAAACGGATTCATCGCATAATTCTTAAAACTACCGTCTTTATAAAATATAACGATTCGTTCAATTAGTTCATCGCCATTCGAAATTGCTGCTACAGGGTTCGTAGATTTTGCTAATACTTGAGATTTTTCGGTTTTGGGAAGTGGGGGCGTGGTATTTTTAGGAAAATCTCCTACGCCGCTTAAAAGCCATAGGAGGTCAATTTCGGGAAATGCATTTAGAACTTTGGTGATAAAGTCTAAGCTTGGTTTGTTTCGCCCACTCAATATGTGAGAAATACTAGAGCGTTGAACCGTGATGACTTCTGCAAAAGCTGAAGCCGATAATCCATAATAATCAAGGATTTTTTTGAGTCGAGTATTAAATTCCGTAGTGTTTATCATTGTTTACATATGTAGAATTAGATAGGCGTTTACAAATGTAACACAATGTATCGAATTACGCAAGTACAGAGATAAATAGATGCTAAATAACACAAACTAAAACTTTAAGTAATTCACGTAAAATACTGATTTATATTGTTTTAAACACTTATTAATCCACCTTTAGTAACTATCGAGTTATAGGTAGTGATTTACCCAATGGCAATGTATACTTTTGTGAAACAAATCAAATTTAATCTGTTTACAAATGTAAATATAAGAATGTTTACTTTTGTAAAATTATTAAATTACACATGTTAGACATATCTTCTTTTTTATCACAGTATCAATCCTTAAAAGCCGTTGCTTTGAGGGATCGCTATGTTACAAATTCTCATATTGAGCCATTATTGAAATCAATATCAAACCAATTTAATCAAACTGTTCTGGGGACTTCAGAAGCTGGACTTCCAATTCATGGACTTCAAATTGGGACGGGTTCTAAAAGAATTTTGATTTGGTCGCAAATGCACGGAAACGAAAGCACGACCACTAAAGCACTCTTTGATTTGTTTAATTACTTGGAATTAGACAGCTGTAAGCCTCTCTTAGACGCTTGCACACTCTATGTGATCCCAATACTTAATCCGGATGGAGCAAAAGCCTACACGCGGGTCAATGCAAATCAAGTTGATCTAAATAGAGATGCCAAAAAGGTAAGTCAATGTGAAAGCAAAATTTTAAGAGATGTGTTTGAGGATTTTAATCCACATTTTTGTTTCAATATGCACGGACAACGCACCATTTTCAGTGCTGGAAAAACCAATAACTCTGCAGTAGTGAGTTTTCTATCGCCTTCAGAAGACGAAGAACGCTCATTAACGAGTACGCGCCAAAAGGCTATGGAAGTGATTCAGAATATGAACCAGACACTACAGTCGTTTTTACCGAATCAAATTGGGCGCTATGATGATGGGTTTAATTCAAACTGTGTAGGCGATTCCTTTCAAAGCGATGGCGTGCCAACAGTCTTATTTGAAGCAGGGCACTACCCAAAGGATTACAACAGAGAAGAAACGCGAAAATATCTTGCCCTAGCGCTTGTGAGTGCTCTTGATTATATTTCAAATCATGAAGTTACTGGAGAAAAATTTAAGCCATACTTTGATATTCCTGAAAACGGAAAATTGTTTAACGATGTTATTATTAGAAATGCGGTTCTTGATTTAGAGACCCCCAAAAAGAGTTGCGACATCGCCGTTCAGTACACTGAAGTGTTAGAAAACGGACAAATTAAATTCAGACCAAAAATTGTTCTCATAGGAGATTTGAATGAAAAATACGGTCATTTAGAGATTAATGCTCATTTTAAGCAAGTGTCCCACCCCGATTTTGACGTGTTATCAGAAAGTTACGAAATCGATTTCTTATTGATAGATTTAATGGAAACATCACTTTTGGTTAATGATAATTTAACATAAGAGATATTTAATTGTATAAAATTTAGTAAATTTGCTAAAACATTGAAAATTAACCAATAAATATAAGCAAAGTGGCTAAAGTAAAACTAGACGAAATCGATCACCAAATATTAGATATGCTGATTGACAACACCCGTGTTCCATTCACAGATATCGCAAAAAAATTATTAATTTCTGCTGGTACAGTTCACGTTAGAGTGAAAAAAATGGAAGATGCCAAAATAATTAAAGGGTCCTCTTTAACCATAGATTATCAGAAATTAGGATATTCTTTTATTGCCTATGTAGGTGTTTTTTTACAAAACACATCTCAAACAAAATTTGTATTAGAGCGAATTTATGAAATTCCTCATGTAACCGTTGCGCACATTACAACAGGAAAATTCAATATTTTCTGTAAAATCCGTGCAAAAAGCACCACACATGCCAAAGAAATTATCTTTAAGTTAGATGAAATTGAAGGGGTGTACAGAACAGAAACGATGATTTCATTAGAAGAAAGTATCAACGACAAGAAACGTTTGATGCATTCGATCTTTAATGATATGTAATTAGTGGCTTATTAGGATGCGTAGTATTTAAATGCTTCGTCTATCAAATGATCTTCAACAATTACATCAACCAGACACGATCCAATAGATTCTAACAGCGCATATTTAATTTGCCCGTGAGAATTCTTTTTATCATATTTCAAAAGCTCAATTATTGAGCTTTTGTCGTTTTTAGAAAAATCGACTGAACCATAAATGGCTTTAAAAGTGTTTTTTATTTGAAGGAGTTCTGCTTCCGACAATCCACAAGTTTTATGAGATAGGTACCCTTCCATAATCATTCCAGCGGCAATTGCCTCGCCGTGCAACAATGTTTTTAAGTTGTCATTATCCAAGCAATACGATTCGATCGCATGCCCTAAGGTATGTCCGTAATTTAGTTGTTTTCGTTCGCCTTGTTCATTCGGATCTCGTTTTACGACTTCATTTTTTAGGGTAATCGATTCGTGAATCAAGCCTTCTAAATCTGAGATATTCAGCTCTTTTAAATCACAGAGTCGGTTCCAATAATCGGCATTTTTAATCAATCCATGCTTTAACATTTCAGCCAACCCAGATCGCATTTCTTCTTTAGGGAGTGTTTCTAGAAATGAAGGATCTACAAGCACCATATCACTAAAATTAATAACTCCGATTTGATTTTTAATCGTTCCTAAATCAACCCCTGTTTTTCCGCCAACAGAAGCATCAACCATCGCTAGGAGCGAGGTAGGAACATTGACAAATGATACGCCTCGTTTGAATGTAGACGCTACAAATCCGCCTAAATCGGTCACAACACCACCACCCAAATTGATGATAAGTGATTTCCGGTCACCATCTAAATCCGATAAACTGTGCCAGATTTGAGTGCATGTATCTAAAGTTTTGTTTATTTCACCGGCCTCCATTTCAATGATTTCTAAAGCCATTTCTACATGAATGTTTGCTAAAAATTTAGGCAAACAATGGAGGTGTGTATTGGAGTCAACCAATATAAATATTTTAGAAAAATTTGAAGTTTCTAAATACGTATTCAACTCTTTGTAACAACGGTCGTTAAAATGAATTGAATAGGATGTGGATGGTATCGAGTTCATGAACTATTAAGTCAAAATGAAAAACGTAAAATTAAGTAGAAATTTACAATTAATGTAATTCCGATTAAATATATTTGTTCGAAACTAAAACCAATTTATATGAGCATCGATTTCAATAATACAGAAATAGCGTTCCATTTAAAATCGGACTCAGATTTAGAACGTGCCTATTTTCTATTTAAAATGATTTCCATAGAGCCATTGGTACGAATAGGAACTGCAGCTACAAACTTTGCAATAAAGGCCCATCTCCCTGTTGAGGGGTTGATTCGATCGACAGTTTTTGATCATTTTTGTGGGGGCGTTAATGAGCAAGATTGTATTCCAACAATCGATAAAATGTACAGCAGTGGCGTATATAGTGTGTTAGATTATTCCGTTGAAGGGAAAGGGGAGGAGAATCAATTTGATTTCGCCCTAGAAACGATCTTAAACCTTATTGAATTTTCGAAAAACAACGACGCCATGCCTATTGCGGTCTTTAAGCCCAGTGCTTTTGGAAGGTTTGACCTTTATCAGAAAATTAGTGAAGGAAAATCATTGTCAACTTCTGAAACTAAAGAATGGGATCGGGTGATCGCCCGCTTTAATAAAGTTTGTGAATCTGGGAAATTAAACAACGTTAAAATTCTTATTGATGCTGAAGAAAGTTGGATTCAAAACACAGTTGATGATTTGGTTTTAGGATTAATGCAAACCTACAATACCGATGCAATGATTGTATATAGCACTTTGCAAACTTACCGTTGGGATCGACTGGATTATCTAAAAAAAATTCATGGCAAAGCAAAAGAATTGAATTTTAATCTTGGGTTTAAAATTGTGCGTGGTGCTTATATGGAAAAAGAACGCCTGAGAGCCACCGAGAAAGGATATCAATCGCCAATTTGTGAAACGAAAGCATTGACAGATACACTTTTTAACGACACTCTCACTTATATGCTTTCTAACTTGGACACCATTCAAGTATTCATTGGAACTCATAATGAAGAAAGTTCTCACTTGGCTGTTGATTTAATGGCAAAATCAAACATTTCAAATAACGACCCTCGTGTTTGGTTTGGACAGCTTTATGGAATGAGTGACCATATTAGTTATAATTTGGCAAATCATGGTTACAACGTGGCAAAATACGTTCCTTTTGGACCTGTAAGGGATGTAATGCCCTACCTAATTAGACGGGCGGAAGAGAATACTTCGGTGGCCGGACAAACAACCAGAGAGTTATCACTTATTAAAAAAGAAAGAAAGCGACGTAAAATCTAATGGATGATCAGTGTTTTGAAACGCGCGTATCGTTCACAGTTTTCAACAATCAAATCATACTTTTTATTTTCAACGTAATAGGTTCTGCAAGGGACTGACTTGGTGTCACTTTTCCCAAAATTGATATCTGCGCCTTTAAAGATAGAATTCAGCGTTAACGTATCAATTTTATTAGAATTTAGCTGCTCTTGAACGGATTCAGAGTATTGAATACTTTTTGTTTGAATATTTTTCAAAACCCGTGCATCGGGCCCATAAGCACAGCTTGTTTTTTTTCCACTCAAAAAAAACATTAAAAAGACTAAGCCTATAAAAAAGCCTCCTAAGTAGAAGCCAAAACGGTGAACAATTTTCATGTATTAATTTTAAAAGATTAAAAGATTAACATCACTGTAGTCTAAATCAAACCAATCGGCCACAGATTTATTCGTTAAAATGCCGTGGTAAAAGTACAATCCATTTTTTAATCCCTTATCAAATCGAAGAGAATTTTCTATACCCCCATCTTCAGCAATTTTTAAAAGGTAAGGAGTGAATATATTACTAATTGATACTGAAGAGGTTCGAGCATATCTCGCAGGTATATTAGGCACACAATAATGAATCACATCGTGCTTCACAAAGGTTGGTTTGTCATGAGATGTGACTTCACTTGTTTCAAAACACCCGCCCATGTCAATACAAACGTCTATGATGATGGCGCCCGTTTTCATTTGTTCAACCAATGCTTCGTTCACCAATATAGGCGCTCTATTTTTTCCTTTTGCGGCGCCAATAGCAACATCGCATCGCATGAGAGCTTTCTGAAGATTTTTTGGCTGCATGGTAGAGGTGTAAATTGTACGACCAATATTGGCTTGGAGGCTGCGAAGTTTTGTAATTGAATTATCAAACACACGCACATTAGCCCCTAATCCTATCGCAGATCGCGCCGCAAATTCACCAACGGTTCCAGCCCCAATAATAACGACTTCAGTCGGAGGAACCCCGCTAATATTTCCAAACATAAGCCCGTTACCTTCATTGGTGATCGACATGATTTCGGACGCTATTAAAATAGAGGCAGAACCCGCAATTTCACTTAATTGTCGAACTGCTGGCACATCGCCATCTTGATCTCTAATAAACTCAAAACCTAAGGCTGTGATACGTTTTTCGGCAAGCTTTTTAAAATAGTCTTTATCTTGCATCTTTAACTGAAGTGCAGAAATTAAAAGTGTTTGTGGATTTAACATTGAGATTTCCTCTAAGGAGGGAGGTTCAACCTTTAGGATCGTTGGACATGCAAATACTTTTGCTCGATCTTTGGAAATTTCAGCGCCCGCTTCACTGTATTCATGATCTTCAAAACAGGCATTTTCACCGGCCCCTGATTCAATCAATACCCGATGTCCATTACTTGTCAATGCAGATACCGCATCGGGTGTTAGACAGACTCTTTTTTCTTGAAAAGATGTTTCTTTTGGTATTCCAATAAACAATGCTCCTTTTTCTTTAGAAATCTCTAAAGTTTCTTCCTTTGGAAGCAGTTGTTCTCTTGTAAATGGTGAAATTGGTTCATGCATGACTTTATGTATAAAGTCTCTAATTTACAACTATATTTTTGAACCTTCATCAGAAAATGTTTTTTCTGATAGTTTGAGAATCCTCGTTCCATCTTCAGCAACCGATAATTCTAAAATAGATATATTTGGAGGGAGTAAGTCATGAATTTTATCTGGCCACTCAAGAAAATTCCAAGATCCAGAACAAAAATAATCTTCAATTCCCATATCTAGCGCTTCATATTGATTTTTTAGCCGATAAAAGTCAAAATGATATACGCAGTCGTTTTTTACTTTATATTCATTTACAATTGAAAATGTGGGGCTAGACGTTTTATCAATGCCGCCTAATTCTTTAACAATTGCACTAATAAGCGTAGTTTTTCCAGCCCCCATATCGCCATAAAATAAAAGCGTTTTTGATTGCACATTTTTTAGAACTATTTGTGCTACATTAGATAGTTCATTGAGATTGAATCGTAATTCGTGAGTCATATTATCGAGGATTTAAAACGACAAAGGGAATGATGACTTCTTCCAAAGATATCCCGCCGTGCTGATAGGTGTTTCTGAAATAATTTACATAATAATTGTAATTATTTGGATACGCAAAAAACAAATTATCTTTTGCAAAAATAAATGAGCTATTTATAGCCAAAGAGGGGAGGTGAATTGATTTTGGATCTTTTACAGCCAAAACATCTTTGTCTTGATATGATAAACTTCGCCCTGTTTTATAGCGAAGGTTAAGGCTGGTATCTTTATTTCCAACCACCTTAGAAGGGTTTTTAACATTGATAGTCCCGTGATCGGTGGTAATGATGAGTTTAAAATTAAGTTCTTTGGCTTGTTTTATAATTTCTAATAGGGGTGAATTTTCAAACCAACTTTTAGTCAACGATCTATAGCCTTTATCATTAGAAGCAAGTTCTTTAAGAACTTCCATTTCGGTTTTAGCATGCGACAACATATCCACAAAATTATACACCAAAACAGTTAAGTCGTTTTTGGCTTTGGTCTTAAAGTTCTCCGATAATTTTTGCCCCCCTTTTAAGTTTGTAATTTTTATATATTCATGGGTCAAATGCGATAATCCCAAGCGTTTTAATTGAGCTTCTAAAAACTCGGCTTCAAATAAATTTTTCCCACCTTCTTCGGTATCATTTTTCCAATATTGTGGAAATAATTTTTGCATTTCACTGGGCATAAGTCCAGAAAACAGGGCGTTTCTAGCATACTGTGTAGCCGTTGGTAGGATACTAAAATACAGACTTTCTTCTTGTGTTTTGTAATAGGTGTTAACGGTAGGCTCGAGAGTTTTCCATTGGTCGTACCTTAAATTATCAATCACAATAAGTAAGGTTGGTTGATTGGTGCTTAGTTCGTTCGCTATTTTCTCTTTAAATAGAGTGTGCGACATGACTGGTGCCTGGTGATCTTCGAACCATGTCGGGTAATATTTTTCAATAAATCGACCAAATTGATGATTCGCTTCAGTTTTCTGAGCGTCTAATATTTCAGGCATCGCAGCATCATTGGAAGCTTCTAATTCCAACTCCCAAAACACAATTTTTTTATACAATTGTTCCCATTCTTCAAATGAATTTACGTCATTTAAATTCATAGAAATTTTACGAAATTCTTGTAAGTAATTAGATGATGTTTTTTCTGAAACTAATCGGGAATGATCCAAATTCTTTTTTAGTGATAATAGAATTTGATTTGGGTTTACAGGTTTAATCAAATAATCAGCAATCTTATTACCGATCGCATCTTCCATGATATATTCTTCTTCACTTTTGGTAATCATAACCACTGGAAGGGTCGCTTTTATTTCTTTGAGTTCAGACAGCGTTTCCAACCCAGATAATCCAGGCATATTTTCATCTAAAAAGACAATGTCAAAATCATGATCTCTAATAAGATTAAGCGCTTCCGTTCCGCTTTGACAAGGGGTTATATTGTAGTTTTTTTGTTCTAAGAATATGATATGAGGTTTTAAGAACTCAATTTCATCATCGACCCATAAAATATTAATAGTACTCATGTATTATATGTTTAGTTAAGAATAGAAGTCCTTTCATTTTAGTACTTTTACGTCGTAAGGCTTTCAAAGAAAGTTTAAAATGTAAATTTAACACTATAAAGTTTGAATACGAACAACAAGCTTAAAATATTTAACGATCCAATTTACGGATTTATTACAATCCCGAACACATTAATTTTTGATTTAATTGCTCATAAGTATTTTCAGCGATTGCGCCGCATCTCTCAGATGGGATTGTCCTATTTGGTATACCCTGGTGCACATCACACCCGATTTCATCATGCTTTAGGGTGCTTACATTTAATGCAAAATGCAGTTCGAATCTTAAGGTTTAAAGGGGTTCAGATTTCTGACTCCGAAGAAAACGGGTTATATATCGCCATTTTATTGCATGATATTGGACATGGACCCTTTAGCCATGCCATGGAACACAGCATTGTAGAAAATATTAGTCATGAGTCCATTTCATTAAAATTTATGGAAGCTTTAAATGTAGAATTTAAAGGGGCACTTGAAACCGCTATTTCAATGTTTAAAGGCGAGTATAGTCGTACGTTTTTTGGGCAACTTATTTCTGGGCAGTTAGATATTGATCGTTCCGATTACCTTAAAAGAGATAGTTTTTACACAGGGGTTTCAGAAGGAAATATTAATAGTGAACGCCTTATCTCGATGATGAATGTTGTGGATGATAAATTGGTTATTGAAGAAAAAGGCATTTATTCAATTGAAAAATTTTTAACTGCCAGACGCCTTATGTACTGGCAAGTATATCTTCATAAAACAAGTTTAGTGGCCGAACAAATGCTAATGGGTATTTTGAGGCGCGCAAAAGAATTAACCCAAAAAGATGTGCAATTAGAAGCGAGTTCTGCACTAAGCTTCTTTTTACATTCGGCCTCAAATCAAGCTAATTTTGATGAAACGGCTTTGAATCAATTTTCATTATTGGATGATTATGATTTAATGTCGGCTTTAAAATCATGGCAATTTCATGATGATTTTGTGTTAAGTCATCTTTCAAAAATGATCTTAAATAGAACTTTATTAAAAATAAAATTTAAAAACAACCCTGTTTCTGAAACAAAAGTGGAAGCATTGAAACAAGATTTAGCCTTAAAACATACGTTAAACACCAATGAAGCCTCTTACTTTGTATTTCATGGCCGTGTCGATAATTTAGCGTACAACCCCGAACAGGGAGGGCTTAAAATCCTATATAAAAACGGAAAAATTAAAGATATCTTAAAAGCATCCGATCACCTCTCATCGAAAGTACTGTCTAAAACAGTTTCAAAGTATTATATATGCTTTCCAAAGGATGTTCTTTGATATTTTTTTTTACTTTTGCAGTCAATGAAATTCACAGCAAGTCAAATAGCAGAGATATTAAATGGAGAAATTGTAGGGAACCCTGAAGTTGAAGTACATACGCTTTCTAAAATTGAGGAAGGCATTCCAGGATCACTTACATTTTTATCAAATCCAAAATACACCTCTTTTATATATACGACCAAAGCTTCTATTGCGATTGTGAATCATGATTTTGTTTCTAAAAATGAGATCAATCCAACATTAATCAAAGTAGAAAATGCTTACAGTGCATTTACAAAACTCCTAGAGTATTATAATTTTGCCAAAAATAACAAAGTAGGCATTGAATCGCCTGTCTATATTTCACAAACGGCGTCTTATGGTAAAGAAGTTTATATTGGGGCGTTTTCTCATATAGGAGAAAATGTGGTGATTGGCGATCATGTAAAAATTCATCCCAATACGTTTATTGGAGATAATGTCAAAATAAAGTCCAATACAACCCTGTTTGCGGGCGTAAAAGTTTATTCCGATTGTGAAATTGGATCAGACTGTTATATAAATTCGGGCGCCATTATTGGTGCGGATGGATTTGGGTTTTCACCGGATGAAAATGGTGAATATAAAAAAATACCTCAAATTGGAAATGTCATTTTAGAAGATGGTGTTGACATCGGTGCGGCGACGACTATTGATCGCGCAACCTTAGGTTCTACTGTTATTAGAAAAGGCGTGAAGCTCGATAATCAAATTCAGGTTGCTCATAATGTAGTCATTGGAGAAAACACCGTAATTGCCGCTCAAACAGGCATTGCTGGATCGACAAAAATTGGTGCAAATTGCCAAATTGGCGGTCAAGTTGGAATTGCTGGGCATATCACTATCGGAGATAATGTTAAAATAGTTGGGCAAGCAGGAGTTACAAAAAGTGTGAAATCTAATGAAATCATTAATGGAACCCCTGCATTTAGTAATTTAGACTACAATAAGTCATATATTCATTTCAAAAATCTCCCTAAGCTAGTAAACGATATAAAATCCCTACAAAAAAACCTTAAAAAATGATCTTTAAATCCGAATCCAAACAAACCACCATTTCTAAAAAAGTATCCTTAAAAGGAGTTGGGCTTCATACAGGTTTAGACGTTGAACTAAATTTTCTACCAGCTGAAGTTAATAGTGGCTATTCATTTAGACGAATAGATTTAGAAGGCGCTCCTATCATAAAAGCCGATGCAAATCTTGTAACGAATACTCAACGAGGTACCTGTTTAGAAAAAAATGGAGTTACGATCCAAACATGTGAACATGTGCTTGCAGCCCTTGTCGGTTTAGAAATTGATAATGTCATTATTGAATTAAGTACTTCTGAACCTCCAATTATGGATGGGTCTTCGAAGTATTTTATTGAGGCCCTAGAAACCGCTGGAATTTTGGAACTTGATGCTTTTAGAGAAGTCTTTGTTGTTAAAGATGTGATTTCTTATGTTGATGAAGAGACAGGTAGTGAAATTACCATCATTCCTTCTGATGAATATCAGGTTACCACAATGGTCGATTTTGGCACCAAAGTCCTTGGAACTCAAAATGCAACACTACAACATTTATCAAATTTTAAAAAAGATATTTCAGATTCCAGAACATTTAGTTTTTTACACGAACTTGAAATGCTTTTAGAACATGGATTGATAAAAGGAGGCGATTTAAACAATGCGATTGTGTATGTTGACAAGCCCTTGTCTGAAGAAACCATGCAACATTTAAAAGTAGCGTTTAATAAAGATTCTATTAAAGTGAAATCAAATGGAATTTTAGACAACCTTACCTTACATTATCCGAACGAAGCGGCCCGTCACAAATTATTGGATGTGATTGGCGATTTGGCACTGATAGGAACTCGAATTCAAGGTAAAGTTATTGCAAATAAACCCGGACATTTTGTAAACACCCAATTCGCAAAAAAAATATCTAAAATAATTAAATTGGAACGTCGTAATAACGTTCCAAATATAGATTTGAATCAAGCACCATTAATGGATGTGAATGCTATTATGGACATGCTTCCGCATCGACCGCCATTTTTATTCCTAGATAAGGTCTATGAGTTATCGCCAAATCATGTCATCGGTTCAAAAAATGTCACAATGAATGAGTCCTTTTTTGTCGGACATTTTCCAGGAGCTCCCGTCATGCCTGGAGTTTTAATTGTAGAAGCAATGGCTCAAACTGGAGGGATCCTGGTTTTAAACACCGTTCCAGATCCAGAAAATTATTTAACGTTTTTCATGAAAATGGATAATGTGAAGTTTAAACAAAAAGTCGTCCCTGGTGATACCTTAATATTTAGTTGTTCTTTAATATCCCCAATAAGAAGAGGAATATGTCACATGCAAGGCTATGCCTATGCCAATGGGAAATTATGTGCAGAAGCTGAATTAATGGCGCAAATATCTAAAGTTAAATAACACGAGTTTACATTAAAAAAAATACAAAATGAATCAACCGTTAGCATACGTACATCCTGGTGCAAAAATCGCCAAAAATGTAGTGATCGAGCCGTTTACGACGATCAATAATAATGTCGTTATTGGTGAAGGGACTTGGATTGGGTCTAATGTGACCATTATGGAAGGTGCGCGCATTGGTAAAAATTGTAATATTTTTCCTGGCTCTGTCATTTCAGCCATGCCGCAAGATCTTAAATATGATGATGAAGACACCACAGTCGTCATTGGAAATAACGTTACAATCAGAGAATGTGTCACCATTAACCGTGGGACTACTGATAAAATGAAAACAGTTATTGGCGATAACTGTTTGATTATGGCGTATTGCCATATTGCTCATGATTGTACCGTTGGAAATAACTGTATTTTTTCAAACAATAGCACCTTAGCAGGGCATACCACAGTAGGCGACCATGTTGTGTTGGCTGGAATGACTGCTGTGCATCAATTTTGTTCTATCGGAAACCATGCCTTTGTGACTGGTGGGTCTTTAGTTCGAAAAGATGTTCCTCCTTTTGTAAAAGCAGCCCGTGAGCCTTTGTCTTATGTAGGGATAAACTCAGTTGGCCTGAGACGTCGCGGATTTGCTTCTGAAAAGATTAGAGAAATTCAAAACATTTATAGATTACTCTACCAAAAAAACTATAACAACTCACAAGCTTCAGAAATTATTGAAGCTGAAATGGAAGCCACGCCTGAACGTGATGAGATTTTACAATTCATCAAGAATTCGCATCGTGGAATTATGAAAGGATATTTTAAATCAAACTAAACAAACTATGGCAAGTACATCAGATATTAGAAATGGATTATGTATTAATTACAACCACGATATTTTTAAAATAATTGAATTCCTACATGTAAAGCCTGGAAAAGGCCCAGCGTTTGTTAGAACCAAAATGAAAAGTGTGACTAATGGAAAAGTCATTGATAACACCTTTTCTGCGGGACATAAAATTGAAGAAGTTCGTGTGGAAACGCATAAATTTCAATTTTTATACAATGATGGCGAAACCTTTCATTTTATGAATACAGCCGATTATTCTCAAATTGAATTACAAAAAGCCGTTTTAGATAATCCAGATTTAATGAAAGAAGGTGAAGTCGTGACCGTATTAATCAATACCGAAGACAACGCACCGCTTTCAGTCGATTTACCAGCTAGTGTGGTTTTGGAAGTAACAGCGACCGAACCAGGGATTAAGGGCAATACAGCAACCAATGCAACCAAACCAGCAACTGTTGAAACAGGTGCAACTGTGATGGTTCCTTTATTTATTAATGAAGGGGATAAAATTAAAATAGAGACCGTAAAAGGATCGTACAAAGAAAGAGTCAAAGAATAATATGAAATTTATTCAGCCGCGTACCCTTAAAGAGATTGCCTCGCTGATTGATTGCGAATATGTTGGTGACTCTTCTTTTGAAGTGCTTGGTATGAACGAATTTCATGTCGTGACCGCCGGAGATATTGTTTTTGTGGACCATCCAAAATATTATGACAAAGCGCTTTCTTCGAAAGCAACCGTGGTACTTATTAACAAAAAAGTGGATTGCCCAGAGGGGAAAGCCTTATTAATTTCTGATGATCCTTTTAGAGATTTTAATATACTGACCACGCATTTCAAGCCGTTTCAAGCGTCTTCCAAAGCAATTTCAGAGTCTGCTAAGATAGGTAAGGGGACGATCATTCAACCCAACTGTTTTATTGGAAACAATGTAGTAATCGGTCAAAACTCGCTGATACACGCCAATGTGAGTATTTTTGATGATACCATTATTGGTGATAATGTGGTCATTCAATCGGGGACTGTATTAGGTGGAAACGCCTTTTATTATAAAAAACGTCCTGAAGGCTATGATCAATTACTTTCCAGTGGACGTGTAGTAATTAAAAATGACGTTCATATTGGGGCTTCATGCACTATTGATCGTGGGGTTACTGGCGATACCACCATTGGTGCTGGTTCTAAATTGGATAACTTGATTCAAGTGGGGCATGACACCATCATAGGAAAAAAATGTCTTATCGCGTCCCAGTCAGGAATTGCGGGGTGTTGTATCCTAGAAGATGAGGTGACGATTTGGGGACAAGTCGGAACCAATAGTGGAATTACCATTGGAGCCAAAGCAATAATTTTAGGGCAAACAGGCGTGACCAAATCAGTAGAAGGTGGAAAAACTTATTTTGGAACGCCTATAGAAGAGTCGCGCGCAAAACTTAAAGAGTTAGCGTTGCTTCGAAAATTACCAGCGATTATTAAGGATTTAAAAGAAAACGAATCTTGATTTAAATTTTAGCTATAAAATCGTTTAGATTCCCATTCAAAAAATTACATTTGCAGCAGTAAAAATTAAATAATAAAATAATAACCAAATGAGTGTTTTAGTAAATAAAGATTCAAAAATAATTGTTCAAGGGTTCACTGGTAGTGAAGGAACGTTTCATGCCTCTCAAATGATTGATTATGGAACCAATGTTGTTGGGGGTGTGACGCCAGGAAAAGGAGGACAAACGCATTTAGAGAAACCAGTATTTAACACAGTTAAAGAAGCTGTTGATCAAGTTGGTGCCGATACGACCATTATTTTTGTGCCGCCTGCATTTGCTGCAGATGCCATTATGGAAGCAGCTGATGCTGGAATAAAAGTAATCATTACAATAACAGAAGGTATTCCTGTTGCCGATATGATTAAAGCTTCTAATTATATAAGTACAAAAGCCTGTCGTTTGGTGGGCCCTAACTGTCCCGGAGTGATCACTCCAGGTGAAGCCAAAGTAGGTATCATGCCAGGGTTTGTTTTCAAAAAAGGAATGGTAGGCGTGGTGTCTAAATCTGGAACTTTAACGTATGAAGCTGCGGATCAAGTCGTGAAACAAGGATTAGGAATTACCACAGCCATTGGTATTGGTGGTGATCCCATCATTGGAACGACGACTAAAGAAGCTTTAGAAATGCTCATCAACGACCCAGAAACAGAGTGTGTGGTGATGATTGGTGAAATTGGCGGTCAACTGGAAGGAGATGCCGCAAAATGGTATAAAGAGTGTGGCAGTAAGAAACCAGTGGTTGGATTTATTGCGGGTGAAACCGCACCTGCCGGACGTACCATGGGCCATGCCGGTGCCATTGTAGGGGGGAGTGATGATACTGCTCAAGCTAAAAAACAAATCATGAGAGAATGTGGCATTCACGTTGTAGAATCTCCTGCTGAAATAGGAAAAAAAGTGGCCGAAGTACTCGCGTAACATATTTTTCCATATTCATGTCAACCTCCTAATTATAGTATTAGGAGGTTTTTTTATGCGCTTATTTTTACAAAATACGTTACGCATAAAAGTTAATAGAATAGTTGTCATAAATATTGACAGCTAAATTCTACACATGAGAAAATCATAAAAAACAAAAATGTAGTTGAAGTTTATTTCAATTTGATTAATTATTTACTACATAAGTTAAACGTTATTAACAACTTATGTTAAAATTTCATGATTTTTTTTGTTTTATATAAACTATTCTTTAAGTTTAGTGTGATTCTGTCCCCAAGTCATAATCTTCATAACCAATAGAACCTGCTGTAAGCACTTATTTTACTGTAAATAACATCGTGAGACTGTTTGGGTATTTTCCCATTTCTGTTTCCATACATATTTTGTGTGGTTGCTATAGTCTGACTTTATAAAATTATTAACGAACCCTAAAAAATCAGACATTATGAAAAACAATTTATTAAAATTTGGATTATTAGTTTTACTGGCAGTTTTTACTTTTCATTCATGTAGTGATGATGAGCAAGTGATCTCTCCAAAATCAGTAGATTCGATTAAAATAACAATAGAGGATAAAATTGATAATGAAGAATTAAACAATAAAATAGGACAGGATTTATTAAAAATAAGACAAGCATTTCAAATAAATACGACTAATCGCAAGGGTGAAAATTATCAAAAAAAAACAGAGAATGACTCAATTAGCATAGAAGATATTGAAATAAATATTGAAGCATTTAACGTTATTGAAAATGAAAATGGAAAAGTATCGTATACTTTTGAAGTAGATTTTCCATTAAATAATTTGGATAGCCAAGAGATTATAAACTTACATTTCTATTATGATGAAAATAACCAGTTAAAAAGGCAATTAATAAAATACGAATTATCCAATGAGGAATTGCAAACCGTTATAGAAAACCAAAGTTTTGATGGCTTTTGGGATAGAATATCTTATTCTAATTTAGATGACTTAGAAACAACTCCAAATTCCGAAAAAATCACTGCCGCAAGGAGTAGTGATCCTTGCTCCTGTAAAAGTAAAAAATCAACTGTCAAATGGAAAACGCCGTATTCGAATAATAGCGGATACGGTGGTTATTCGTCAGGAACTGGGGGTTCTGGAGGCCAAACTCCTTTTTCTGTTATACCAATATCATTGCAAAAATTATGGGGAATAGCTCCTGCTAGTGCTTATTATCCAGGTCCTAATTATGTTGGCCAACCTTGTAATTGTAACTATACAATCCCAGTTCGATATTTTTCAGTTGGTGATTTAACAATTCCAAACACAAATTCTAACTCAACTCCAACTCCTTTTAATAGAAGGTATTTTTATTATTTTCCAGAATTAAAAAATAAAATCACAACGTACTATAATAAAGTATATGTTTCACACACTAATTCTTATGTGACTTCTACACAAACTACTCTTGAAGATCATAATAATAAACAACGTTTTATCACTCAATTTTTTAAATTCCTTTATAAATTACGAACTGAGAATTATTCTGCTTTTAATTATTTGGCTAATAATCCTCAAAAAACGGTAGCCGTTTTTAATTTTTTAGCTGAAAATAATTCTTTTAATGATTATGAGTTTGCTAAAAGTACGATTGACATTTTATCACTTCCTGTAATTACATCAAATAATAAAATTGATTATGCTGAAGAAATTTTGAGACTCACCAATCATTTAAAATCTTTTGGAAATATTGAAGATGAAATTTATGCGGACTATATACAAAGTTTGATACCTGAGTTTAACAGCATGACTATTAATGAGGTGCGTGCTATTTATGGTCATGTAAAAACAACTTGTAATAATTTAACGATTAAATATTTAAAAGAAATTATTACCCCTATTGTTACGGATCTGGTAATTCCTGTTATTACTTACGCTCTTTTTGAAGCAACTGCGGGCACCGCAGTAAAACTATTACAAAAAATACCATTACCTTTGATTTTAAGAGGTGACAGACTTAATAGATTAGTTCAGAAAGTGGCTCAATTTGGTGTTCAAGGTACTAGTAACAATATCAAAATAGTTTCAACAAATGGAGCACCATATTCAAAAGCTTTAGAGCTTTTTAAATCATTAACTCAAAACGCACAAACTGTTACAGTTGATTCAAATGGCACCAGAATAGCTTTGTTTGGCAATGGTAATAAGATAGTTTTTAGAGCTCAGTCAAGTTCTGGTTTCGCTGCTACATTAGAAATGACATTTCCAGAGATTTGGGCAAATACAAGAATAGTAAAATTTCAATAATGAATAATTTAATTTTTAAAAAAGAGAATCTCGAACTTTTTACTGAATATGGTCATGGTGTTGACACAATACAACATATACTTCATTCCATTGGCTATACTTATGAAAATATAGATAGAAAAGAAACAAGAGAATATGGTTTATTAGTTATAAAAGAATTATTAATAAATGATATTATTTATGTTACCTTTTGGGGGAAACATAATGCTGTTTTGAGTTGTCTTGAGTTAAATAAAAGGCAAACAATGCTATATATAAAAAAGGTTTGGAATGAAGGAGCAACACACCTTGAGTTTGAAGAAATGATTAATTTTTATTTTAAAGAATGGTATTTGAAGGCTTTAGAAAATGAAGGCGTTAATATAAATACCGATTGGAACTGGTTTGGTAATGAATTTATTCCTAATATACCAAAATGGATTAAAAAAAATAAACCGAAATAATAATACAAAGGTTTAATTAAAAATGCGATTTCTACAACAACGGAGACTAATGGAGCCCAGCTAGCACGAGCATCTATTGCTCGTGCCCGTTACGATAAGGAAGCTTACAAGTTATTGAGTAGTAAATGTAATAAGACCATAAATTCTTTGATTGTTATTAAAGACACAAGCGAGACGCTTGCGCTAGCGATAGGGGAAAAATAATCCTATCAAAATCAATAAAACCACCAATCCACTTTTTACTAAGTAGTTTATGAAAAAAGCAATTAAATTTATCATTGTTATTTTAAGTCTCTTAATTCTATTTATTTTAATTTTAAAGCAAATAGAATTAAGAGATTATAAAGGAAAAGGAGATGTAATGTTAGAGAAAATTAGTAATTATAAAAAACTAAATGGAGAACTACCCAACAACTCTACGGACTTTTTTTATTCAAATGAAATGGGAGAGGGACCTTATTATGAGAAGATTAATGACTCCTGTTTTGTGGTTTTTTTTAACATCGGATTTGACAATAAACTTAAATTTAATTCAATTTCTGAAAAATGGTATTATGAATGATTATAGCAAAACCAGCCCAGCTCGCGGGAGCATCTTTTGCTGGTGCCCGTGACAATAAGGAGGCTTACAAGTTATTGAGTAATAAATGTAATAAGACCATAAATTCTTTGATTATGTTAAAGACACAACCGAGACGCTTGCGCCAGCGATTGGATAGGAAGTGTTATATTCAATTTTATGATTACTGATATTCACCTTCACAAATCAGATTTTAAGGAATTTTATTTGAAACCATTTTACTATATTTGAAATTAATAATTTTTACAGATATTGTTTATGAAACTATTAGAAGGAAAAACAGCCATTATTACAGGCGCGAGTCGTGGGATTGGAAAAGGAATCGCAACGGTTTTTGCACAGCATGGCGCCAATGTAGCGTTTACGTACAGTGCATCTGTAGAAGCTGCTAAGCTCTTAGAAACTGAACTTCAAGCGTTTGGAACAACCGTGAAAGGGTATCAAAGTAATGCCGCTAATTTTGACGAAGCACAACAACTTGCAGTAGATGTGTTAGCCGATTTTGGAGCTATTGATATTCTGATAAACAATGCTGGAATCACCAAAGACAATTTACTAATGCGGATGGGCGAAGCTGATTTTGATAAAGTTATTGAAGTCAATCTTAAGTCTGTATTTAATATGACCAAAGCTGTGCAACGTACGATGTTAAAGCAACGAAAAGGGTCTATTATCAATATGAGTTCGGTGGTCGGAGTAAAAGGAAATGCCGGTCAAACCAACTATGCGGCTTCTAAAGCGGGGATTATTGGATTTTCAAAGTCTGTGGCTCTAGAGCTTGGTTCTAGAAACATCCGAAGTAATGTGATTGCTCCTGGATTTATAGAAACAGAAATGACGGCTAAATTGGACGAAGCAACGGTTGCTGGATGGCGTGCAGGAATTCCACTAAAACGAGGTGGTTCACCTAAAGATATTGCCAATGCCTGTGTGTTTTTGGCGAGCGATTTATCGGCGTACATCACCGGACAAACCATTAATGTTGATGGTGGGATGCTTACTTAAACCATTCTAACAACGGTTGTGCTCAACCGATCTTAATATGCCTGCACAAACAATTTTATATATCATTGGATCTGGAATTTTAGCGCTCTTTGTAGCGCTTTTTCAGTATATATATAAAACCAAACGCCATCGGTTGCATTGGGGATTGGCATGTTTGAGGTTTATCTCAATTTTTTCATTACTGCTTCTCATCATCAATCCGAAGTTTGAGAATACAGAAAGTTCGATTATGAAACCAACACTTGTGGTAGCGGTCGATAACTCTCAATCTGTAAAATACTTAGGTAAAGACAGTATTGCTTCAAAAGCTGTGCAGTCGATCGTAAATAATAAAGAGATTGCTTCTAAATACGAGATCAAGTTATACAATTTTGGGGGACAACTCAACCAAAATACGACACTTACTTTTGATGACCATCAAACCAACATCACTAAAAGTCTTCAGGGTATTGAGGCTATTTTTGATTCCCAATTGACACCAATTGTACTGATATCTGATGGAAATCAAACCATTGGAACGGATTATCAGTATGCTTCAAAAGCGTTTGAGCAAGTTGTTTTTCCGCTTATATTAGGAGATCGTATGTTTCATACAGATCTGAAAATTCAACAAATAAACGTCAATAAATATACCTATTTAAATAATAAGTTTCCCGTTGAAATCATAGCGTCTTACTCTGGGAGTTCGCCGATTCAGACGGTATTAACGATTCGATCTGGAGCGGGTGTTATCCATAAAGAGGTGGTTCGGTTTACACAAGATCAAAACATCAAAATTATAACGCCAAAAATTACAGCCACCCAAGTAGGGGTACAGCGGTATCAAGTGAATTTATCGCCCCTTAAAAACGAAAAAAATACGATTAACAATCAAAAATATATTGCCATTGAAAGTATTGATGAACGCACCAAAATCGCATTAATTTCATCCATATCGCATCCAGATTTAGGCGCTATGAAAGCCTCCATCGAAACCAACGAGCAACGGCTTGTCACTATTTGCTCGCCATCTGATTTTCTGCGTTTAAAAGATGATTATGACCTTGCGATCTTATATCAACCAACCTCAAGTTTCAAAGCGGCAATTGATTTTATTAATTTAAAAAAATTAAACACGTTTATCATAGGAGGAAACCAAACTCAATGGTCGTTTTTAAACGCTATCCAATCGGGTTTTAAGCAGGAAATTACAGGTCAAATTGAAAACTATCAAGGACGAATAAATCCAAGTTTTGCTAATTTCATAACCACTGATTTCAACTTTAATTCCTATCCACCCTTAAGCACAGAATTTGGAAGTATCAACATCAATGTGCCACATGAAACGTTCGTGTTTAAATCTATTAATGGTATCGATACTCAAGAGCCTTTGTGGTTTACTTACGAAAACAATGCTGGAAGGTCGTCCGTTCTTTTAGCCGAGAATATCTGGAAATGGCGCATGCATTCGTATCGAGATACCCAAAATTTTGAGAATTTTGATGCATTGATGGCTAAAATGATTCAATATTTAAACATTCAAAATCAAAAAAAACGACTGGTTTTAAACTATGAATCCATTTATGATGGAAGTCAACCTCTTGAATTATCGGCACAATTTTTTAATAAAAATTACGAATCAGATCCCAATGCACAGCTAAATATTAGGCTTACAGAAACGACCTCGGAGCGTCAAATTGAGTACCCCATGGTGTCGAATCAAAACACATATAAGATCAATCTGAGCGCCTTAGAACCAGGTGTCTACAACTTTGAAGTGAGTGCAAATAAAAAAAGTCACCGCGCTTTTGGATCGTTCGAAATTTTAAAATTTAATATTGAGCAACAGTTTATAAATGCGAATGTAGAGCAACTTGAGCAACTCGCTCTTCATACCGATGGAGCGACTTATTTTGATACCCAAACCAACGATTTAATAGCGCACTTAATTTCTGATAATCGGTTTTCAAGTATCCAGAAATTTACTAAAAAATCAGTACCTTTGATCGATCTAAAATTTTGGTTGCTATTACTAGTATTAAGTTTAACAATCGAATGGATTATAAGAAAATACAACGGACTTATTTAAATAATTTAAAACAAAAAAATGGAAAAATTACCTAAAATCGGACTCCCAATTATCGTGATACTAGGAGTTTTAGTCATCTTAATATCAAAAACAGCAGTGACCATCGGTCCAGGAGAAGGCGGTGTCTTATTCGAACGCTTTGGGCAAGGAATTGTTACCGATAAAACATACGGAGAAGGCTTTCAAATTGTAGCCCCTTGGAACAGCATGTTAATTCACAAAGTAAGACAGCAATCTATTTCGGATGAGATGAATGTTTTATCAGTCAATGGACTCGAAGTAAAAGTCAATGGAACGATCTGGTACGAACCAGAATACGAAAACCTTGGAAGTTTAATTAAAACCAAAGGAGAAGACTATGTCAACGAGCTTTTAAATCCAGCGGTCAATGCAGCGGCAAGAAGTGTGGTTGGGCGTTATACTCCTGAACAATTGTATTCTAGTAAGCGTGATGTGATCGAACAAGAAATTCTTGACGAAGTGGTCACTTTATTAGATGGTCAATTTTTAAATGTAAAACGTGTATTAGTAGAAGATGTAAAACTTCCAAACACCATTAAAAATGCGATTGAGAGTAAATTAAAGCAAGAACAAGAATCTTTAGAGTATGAATTTAGATTAGTAACGGCTGATAAAGAAGCTCAAAAAGTACGTATTGAAGCGCAAGGTAAAGCAGATGCCAATAAAATATTAAGTGCGTCTCTTAACGATCGAATCCTTCAAGATAAAGGGATTGAAGCGACTGTAAAGTTATCGGAATCTCCAAACAGCAAAGTGATTGTTATTGGTTCTGGAAAAAATGGATTGCCAATTATTTTAGGGAATCAATAATTTACAAACGATTAGTTAGTTTATACTGGCTTTTTTAAGAAATCAATAATTTTTAAAAATAAGTTAGGTTTACACTATTTATTTTTTGAATATTTGTATTAAATATTATTAGAATGAAAATATCATTATTTATACATCACCATCATTTACTTACTAGCGATCAAGCGAGGTAACGAAGTGTAGGATAAATAATTAAACTATATAACAGACCCGTTTGAGCAATCAAGCGGGTTTTTTAATTTTAAAATAAAAATACATTTAGAATGAACACTTTAAAAATTGCAGTTCAAAAGTCAGGTCGACTTAAAGACGATTCAATGAAATTATTGAAAGATATTGGTATTTCAATTGATAATGGGAAGGATCAACTAAAGGCCACAGCGACCAACTTTCCGGTCGAGGTTTTTTATCTTCGGAATGGCGATATTCCTCAATACCTAAAAGATGGGGTGGTCGATGCCGCGATTATTGGAAACAATGTTTTGGTAGAAAAGGGCAATTCGATTGAGTATATCTCTAAACTTGGATTTTCTAAATGTCGGGTGTCTATTGCGGTACCTAAAGCTATGGAATATCAATCTCTCAATGATTTGAACGGCAAGCAAATTGCGACTTCGTATCCAAATACCGTCAATGCGTTTTTAGAAGAAAACAATATCAAAGCCAGTATCCATGTCATTAATGGGTCTGTTGAAATTGCACCCAACATTGGGTTAGCAGATGCCATTGTAGATATTGTTTCTACGGGTGGTACCTTGTTTAAAAATAACTTGATTGAGAAGGAAGTGATTCTAAAATCGGAAGCAGTTTTAGCAGTGTCTCCAACCATCAATGCAGCGCAACAAGCTATTTTAGATAAAATAAAATTTCGTATTGAGTCGGTGCTTAAAGGACAGTCGTCCAAGTACGTTCTTTTGAATGCACCTAACGAGAGTTTAGAAGCGATTATTAACATCTTACCAGGCATGAAAAGTCCAACCGTTCTTCCATTGGCGGAATCGGGCTGGAGCTCGGTACACAGTGTGATTGATAAAAACCAATTTTGGAATATTATCGACGACTTAAAAGCATTAGGAGCTCAAGGCATCCTTATTTGTCCAATCGAAAAAATGGTTCTCTAATGGCATCTATTTCCAAATATCCACCCATTTCAACATGGGAAACTTTGTTACAACGCCCGACTCAATCTGTGGAGGCTATCGAAGCAATTGTGGATGAAGTGTTTTTAGCGGTCAAACAAGAAGGGGATGCGGCCATTACTCGCTATACCAAACGGTTTGATAAGGTTGAATTAACAGCTGCTTTTGTTTCTCAAGAAGAAATTGAACAAGCATCGGCACTCGTGTCAAACGATTTAAAAGCAGCCATTCAACAAGCAAAATCGAATATTGAAGTTTTTCACGCTGCTCAAAAAACAGCAAGAGTAGATGTTGAAACACAACCAGGTGTTCGTTGTTGGCAAGAAAAACGGCCTATTGAAACAGTTGGATTGTACATTCCAGGCGGAACAGCGCCTTTGTTTTCAACGGTTTTAATGTTAGGTGTGCCTGCGACTTTAGCGGGATGTAAGAATATCATTTTATGTACCCCTCCAAATGCGAAAGGCGCCATTGCAAATGAAATTTTGTATACTGCTGCTTTGTGTGGCATTACATCGATTATCAAAGTAGGCGGGATTCAAGCCATTGCTGGGTTGACTTTTGGAACCTCTAGTATTCCTAAAGTTTCTAAGATTTTTGGACCAGGGAATCAGTATGTGACGGTCGCTAAGCAATTGGCAACCAAATATGGAGTTGCGATCGATATGCCTGCGGGCCCAAGTGAACTGCTTATTATGGCCGATAAAAATGCCAATCCAGCCTTTGTGGCCTCAGATTTATTAAGTCAAGCCGAGCATGGCGCTGACAGTCAGGTGGTTTTGGTGTCAACCGACGAAACACTTCTTTTGGAAACAGCGAAACAAGTCCGTATTCAAACTCAATTATTAGCACGCCAATCGATCCTAGAAAAAGCACTTGAAAACATGAAGCTAATTTTAGTGAAATCAGATCAGGAAGCGGTTGATTTAATCAATTTTTATGGTCCTGAACACTATATCATCTGCACCGATAATTCGTCCTTTTTTGTAGATAGCGTGATCAATGCAGGTTCTGTTTTTATTGGTAAATACACGCCTGAGAGTGCGGGCGATTATGCGTCTGGAACCAATCATACCTTGCCAACAAATGGCTATGCAAAAGCGTATTCGGGGGTCAACTTGGATAGTTTTTTAAAAAACATCACCTTTCAAGAAATCTCTAAAGAGGGTTTGCAAACTATCGGAACGACTATCGAACTTATGGCGGAAGCCGAAGGTTTAATGGCACATAAGAACGCCGTATCTATTCGACTAAAATCAATTGAAGATGAATCTAAATAAATTACTTCGATCTAATATTAATGGGATGACACCTTATTCGTCTGCGCGCGATGAATACAAAGATTTGGAAGCTGACATGGTGTTTTTGGATGCCAATGAAAACCCGTTTGACAATTCGTTAAATCGATACCCCGATCCCCAACAGACGGTCTTAAAAAAACTAATTTCAGCACAAAAAAAGGTTCCGACGGATCAAATCTTATTGGGAAATGGAAGTGATGAAGTCTTAGATTTAATTTTTAGAGCGTTTTGTGAACCCAATCAAGACGGTATTCTGACCTTTCCACCAACCTATGGGATGTATGACGTACTGGCAAATTTAAACGCCATTAAAAATATTCAAGTGCCCTTGACATCAGACTTCAATTTAGACGTCGATCGTATTTTAAAACAGGTTCAACCAGAAACGAAGTTACTGTGTATCTGTTCGCCAAATAATCCTTCTGGAAATGTGGTTGATCGCAAGGCAGTAGAACGTCTTTTAAACACATTTAATGGCTTAGTCATCATTGATGAAGCCTATGTTGATTTCTCTAATGAAGTGAGCTGGACAGCCTATTTAAACAAGTTTCCAAATCTAATTGTGACACAAACCCTTTCAAAAGCCTATGGGCTCGCGGGCATCCGATTGGGGATTTGCTATGCATCTAAAGACATTATTGCGGTTTTAAATAATATAAAACCACCTTACAATATCAATACGCTTACCCAAAATGCAGCCATAGAGGCGCTCCAAAATAGGGAAGTGGTCTCTGAACAGATTGCCCTGATTTTAAAGGAACGTGCTCATTTAGCGACGGCCTTTGAGTCGTATTCGTTTATTGAAAAAATATATCCTTCCGATGCGAATTTTATTTTAATCAAAGTGGATGATGCTTGTAAACGGTATGCAGAACTTATAAAAAATGGAATCGTCGTCAGAAATAGAAACTCCCAATTTGGTTGTGAAAACGGTCTCAGAATTACAGTAGGAACCCCTTCTGAAAACGCTCAATTATTAATCCTATTAAATACCCTAAAATGAAGCCTGTATTATTTATAGATCGCGATGGAACCATCATCAAAGAAACGGCCGATGAACAAATTGATTCTTTTGAAAAACTAGAATTTTACCCGGATGTATTTTCTAATTTGAAGAAGATTTGTCAAGAACTGGATTTCGAAATTGTAATGATTACCAATCAAGACGGTTTAGGCACGGCTATTTACCCTGAAAACACGTTTTGGCCGGTTCATAATTTTATACTCGATACCTTTAAAAATGAAGGGATTGTTTTTGAAAAACAATTCATTGATAAAACATTTGCGAAAGACAATGCGCCAACACGAAAACCTCAAACAGGTTTGTTAACAGACTATTTCACAGAAGCCTATGATTTAGAAAATTCGTTTGTGATTGGAGATCGCCTCACCGATGTAGAATTGGCAAAAAACCTAGGTTGTAAAGGTATTTATATCAATGATGAAACGCATTTAGGAGAAAATGAAATATCCGTAAATCAAGACGTATTAACAACTTATATCGCTTTAGAAACCAATAGTTGGAAAACTATTTATGAGTTTTTGAAAGCCGATCAACGAGTTGGATCTAGTGTACGAAATACCAATGAAACTAAGATAGATATTAGGCTGAATTTGGATGGGACTGGTAAAAGTAAAATCGATACGGGGATTGCCTTTTTTGATCACATGTTAGATCAGATTGCACGTCATGGTCAAATGGATTTAGATCTTAAAGTGGTGGGCGATTTAGAAGTAGATGAACACCATACGATCGAAGATACAGCCATTGCTTTAGGGAATTTATTTCATACGTTGTTAGGCTCAAAACTAGGAATTGAACGTTACGGATTTTGCTTGCCAATGGACGACTGTATTGCCCAAGTGGCGATTGATTTTGGAGGGAGAAATTGGTTGGTTTGGGAGGCCGATTTTAAACGTGAATATGTGGGGAAAATGCCCACAGAAATGTTCATGCACTTCTTTAAATCTTTTACGGATGGCGCCAAATGTAATTTAAACATTCAAGCAGATGGAACGAATGAACACCACAAAATTGAAGCCATATTCAAAGCATTTGCAAAGGCGATAAAAATGGCTGTCAAAAGAGATGTCAATAAAATGATTTTACCATCAACCAAAGGAACTTTATAATAAATGAAAGTCATTATAATCGATTACGGAGCAGGGAACATTCAGAGCATTCAATTCGCCTTTCAACGTTTGGGCATCCAGGCGGTTTTATCAAATTCTGTCGATGAAATTCTAAGTGCTGATAAAGTTATATTTCCTGGAGTTGGCGAAGCTAGTCAGGCTATGGAAATGTTAAAAAAATCTAAGTTAGACAGCTTGATACCAACGCTCAAACAAGATGTTTTAGGGATTTGTTTAGGCATGCAATTGTTGTGCAATCATTCTGAGGAAGGCGATACTAAAGGACTTGGCGTTTTTGATGTAGAAGTCAAACGGTTTACAAATGCGGTGAAAGTGCCGCATATGGGATGGAATACAATTCAAAACCTCCAATCGGATTTATTGATAGAGATCCCTGAAAATAGCTATATGTACTCTGTTCATAGTTATTATGCAGCGATTGGGGCGCAAACCATTGCAAGCTCTAGGTATGAACTAGAATTTTCGGCGGCATTGCAATCCAATAATTTTTATGGGGTTCAATTTCACCCTGAAAAAAGCAGTAAAGACGGCGCTCAATTATTACAAAACTTTTTAAACTTATAACATGCGAATTATACCTGCAATCGATATTATTAATGGTCAGTGTGTACGACTGACGAAAGGTGATTATAGCACCAAAAAAGTGTACAATGAAAACCCTTTAGAAGTTGCTAAAATGTTTGAAGGTGTTGGGATCGAGCATCTACATGTGGTAGATTTAGACGGGGCGAAGGCTCAACATATTATCAATCATGATATTTTAGAATCCATTGCGACGAACACCAATTTGAAAGTCGATTTTGGAGGTGGATTAAAATCCGATGCCGATATAAAAATCGCATTTAATTCTGGTGCTCATCAGGTTACTGGTGGCAGTATCGCTGTTAAAAATCCAACACAGTTTTTAAATTGGTTGGATACTTTTGGTGCTGATAAAATTATATTAGGTGCCGATTGTTTAGATCAAAAAATAGCCATTCAAGGTTGGCAAGAAGAGAGTGACAAGGAAGTGATCGAATTTATAAAAGAATTTGTATCAAAAGGCATCTCCTATGTGATTTGTACCGATATTTCAAAAGATGGCATGCTTCAGGGCCCTTCGTTTGAGTTATATGAAACGATCTTAAACACTGTCAGCCCTGTCAATTTGATTGCATCTGGAGGTATTTCAGCGTTTGAAGAGTTGCCTAAATTAGCAGAACTGGGATGTGAAGGGGTTATTATTGGAAAAGCCATTTACGAAGGAAATATCAGTTTAAAACAATTAGAAACCTATCAATTAAACCGTCCATAAGTATGTTAGCAAAACGAATTATCCCGTGCTTAGATATTAAAAACGGACGAACTGTAAAAGGAGTTAATTTTTTAAACCTTAGAGATGCTGGAGATCCGGTCGCCTTAGCAAAACAATATGCCGAAAACGGTGCCGATGAATTGGTATTTTTAGACATCACGGCGACCTTAGAGTCTCGTTCCACGACTATCGAAATGGTACGGTCTGTTGCAGAACAAATTGACATTCCGTTTACGGTTGGTGGTGGGGTGAGCACCAAAGAAGGGGTCGAAATACTCCTCAAATCGGGAGCCGATAAAGTGGGTGTAAATTCAGCCGCGATCAAACGTCCAGCGCTTATCAACGAGCTATCCAAGGCCTTTGGAAACCAGTGTATTGTTGTGGCAATCGATGCAAAACAAGTGGATGGTAAATGGTTGGTACACTTAGCTGGCGGCACGATCCCTACAGAGTTGGACTTGTTTGAATGGGCCAAAGAGATGGAAACTCGAGGTGCAGGAGAACTACTTTTCACTTCCATGAACAACGATGGCGTCAAAACAGGGTTTGCAAATGAGGCGCTTTCACAACTTTCAAAAACCGTAAACATTCCAATCATTGCTTCTGGTGGTGCTGGCACTATGGCGCATTTTGTGGATGTATTTAAAGACGGCAAAGCAGATGCGGCCTTGGCGGCAAGTGTATTTCACTTTGGTGAAATTGAAATAAAAGATTTAAAACAAGAATTACAATCAAAACAAATAAACATACGACTCTAATGGACATCAAGTATAACAGTGCCGGATTAATCCCAGCAATTATTCAAGATTCGACCACCAAAACCGTTTTAATGCTCGGATATATGAATGCAGAAGCAGTTTCCAAAACTCTGGAAACTAATAAGATAACTTTCTTTAGTCGAAGCAAACAGCGCCTTTGGACAAAAGGGGAGGAGAGCGGTCATTTTTTAAATTTAATCAGTTTGAAGAATGATTGTGATAACGATACCTTACTCATTCAGGCAACTCCAGAAGGCCCAACTTGCCATAAAGGAACGGATAGTTGTTGGGGTGCAATAAACTCTGAATCGTATGGGTTTTTATCAGAATTAGAATCCATTATTTCTGATCGAAGAGAAAATGCTTCCGCCGAAACCTCTTATGTGTCCGAATTATTTGAAAAAGGCATTAATAAAATTGCTCAAAAAGTAGGCGAGGAGGCCGTTGAAGTGGTGATTGAAGCGAAAGATGCAAACGATGATTTGTTTTTAAATGAAAGTGCCGATTTGTTGTTTCATTACTTAATTTTATTGCAAGCAAAAGGATTTAAGCTCGATTCGGTTATTGAGGTTTTGAAATCGAGACATTAATTTTGTAACTCTTTTTAAAATACCGACCTTGTAGTCATGATGCAAAAACGTTATTTTTATTTGGTCAAAGTTCAGTTTTTAGGCTACCGGTTTCATGGTTGGCAAAAACAACCCAACACCAAAACTGTGCATCTGATGATTGATCGTACCCTAAAATTTATATTGGGAGAACAATCTTTTAAAACACTCGGAGCAGGGCGAACGGATGCCATGGTCTCCGCGAGTGAGGCTGCTTTTGAATTGTTTTTAGACGGACAACCCTTACAAGATTTAGTTGAATTTATGGGAACGTTTAATCAAAATCTGCCACAAGATATTAGAGTGTTGAGCATTGAAGAAGTGGATGCGAAATTTAATGTCATTCAGGATTCAAAATTAAAACAATACCATTATGTGTTTGCTCAGGGCGAAAAGTTTCATCCGTTTGCAGCACCAATACTGACCACTATTTTAGAGCCGTTGGATATCGATTTAATGAAAGAAGGGGCACTATTGTTTCAAGGAAAAAACAACTATAAAACCTATTGTTATAAACCTACGAATGAAGGCGTTTATGATCGAGAATTGATCGGGTGTGAGTTGATTGAGAACACACTGTACACGGCTAGTTTTTTTCCTAAAAAAAGCTACATATTAAAAGTCATTGGAAAAGGATTTGGAAGGCATCAAATTCGATTGATGATGGGGGCTTTGATCAAATTAGGTCGGGGTGAAATCGATTTGGAGTTTATTAAAGACAGTTTGAAATCTGAAAGTGAGATTGTCATGGACTATATTGCACCAGCATCGGGCTTGATTTTACATAAAATAGAATTTAAAAAACCATAAGTTATGATCTCCAAAGACGTATTTAGTTTTCTAAAAAAATTACAAAAAAACAATAATCGCGATTGGTTTAATGACCACAAAGCGAATTTTAAGGAAATTGAATTGGACGTGAGGCAATTTTACTGTCAGTTATTTGAGCACCTAAACCAGTTTGATTCGATTGATACATTTAAAGTATTTCGAATTTATAGAGATGTTCGATTTTCAAAGAACAAATTGCCTTATAAAACCCATTTTGGGGGGAGCTTTCATCGAACCAAACCAGAATTAAGAGGGGGGTATTACTTACATCTTGCGCCCGAAAACGAAAGTTTTATTGCCACTGGTTTTTGGGATCCTAGTAAAGAAGACCTTTTAAGAATCCGTAAAGAGTTTGAAATGGATTCGGAAGATATCCGAGCGTTGATGGATAAACCTGCGTTTAAAGCGATTTGGGGTACGGTTCAAGGGGATGAATTGAAATCGGCCCCAAGAGGGTTTGACAAGCAAGATCCAAACATTGATTTGATTCGTAAAAAACAGTTTATTTTTGTACGAAAATACTCTGATAAAGCCGTGTTATCCAAAGACTTTGAACAGCAGATTGTAGAGAGTTTTAAAGTGATCAGACCTTATTTTGATTATATGAGCTCAGTATTAACCACCAATTTGAATGGCGAATCTACGCTGTAGGGCGGGCTTCTGAGAGTAACTGAACATGGCTAATTAAACGTTCTTTAATAATGCCAGTCATTCGTTTATTTAAGGCGGATGCATTTTCAACGTACTGCGAATATTCTTCGACCGAAAACAGACCAATAATGAGGTCTTTAAGGCTGTTTCTAAAAGCGGTATTTTTTACAATCGCTGTATCGATATACATGATTTTTTTCTCAACCGACAAATCAAAAAACACATTTTTGTAGGTGTTGCAATAATTTAGAAATACAGCAATTAAGAGATCATTTTGAAACTTTATAATTGGTCGTAACACAGAATTTTGAAAATATTCTACGGATGACATTTCCGTTTTAACGGTTCCAGTTATGACGTCTGGACGTAGGGATTTTAAACTTGAATCTCTTAAACTCATTGCTTATTTTTTAGTGACTGGGAAAAGAGGCGATTCCGCAATTTTGAGATCAAAATCATTTACGGATGCAATCATATGATCAAAAATATCTGCAATAATAAATTCGTAGTTTTTCCAACGTTTATCACTACTAAATGCATAAATTTCAATGGGAAGCCCTTGCGCTGTTGGTTGTAACTGTCGCACCATAATCATCATGTCTTTATTGATCGCCGAATGTTGTTCAATAAAGGTTTCCATGTATTTTCTAAAAACGCCAATATTGGTTAGATTTCGTCCATTAATTAGTAGCGATTTATCAATTGTTTGATTTTCGTTATAGGTCTTGATGACCTGAGAACGCTGTATAATATAATCAGATATAAGTTGAATTTTAGACATGTGAAGAATATCATCCTGACTCAAGTTTTTAACACTTTCCATCCGAATATTCAAAGAGCGCTTAATACGTCGCCCCTTAGATTCGTCCATTCCGCGCCAGTTTTTAAAGGAGTCGGAGATCAGGGCATAGGTAGGGATGGTGGTGATAGTGTTGTCAAAATTTTGAACCTTTACTGTTGCTAAATTAATTTCAATGACATCGCCATCGGCACCGAATTTTTCAAACGAAATCCAATCCCCAATGCGTACCATGTCGTTAATAGATACTTGTATACTAGCCACAAACCCTAAAATTGTATCTCTAAACACTAAAATAATAATGGCCGATATGGTTCCTAACCCCGCAATAAATTCCCAGAACGAAATCCCTGAAATAATAGCGACTGTCGCAAAAATTCCGGTAAGCCAGACAAAAATCATAAAGACCTGTATATAACTGTCAACAGGTTTATCTTTTAAATAAATTAGTGTTTTAAAATATGCTTTTAGAGAATTTAGAACACTGCGTACTCCAATGATTGTAAGCATAATTCCGACCACTGAAATTGTTTTTTTACTTAAAATTTGCCAGTATGGATAATTAAAAAACAGGCTTGGAATAAAATTATAAGCCAATAAAAACGGTATCAGATGTGCGACGTTTCTTGGTACACGATTGGTAACCATGATGTCATCAAAGTTTGTTTTTGATTTCGCAGCTAACTTGGAAAACGTTCCTAAAATAATTTTTCTAATGATATAATCAACAAGAATAATGAACAAAATGGAAGCCACAAATAGCAAAGAAAGACATAACAAGTTTGCCAAATCTGACGAAAAATTCCAGGACAGGAATGTTTGATAAATATAATTGTATAAGTATTTCATAGTATGTTAACCTATTTTTCTGAATTTATGTTCGACTATAAATGTCCCAAAAGGGATGATGGATGCTAACGCAATTAAAATAAAATGTTTTTTAAACCATTTATGTTCGAATCGTAATACGATTACAAATGCGATATATGCCATAAATAGAAACCCATGCGGCATGCCAAGCATTTTAACAAGTGTCGCGTCACCACTAAGATACTTTAAAGGCACGCCAACAAATAGTAATAGAATATACAACAAACCTTCTAGAAATGCGATGACACGGAATATGGTAAGAGTTTTCATTGGCTTTATTTATAGGATACAAAATTAGTGAACTATTCTGAATAGAGGGCATTGGAAGTTGAAATATTCTATTTTACATAATATAAATTATAGAACATTTTTATAAATAGTTTTATCAAGTGGATGAAGCTATTTATAACAAAGATGGCGTGCTGGAGAAATTATGATGTTTAGTATTACACATTGATTTATAATAAAATATAGCTATAATTCTATATTATGAAAATATCGCAGAAGCATTTGTTTTCATAATTATAATTGGAGCTTGGGTTATTAAACTAATAAATTGTATTGAAATTCTATTTATAGTTAGAACTCATAATAAACTGTATTACTTAACTCCCTAAAAATATGTACGCTCTTTTTGCCTATTGTTTTAACCAAAATTTTATGAGGCCAAGTTTTACATCGAGATTCTATTTTACATGATATTTAAAACTATACTTTTGGTTTATCAGTCATAATTACCTTATTATTGAATAGAAAAAGTTACTTTTCCTATTAATCCGTTTACAGACCGTATATTTGCCAAAACATTATACACGACCCTAAAAAGTCCTCTATTTAATTTCTATGCCATTTAAAAAATTACATTCTGATATCCGAGAGAAACTAGCGTCTTTAGAAATCATAACGCCGACGCCGTTTCAGGTCCGTAGTATTCCTGTCATCAAAAGTGGATCAAATGTGTATTGTATCGCCCCCAAAGAGAGTGGGAAAACAACAACCCTTATACTAACGACTCTGCAAAAATTAAAATGTGAGGCAGATGGAAATGCTCCAAGAGCAGTTGTTCTTGTGGAAAATAAAGAGCGTGCCTTAGAACTGTATGAGGCTTTTTTGTCCTATACTAAACATAATTCCTTACGTGTTTATGTCGGCTATGAAGAGCTTCATATTGATATTCAGAAATCTGAAATTTTTGAAGGTGTTGATATACTTATCACGACACCAAAGACCCTGAACAAGTTGTTCCTGTTAAATGGCGTCGGCACTTCTAAATTAAAAATATTTAGTATTGATGACGCTGAGTTCCTCATTCAAAATTCTGCATATACAGCGCTTATGTCGATCACTCAAAGTATTCAAAAATGTCAGTTTGTGCTTTATTCAGAAAAAATGCACCCCGTACTCAAGCGCTTTCAATCCTATTTCATGGAATATTCTAAAATAATCGCTTCTTAGTTAGACTGCCGATCTATATCGATACAAAATACGACGTCAAAATGATACCGAAATTACATTATATCTCTCAAGGAAATTCGCCAAAAGAACACCTTGATCATATCCAAAATGCCTGTGCTTCGGGTGTAGAATTAGTGGTCTTAGATTTACAAGATAGTTCAGAAAAAAAGTATTTAAAAATAGCGAAACATGCAAGAGAGATCACGGCTCATTATCAAACACGTTTAATGATAAGCGCACATTATAAAATTGCAAAAGACCTAAAAGTAGATGGGATCCATTTGGATGAAACGACCCTCTGTCCTGCGACTCTTAGAAAAGAGTTGTTTTCTTGGCAATGGGTTGCTGCGACTGCAAACGCCTTGCAAGACTGTGAATCCTTCATCGAAAAAGAAGTCGATTATATCTGTTTAGCGCCTTTCAGTGCTACTGAAAATTCGCAAAGCACTGTATTAGGCTTAAATGGTTTTACGGCTATCCTAGAAGCTTTACAAACAGAAACCCCTATTATTGGCGTTGGAGGCATCACAACAACCGATGTCAAAGCCATTCTTGAGACCGGAGTTTCTGGCGTAGGCGTTTCTGAACAAATCACTCAAGATTTTAATACGATTAAAATATTCAATCAGTTACTCACCGGGTCTTCAACAGAAGAACAACGACATTCGTTTCTATAAAATAAATTTAATAACTTTTAGACGTCATAAAAAAGCCTAGGAAAGCAATTACAAATGCTGACCTAGACTTTTTTAATAATAGAATAAGACTACTAATCTTTTATGTTTGAGTTACTAATGAAACAACTCTTAGAATAATAGTTATTTGATAATTATCCTTTGAGTTGTAAATTGTTTTTTAGTATTATCTAAAATATTCACTAGATATATTCCTGGTGAAATACTAGAAATATCTAAAGTAACACTCTTTAAATTTGTTTGAAATTTATGATTCTTATTTAAAACCATTTTACCTTCTAAACTAAACATTTGTATCACAACTTGTGAGTTCTCAAACCCTCCCAACTTTAAATTAACAAAGTTTTTAGCTGGATTAGGAAAAATAACAAGGGCCTCAACGTCTTTGGTTTTGTCCACTTCTAAAGTTGGATCAATGATCGTAAAATCTAATATTCCAGAGCCCCAAGATCCAAATCTAACCGTTGAGATGGATTCAATATAATCTACATCCATAGCATTAAAAAACCCAATCCCTTCAGCAATTGAATACCATGTTAAATCGTCAACTACAAAAACATAAGGACCTATGTCTGTACCTGCAAAAATATATTTGTTGTCAGGAGTCGCAATCATTCCTCCTGTTTGGGCGTCAGATCCTGAAGGAAAATCACCTGTTATATCTATCCAACTCGTACCTCCGTCTTTTGAAAGAATGGAGCCAATGTTATTATTACTTGGGCCACAGAATAATATCCAGTCATCATTATTTGGTAATACGACGCCACTTCCAATGTCTCCATTTCCCCAGCCTCCATTAGTTTGAGAAAAAGGAGTTGATATTGCGTCTCCAAAAGTATCTCCTCTGTCATTTGATATAAAAACGTTTCCATCCTGAAGCATGAAAAGTTTATTAGGATTAGTCCATGCTTGTGCAAGTGCAGCGACTTGATTTGTTCCTTTATCAATAGTATGTGCCGTTAAATTAGTTCCATCAACTGTAGCTCTATCCAAACGTTTTTTTAGAAGCCACATTCTTTTATCTGGTTGGTCATGATCTATATAAGTTTGAACCCATCCCATATCGGTGTCATTAACAAGATCTATTTGAGTAGCAGAGTTAAAACCATTGTTTATTTGACGAACAGATTTAAAACTATTGTCGCTATTGTAGGCTCTAACAGGCGCATAAACATTATTTCCTCGTCTATCCCATTTCCAAACATAGTCTCCATCATAACTGTCTAGTGGGGGACCATCGCCACCAATGCTCTGATAAAAGTCTAATTGATCTCCGCTAGTTCCAGGGATAATACTTTGACTTCCCTGATCTTGAGTACTGAAATTAATATGATCTGGATCATTTTTACCTGTAAAAACATTTTCTCTGTATACGAGAGGGTTAATAGTGTTTATAACATTTAGATTAATATAATGTGCATTTGCATAATCAGAATTGTTAAAACTAATCCCTGATTCAGGAAAATCGGACCATTCTTTATAAGAAATAAACAAACCACCATCAGAGCATCTAACTGAAAATAATTCATCTGAAGCATTGTAAAAGAATTGTGAAGCTTGAAAATCTGGATGATAATTAAATCGAATGCGATTATAATAATCTTGCGCCTCTAAGTTTGTGCCATTTTGATAACATCCCCAGCAATTGGCACTCGCTTCAGTTGTGTTCAATCCATCAAGGGATATTATAGGATTTGCGTAGCCTGCAATAGAAATAGATGGGTTTTCTGGATGAACACCAAGAAACATACCAGCATCCATTTTGTCTGTTGGATCACCATACCAACTTCCAGCTGGCGTTTTTTGTGTCCAACTGACACCTTCATCTGTTGAAATCCAATACCTACCAAACTCTGTTGCATATAAAAGACGAGCATCCCCTGAAATACTAAATGCAACCTTGCCGTGTGAGCCGCTGAGATAGGATCCTTTTAATTCGAATTCCGCTAAACTATTTAATTTGTAAAAAGAACCTTCTCTTGCTAAATAGACTGATGATGCTGATTCATGTTTGGCATATCTAGGGGTATATAAAAAAGAATTTTTAGTAGAGTCAAAAGTTTTTAGTGTACTAAAACTGACTCCAAAATCTGTGGAAACGAAAATCGATGTATTGTCTGTAACATATATGGTGTGATCTTCTTGTCTGTTTATAATAGAACTCGTATTTGCTTCTGACAAGCCGGTAGATTTTGTCCAAGTTTCTCCTTCATCGTCTGAATAATATAACGGACCATTTTCTATATGAGCGACCAATCGTGTCGAATTATCTGAGATGGTAAATGCAAATAAATTTTGATATCTATTTGGCCAATTGGCTGTTAATAATTCAAAATCATCTCCACCTGTTTGTGTTGTTTGGTTATAAACCGTTCCTTTAAAGATATATGATTTTGAGTTATATTCACCAGCGTAATGGTTAAGTGACACGCCGTATATAATATCGGTACCATCTAGCATTTCAGCAAATCTAAAGGCGCCAGGCATATTTCTTGGACCTCTATTTGTCCAATCTCCTGTTAGCGCACCATCAGCGTACGTTGTGTTTTGAGCAGATTTAGCATATTTTTTTTTTGTGAAATTATCAGATTTTTCAGTTAATGTAGCTAATATTTGTTGATGACGTGCCGCTTGCTCGGCAGTCCAAATCGCTTTTTTATCTGGGTTATGCTCCTCTTTTTCCAGATTCAATGGCAGTTTGGAATTATCAAAATTGCACGAAATAAATAAGCTGGATAAGGTTAATAAGAATACTAACGAAGTTTGAAATTTTTTCATTTTTTTTTAAATGTAATATTTGTTTAACAAAATCACAATATTATTAAACAATAATTTTAACAAATAAAGATAAAAAGATATAGATTACTATGGTTCGTACCAAAATCATCTACCTTTGCCCGTATGCATGCACAAAACCCTTACACTGACCGTTACGATCTAAAACGATTAGCCACACATCATCCCAAACTTCAAAATCATATTGTTTTAAACCCATCTGGTGATGAGACCATTGATTTTAGTAATTCAAGCGCGGTATATGAATTGAATAAAGCCATGCTTTTGGCCGACTTCAAAGTTGAGAACTATGAGTTGCCAATGGGCTATCTCATTCCTCCGATCCCTGGGCGGTTAGAATATTTGTTGCACATACAGGAGTTCCTTTCAGAAAAATTCAATATTGATAAAAACACAAAACTTCGAGGGTTGGACATCGGGACGGGTGCCAATGGGATCTATTGTATTTTGGGATTACAACATTTTAATTGGACCATGGTAGGGGCAGAATGTGATGCCGAATCAGTGGAAATAGCGAAGGCTAATATGCAACATACAAAATCATTAAAAAATAAAATTGAAATTCGACATCAAGAAAACAAGAGTTTCCTATTTAAAACTATAATTCATTCGGAAGAACAATTTGATTTTACCGTTTGTAATCCTCCCTTTCATTCGTCAAAAGAAGAGGCGTTTAGAGGATCTCAAAGAAAGCTTAATAATTTAGGACACGAATTTGATAAAAAAGAAGTCGCCCTTAATTTTGAAGGCCAAGCCAATGAACTTTGGTGTAATGGTGGTGAAGCGCTATTTGTCAAACGACTGATTAAAGAAAGTATCACTTTTAAAAATCAGGTCAAAGTGTTTTCTACACTCGTTTCAAAATCAGAGAGTCTATCTAAAATAAAAAAACAACTCACAAAAGCAACCGCAAACTTTGAGGTCTTGTCCATGGATTTAGGCAATAAGAAAAGTCGGATTGTCTTGTGGTGGTTTGACACCGCTTTATAAGACAGTCACTCGTACTTTTTTCTTTTTGAGGCGTGTATTGTTTAGGGTCTCTACTAAGTCATTAGCGATCGCCTTAGGCACTGCTACAAACGCGCAATCTTGTTTTAACTCAATGGTACCAAGCTGATCTTTAGTAATATTACCTTGTTTAAAAAATAGCCCTGCAATATCGCCTTTCGAGATTTTATCTTTTCGACCTCCAGAAATAAACAGCGTTTCCCAAAACTGCGGCTTTCGAACCGCTTGTTTAGAAATGTTGATCCCTTTAGAGACTTTAACATAGGCGGGTAAATTATCACTTTCGCCTTTCAATACATAAGCCGTTCCTTTTGAATCGACGCGCGCAGCTCGCCCATTTCTGTGTATGAATTCTTCCTGAGCTCGCGGGAGTTCATAATGAATAATAAATTTTAACTCTGGAATATCAATTCCACGAGATGCTAAATCAGTCGCAATTAAAATCTGGTTGGTTCCATTTCTGAATTTTATCAGGGCACGTTCTCTGTCTTTTTGTTCCATCCCACCAGAAAAACAACTGTGGTTGATTTTATTTTTATCTAAAAAACGACTCACTATAGCAATACTATCTCTTAAATTACAGAAGATAATGCCATTTTGATTTCCGAGATATCCTATGAGTTCCAACAGACTTGGTAGTTTGCTTTTAGATGTTGACAATACAGTTTTAATCTCCAGCTTTGAAACCACTTTTTTATCGAGATAATTGACGGTCGTGGGTTTATCCAGACGAACAAAACTTGGGACTTCTACACTTTGAGTCGCCGAGGTTAACACCCGTTTATTGATGTGTGGCAACTGGTTGATTATTTCTTTCATTTCTAACTCAAAACCATCTTCGAGCGATTTATCAAACTCATCTAAGATGAGTGATTTGATGCTTTTTTTAGAAAATCGATCGTTGCTAAAATGATCTGCAATTCTGCCGGGAGTTCCTATTAAAATAGCAGGGACGTGTTTAATTTCAATCTTATCTTTAGACATGGGACGGCCACCATAAACCGCATTGACTTTAAAACCAGATCCCATACTTCGGACGACTTGTTCAATTTGAATGGCCAATTCCCGGGACGGGACGATAATTAAGGCCTGAACATCGTGGCAGTCGGGGTCCAATATTTTGATAATTGGCAATAGAAAAGCCAAGGTTTTACCCGTTCCAGTAGGCGATAACAAAATGGTATTGGTGGTGTTATCAATTACATCAATCGCCTCTTCTTGCATTGGGTTTAAGGCATGAATATTTAATTTCGTTAAAATATCGTGTTGTTGTTTGATGCTATTTGCCATAATAATTAGTTCTTTTTATCCTGTTTAGAAACGTCTATTTTGAATGATTTGACCCTGTTTGTGCCAAATAATTTGCCAATACTTTTTCTATTAATTCTTCTTTGGTCAGGTGATGAAATACGGTACTTACCTGTTCTTTGAATTTATCTGAAACGGTTCGATTGGGTTTGGTTTTAAATATTTTTTTCGCCCATATCAATCCGTTATTTTCTTCAATACTTTGTGCATCTCCTTTTTTGAATGCGCTAAATTTGATTCCTAGTTCTTTTTCAAAATCAGCAATATCTTTAACTTCATCTTCTTGTAGAATGGTTAATGAAAGCCCCTTTGCCCCTGCTCTCGCCGTTCGTCCACTACGATGTATATAAGCTTCAAACGTATCGGGTAAATGATAATTAACAACATAAGAAATTTCTTTCACATCAATTCCACGAGCAGCCAAATCGGTGGCTACCAAAATATCAATGTGCCCTTCTCTAAACTGCCCCATGATTCGATCACGAATACCTTGGGTTAGACTTCCGTGTATCGATCCAGAAGAAAATTTATTGATGGCTAAATTTTTAGCTAATTTATTAACCGCTGCTTTTGTTTTACAAAATATAATACCGCGTTGCCCTTCTTTACTACTTAAAAAATGCATTAAAACATTTAATTTTTCAATTGGTTCCACAACCATATAGTGATGATCGATCCCTTGATGCCCCAATGTGCCCATATCAGCTTCGATCTCTACAATATGTTTTGACATGTAATTTTGAACCAGTTGTTTAACCGCACCAGAAAGAGTTGCCGTAAATAGAAGTGTTCGACGTGATTTGGGAATATCTTTTATGATTTTCTCTAAATCATCCTTAAAAGCCATCACCATCTCATCGGCTTCATCCAGTACTAAATAGGTTGCACTTTTAATGTTAATAGCACCACGCCCCATTAAATCTAATAACCGACCAGGAGTTGCTACCACAATTTGTGTTGGTGTTTGTAAGCGTTCTATTTGTGGTTTTATTGGAATTCCGCCGCAGACTGCTGCAATCGAAATATCAGGAATGTGTGCTGAATACGCCTGTAAATTAGTATGGATTTGTTGCCCTAGCTCTCTTGTTGGCGCAAGTATCAACGCTTGAATTTCTGTTTTTTCTGTTTCGATTAATTGCAACAACGGCACTCCAAAAGCAGCGGTTTTACCAGTCCCCGTTTTTGCCAGTGCGACCACATCATCTGGATGATTGAGGATCACTGGTATGACTTTTTTTTGAATATCTGTGGGAACAGAAATTTTCAAATTAGCTAATCCTTGTTGTAGTGGAAGGTTAATTCCTAAATCAGAAAATGGTTTTGACATAACATTGTTTTATGCAAAGATAACGATACGAATTTCGAGAATCATACAAACGCAAAGACTAAATGCCTTTTGATAAAGAATGTAAAGATACGTCTCGAGAGCTCGTAACAAACAACAAATGTATTAGGCCTCTTGAAGTGTGCGTTTTGACTTTCTGTAGATGTAATTTGGATAGATTGTACGTTTTGCAAAACGATTCAATTTATTAGAATTAATCATCTTAATATAAATTTGTTTCGTCACTCCAAAATACTCGTAAGTAGTACCATCTAAAAAGGTAATTTCTAAAAGGAGTCCTTTGTGAATGTAATCTCCAATACCAGAATTGGTAATGGTTTCGGTATATTCCTCTAGGTTAGCGGCTATCGTTTCAGGGGCGATGCTAACTAAAAAATGATAGCCATCGATGATTTCACGACTTTTTAATTCGGCTTCTACGGCCTTTGAATCGCCATCTTGAAATTTATCGGGATGCCATTCTTTCACTAAATTTCGGTAACTCTTTTTAAGTATTTTAAGATCAATTTCTTTTTCAACACCAAATAGCTTCTTGTACTGACTGATACGTTTCATAGACTCTTTTTTAGAAGCCGCGAAGCTACACTTTTATTCTGAACTAGAGAGCTTAAATGAGGGCTCTTTTTTTCATTGGGATTGAATACAAAAAAAGCCCATCATTAGTGATGGGCTTTTAATAAAAACTTGAAAGTATATGTATTAGATAACTTTTACGTTTACTGCGTTTAATCCTTTGTTACCTTCTTGAAGATCGAATTCAACGGTATCGCCTTCGCGAATTTCGTCAACTAAACCTGAAATGTGTACAAAATGATCTTTTTCAACTCCTTCTTCAGTGATAAATCCAAATCCTTTAGATTCATTGAAAAATTTTACTGTTCCTTTACTCATAATAGTGTAATTAAATTTATAATATTTTTGCAAATATACAATCTTTTACTAAATAAACAACCTTGTAACATTTTATTTTTTAAATAAATTGAAAAATTACACGCTTTATTGAATGGATTAATTCTCTTTATACCTTCTTGAAAATTAATTATATAGGGATATAACTATTATAATTTATCCCCGTTCCAAGCTTCAAATGATTTTACAATTTTACCTTCATCATTAAATCGATGGTTCAACATTACTGGGATTGTAATTGTTTTAGTATCTGATTTACGCACAACTGTTAATCGCCACCAAGACTGCACAAGTCCTTTTTGAGAATCAAATTCATAGTATTTTATCCACTTATTGTCTAAACTCTCAATGGTATAATTATTTAAAAAATCTTTCTGAATACTTTTAAACTCTTCCATAGATAAGTCATCAGAACCCCAATCGCTAAAAAGACCATCAAATGTTGCAGTTTCATCAAATGCTTCAAAAAAGTGATCCATGTTTCCGTATTGTAGCGCATGCATCGATTTTCTTACCGTATTAATATTTGGATGATTCATGTAAATTTTCCCATCGCTTAGATGACTTCTGCTTTTCCAACTTTCCATAAAAGGAATTTGATTCATATACGTACGAACAAATGAAATTTTATTTTCTGAATTCACACCATATTGTGTGTGTCTTGGTTGCGTGAATTTCACGCCTGTCATACCGCCGACTCCTGACATCGTTTCCCATGCTAAAACCCATGTTACGTCCTTAAAATCATCATCACTGTACTCAATGGCGTCTGGGTATGCGTTTGAACTACTTTTTAAAGAGAAATATCTGTTTTTCGTATTCCAAGCATCAATGTTTTGGATAAATTCTTCCTTTGTTTCTGGTTCTTGGTCTTTATTCATCCCGTCTCCTGAAATCCCTTTATAATTATCTGCAATAAGGTTTTTTAGGGACTCTAGATCATTACTGTTTACAGCATCATACATTTGATTTACGACCTCAATTGCAGGATGATTAATGTAAATATTTCCATTCTTTTTCTTTTGAGCAAATACAAATACAGTACTTACTACTAGAATTAACGTTGTTAACTTTGTTTTCATTTTGGTTAATTTTTTGATTAGTTTTAAATTACAAGTAAAGATATAAAAAATATTACAGTTTTATAAAATAATTTAAAACATTATTTATGAATAGTAGTTCACATACAGGTTTGAAAAATAAAAAAAAGCGTTTGACAAAAATTCTTTTGCAACTGTATTATCTCAATAAGATGCTTTCAATTTGTAGATAAAAACGTTCATTGGTTTTATTGCCAATTAAGAATGCAATTTGATTAATTGTATTGGCATTATAATTAGGAAGCTCTAGAGACCTGCCTCTAAATTTTGGTAAAAAGCTATTCAAAGGAATCACAATCTCTTGCTTTGCCCCTGTAGTTTCAAACGTTTTTACGTAGGAATGTCGTTGATTGATAGATTCTTTTAATCTGAATTGATACGATTTCCCATCCCCTTTTAGAGTAAGAATAATGGAATCATACCCCGCTGTTTTAATGCCTTTGAAATCATATCTCAAGGAAGAAAAACCCCCATTATTTTCTGTTGTTACATAGCCTTTAAACACACCAAATCCATCTGAGTCGAGCTCAAATTTTCCTTGAGACCTACCTCCCATCACACGATCATCTACAATTTGCCAGCCACTGGTAGAGACTCCGGGTTCAAATTTAAAAATAACTGAGGACGATTGGAATGTATTCATGACAAGGAAAAAAATAAAACTATAAAACATGGATAAGGACGTTAAACTTTAGGGATAACAGCTAAAATTTCATCAAAATTTTCCCGTAAATAAGCTCTTAATTTTTTCTTATAATCATCTTTTAACCATGACAGAAAATTATGAGTACTCTTACTTATGCATTTTGAATATCGATGAATCCTAAAATCAATATCATCTGTTAACAGCTTTACTAAATCTAATGCATCGTAAATATCTTCACTATTTTCAATACATATAAGCGCATGTTGTTCTATGGAGCGTTTCAAAACTACTTTTGATGATTCACCATTTCGAATGGACTGTATATAGGTTTTATTAACATCAAAATAGACATCCTTAGAGTTAGAAAAGGACCTTCTAATATCTTCAGGCATCTCGTAAATAAAATTACTCTCAAGCTCTTCGTCACTTAAAACGCCATCTAAATAATAATTTGGATATCTAAAAATGCGTTGCCAATCTAAATTTGTACTTCCCCAAGGACCAAAACGATGAAAATTGTTTCCTAAATCAATAACATCAAAAGAGTTTTTATTTTTTAAGATACGTGACCCTCTACCAATCATTTGGTAATACAAAGTCAGTGATTTAGTAGCCCGGTTAAGAATGATGGCTTCCACAGTTGGTTCATCAAAACCAGTCGTTAAAATACTCACTGATGTTAGGATAGCATTTGGTGTTTCCTTAAACCACTTTAGAATTTGAGTCCGCTCTTTTTTTGACGCTGTATTATCTAAATGTGCTACAGGATATCCAGCACTCTTAAACAAATCATATACAAATAAAGAGGTATTTATTCCGTTATTAAATATCAGCGTTTTTTTGCCTTCACAACGCTCATTATAAGCTTCCATTAACTTGGAAAGCATTTCGTTATTGGTGTATAAATCCTCGGAAGACTTAACCGTATAATCGCCATTAGCACCCACAATTAATGAGGTTAAACCAACATTATAAGAATACATGTTTGCTTGTGCTAGAAACTCATTTTCAATAAGCGATTCGATACTTTCACCCACAATTAGTTCATTATAATTATCGGTCATTGGAAGTTCAATATTTGAACTTAAAGGGGTTGCCGTCACACCTAAAATGAACGATTTCTCAAAAAACTTAAATAGTTTTGTAAATGAATTGTAGTGCGCTTCATCAATAATAATAAGTCCAATATCTGAAATATCCAACTTATCGTCTTTTAATCGATTGTTTAGAGTTTCAACCATCGCCACAAAACACTGAAAATTTGACTGATCTTCTAAATTGGCTTTACTATCAATCACTTTATTTTGAACCCCAAACTCTGTTAAAACAGAAGAGGTCTGTTTACAAAGCTCAATACGATGTGTCATTACCAATACTTTTTTCTTATGAGTTTTTAAGTATTGACTTACAATTTCGGAAAAAATAACGGTCTTACCACCACCAGTTGGTAACTGGTACAAAAGGTGGTAATCTTCGGCTGCAGTTTCAAAGCATTGAAAGATTTTTTGGATCGCTCCTTTTTGATAGCTGTAAAGCTCTTTGCCAGTTTTACGTTCTTCTTGTTCTGAAATGGAAAGCATAAATAGTATTGGTTGATTTTTGCAAAAGTACGTTCTTTATTGAGTTTACAAAGAATAAATTTTGAATTTTTTTGTTTTACTTGAAAATAATAGCAATTAACTGAAACTTCGTAGTTAATTTATTATGGATAAATTTTTATATGTAATGAAAATTACTAATTTTAACGAACCTTTTATTACTCTCAATTCTATGAACAACCTACCAAACCAACCTTCAATCAATTTCTGGATCATCAGCATTCTTGCCTTTTTATGGAATCTTATTGGCGTTTTTGCATATCTAGGACAATCATTTATGAGTGAAGAAATCATAAAGTCATTATCTCAAAGTGAACAAAATTATTTTTCAAATCTTCCTGCATGGGTAACAGCAGCATTTGCATCGGCCGTTTTTTCGGGCTTATTTGGAGCTGTAGCCTTACTGCTTAGAAAAAAGATTGCATTTCTTTTGTACATATTTTCGCTTATCACATTAATAATTCAACACTACTACAATTTCTATATTCAAGATGATATTGATATTAGCGGTATGGATGTGATTTTGCCTTTAGCCACTCTTTTTATTGGAATTCTGTTAATATCGTTTGCCTCTAAAATGATTAAAATTAGAATCTTAAGTTAATCCTTTTTAGTTTTAAGTTTGTGCGTTTTTTTTGTTCCAGCGTACATCTCAAATTTTAAAAATTTAGCTTCAAGTTTTGCATTAAAAAGCTTAATTTTTCTTGAAGGTCTTAGAGCTATGAATTTCAAAGCTTCCAAATTTGACGAAATCATCCAGGCATTAGTTCCAGGATATTTATGTTTAAGCGTAGATCCAATAGCCCCATAGAAACTCTCCATTTCAATATCTAAACGTTCACCATAAGGTGGATTAAATACCATATGTAAATGTTCTTCGCCTCCTTTTTGAGTTTTAAAAAAATCTTCGTGTTTGATATATATAAAATCCTCAAGCTTCGCATTTTCAACATTTTGTATGGCTTTTTCAACAGCACTCGGAGATTTGTCAAACCCCATGATTTTATGATGGAAATCACGTGTTTTTGTAAGTAAAGATTCCTCTATTTTCTCAAACAAATCAACATCCCAATCTTCCCAACGTTCGAACCCAAATTCATTACGCATTAAGTTTGGAGGAATGTTACAAGCAATCATTGCAGCTTCTATAAGAACTGTTCCAGAACCACACATTGGATCCATAAAGTCACTCTGTCCATCCCAACCTGATAGCATGACCAATCCAGCGGCTAAAACTTCATTTATTGGAGCAATATTGGTGGCTACTTTATAACCTCTTTTATGTAAAGATTCCCCTGAACTATCCAATGAAACAGTACAGAAATGTCTATCAATATGAATGTCGATTTTTAAATCTGGAAACCGTAAATCTACGTTAGGTCTTTCACCTGATTTTTCTCGAAATCGATCTACAATCGCATCCTTTGTTTTGAGGGATACATATTGAGAATGTGTAAATGTTTCTCCATTAAGGGTAGCTCCTACAGCGAGAGTTCCATCTGATTTTAAATAATCTTCCCAAGGAATCGCTTTGACTTTGTTATATAAATCTGTTTCATTAATTACCTTAAAATTTGCAATTGGTTTAAGAATTTTAATCGCAGTACGAATGCCGAGATTGGCTTTGTACATAAATCCTTTATCACCAACAAAGCTCACATGTCTTACGCCTATTTTAACAGCTTGTGCACCAAGTTGGTTCAATTCTTTAGCTAAAAGCTCCTCAAAACCAAATAAGGTTTTAGCAACCATCTTAAAATTATTCTCCATCAAAATTATTTAGTAGATGCCAAAAATACAGTATTTTTGTTCGAGTTAATAAAATTGAATGACAAAAGAACAACCAAAGTGGTATCAATCGTGGTTTGACACACCTTATTATCACATACTTTATAAAAACAGAGACTATAATGAAGCAGAACTATTTATTAAGAACCTTGTTCGCTATTTAAACCTCGACAAAGAAGATTCAATATTGGATTTGGCGTGTGGTAAAGGCCGTCATTCTATATTTTTAAACCGTTTAGGTTTTTCTGTTACTGGTTTAGATTTATCTCAAAACAGTATCGAACAAGCCCAAAATCATGCCTCAAATTCTTTGCAATTTGAGGTTCACGACATGAGAGTCTGCTTCCCCACTCAATTTGAAATTGTTTTAAATTTATTTACAAGTTTCGGGTATTTTGATGATGATACAGATAACTATAGAGTCATTCAAACCATCAAATCTAGCTTAAAACCAAATGGCATCGGAGTTATTGATTTTATGAACAGTCCTCTTGTAATTGAAAATTTAATTGCACAAAATTTTCACGAAGATGAACACATACAGTTTGAACTAAAACGGTATTCAAAAGACGGTTTTATAACTAAAAACATCCAGGTAACCGATGGTAATAATATTCATAACTACCAAGAAAAAGTACGAGCTTACACGTTTCAGGATTTTGAAACGATGCTATCCAAAGCAGGATTGCATCTCTTAGATTGTTTTGGGAATTATAAATTAGAGCCTTTTAATGTTGATACTTCAGAACGTTTAATTTTAATATTTATGTCTAATGATTAGTTTTATAGGACCCATTTTTGCAGTTTTTTTTGGAGTCGCTATTGTACTTTTATATAGTAAATCTAACCCCTTAAATTTAAAATTATTTTTAGCATTTAGTGGAGCGTTTTTACTATCCACAACCATATTTGAATTACTACCACAAGTATATAGTCACCTTGAAACAAAACGTATTGGGGTCTTTATAATGGGTGGTATTTTATTACAAATACTTTTAGAGTTTTATTCAAAAGGCGCTGAGCATGGGCATTTACATCACGACGATTCTAAAGATAGATTTCCTTGGTTTTTGTTTGTTAGTCTGGGAATTCATGCCTTTTTTGAAGGGTTTCCTTTAAAGGATCATCACACTATTATTATTGGTGTGATTATTCATAAAATTCCAATCGCGATTTTAATCACTACCTATTTACTTAAATCAAAGCTACCAAAGTTTCAAGTCGTTTTATTTTTAATCGTGTTTACGCTTATGACTCCCTTAGGTTCATTGGCAGCCGAATACCTTAGTATATCTCCCAACGTGTTTTATAGTGTAAATGCAGTGGTTGTAGGGATGTTTTTTCATATCTCGACCATCATTTTATTTGAAAGTAGTGAAGGACATCATTTTAATTTGAACAAAATTCTAATGATTATAAGTGCAGTTGTTTTAGCATATTTTATATAAAATCATGTTTAGTAAAAATGAAGCTAAACGATTAAGACAAGAGTTCTGGATTAGTTTTGGAAAGTCATTCCCTACAAATTGGATTCTCTATAACACTAAAGTAAAAGGACTCAGTTTCAAATTTCATTTTGATACCAAAATTGCCTACGTTGCATTGTGTATCGATATGAATCCAATCAAACAACAAGCGTATTGGGATAAAATAATCTCCCACAAATCGATCTTAGAAACCGACTTTTTACCAGGGGCAATTTTTGATCCTTTTTTCGAGCTTTCAGAAGATAAAATAATATCAGTAGTTTACTTACCTACAAAGGCAAAAGTTTCCATACATGATAAATCCACTTGGAGAGATACGATGGAATTCTTAAATGATTCCATGCTTAAGTTTGAAGCGTTTTATGCTGTATATGAAAATACGATTAAGATTTGAGTCTTAATCGTATTTAAGTAGGTTTAAAATAAATGAGGCAAAAAAGTCTAGTTAATCTATAATTCTTTAAACAAATCTTGTAATTTATTCTACTTCAAAATAACAGCAATTAGTTAAGAGTAAAAAGTGCTAAGTAACGAACGGACGTTTTACGTAACAAACGGTTTGTAATGCGTTATAAACATTGTTAGGTTTTTTTTTAAATCAGCTGTTTTAATGACAATCTTAAGGTTTCCACTCTTCAGATAGCTCATATAAGTCGAATTCAATAAAGGGTTTTTGATATTCGAGTCGGCCATTTTGGAATTGCCGTTGTAAAATATCTTCTATCAAATAATCTTCTTCGGAAGTTAAAGGGTCAAAAGGAATCTTTAAAGAAATATCAAACAATAGAGCAGTATTATTATACCAAAAGGCACGCCAACCACTCCGAAGTGTTTTAATTAAATCAAAGGCGGTTTCCCCAGTTTGTCGGTGAATTAATTTGATTAAAATTTGACCTTCTGTTTTGGTGAATTTCTTTAGTTTTTCGGAAAACTCATCTTCTATAAATTTTTGAATTAAGCGAGTATATTTTTTACGTTTCCGTTTGCTTTTAAGGGTTATCATGCGCGCATTCATAGTTTCTAATCGTTCGGATGCTAATTTTGCGTACGGATATACTTTAATCGTTTTACGTTGTAAAATTAAATAGCGAAGTCTCGATTTTGAATTCGGTATTTTTAACTTTGGAAGAATGTAAACTTCATTTAAAGCAATTGAATTATTGGTAATAGTATCCCCAACAATAACTAAAAATTCATCAGAAATAGAATCATTTTTTATAGGCAACGTCTGTCCATAAATGAGCACTGGTAACCAAAAAGATATATAATAAATCCATTTCATATACATGTAAACAACTGCAATTTCAAATTTACAAAATATGCCTTAATCTATGTGTGATTATCATTCATAATTGTTATTTTTAACCAAAATTAAACTCAAAATGGCACAAAAAACGATTCTTGATAAAAAATCACTTACCTTTTTAGAAGACTACCTCAACAATGCAGCTCCAACAGGGTATGAATGGGATGGTCAAAAACTATGGATGGACTATTTAAAACCGTATGTTGATACATTTATTACGGATACCTATGGAACCGCAGTGGGTGTCATTAATCCAGATGCACCATTTAAAGTGGTGATTGAAGGTCATGCCGATGAAATTTCATGGTATGTCAATTATATTTCTGATGATGGTTTAATTTATGTCATCCGAAATGGCGGAAGTGATCATCAAATAGCACCCAGTAAAATTGTAAATATTCATACCAAAAAGGGCATTGTAAAAGGCGTTTTTGGATGGCCAGCAATTCATACACGTAGTGCTGCAAAAGAACAAGCTCCAAAACCAGATAATATTTTTATTGACATCGGATGTAAAACCAAAGAAGCGGTCGATGAACTTGGCGTTCATGTTGGTTGTGTGATTACCTATCCAGATACCTTTCATGTACTTAACAAAGATCATTTTGTATGTCGTGCCTTGGACAATCGAATGGGTGGATTTATGATTGCGCAAGTAGCTCGATTGTTACATGAAAATAAAAAAACTCTTCCTTTTGGATTGTATATAACGAATTCCGTACAAGAAGAAATCGGATTACGTGGCGCTGAAATGATTACGCATACCATACAACCAAATGTAGCCATTGTAACGGATGTAACCCATGACACCACCACTCCAATGATCGATAAAAAGACCCAAGGCCATTGCGAAATGGGCAAAGGGCCTGTAATTGCATATGCACCTGCGGTTCAACAAAAATTACGTGATTTAATCACAGAAACAGCCGAAGCGCATAAAATCCCGTTCCAACGTGCCGCACTTTCGAGAGCAACTGGAACTGATACGGATGCCTTTGCTTATAGTAATGGCGGCGTTGCTTCTGCATTAATTTCATTACCATTACGATACATGCATACAACTGTAGAAATGGTACACAGAGATGATGTTGAAAATGTCATTAAAATGATTTACGAAACTTTATTAAATATCAAAGACGGTGAAACGTTTAGTTATTTTGACTAATTTTTAGTGGACGAATATTTAGACATCTGGGATCCTGATGGGAAACCAACAGGAAAAACGTGCTTAAAGGATGAAGCCCACCAAAAGGGTTGGTTTCATCCAACAGTGCATGTTTGGTTTTATACCTCTACTCCAGCTCTTTTACTTCAAAAACGAAGTCTTACTAAAGAAACCTATCCAGGTTTTTGGGATGTTTCGGTTGCCGGGCATGTCAGTGCAGGAGAATCTATTATTGAGGGGGTGATTCGGGAGGTCAAAGAAGAAATTGGGTTAGATATTCTTGAAAAGGATTTAATTCCTCTTGATGTCCGAAAAAACACCAATCGTTTTGATAACGGAATTATTGACTGCGAATTTCAACATGTGTTTCTTGCAAAACTGGAAGCAACGGTTTCGCAACTCACCACTCAAGCGACTGAAGTGGATGACGTGCGCCTTTTTTCTTTTGATGAACTCCAATTGTGCAGACTACAAAAACACACAAAATATACAATAGTTCCTGCTGACATGAGTTATTATCAGTTTGTAATGGATACGGTATTGAAAATCCTATAAATAGCAGTAAATTTGCGAGATGCAAAACCAGCCTGCCCTCAAAATCGAGTTTATAGCCATCATGGCACTTTTAATGTCATTAGTAGCGCTATCAATTGATGGTATCCTTCCTGCCCTCGCCGTCATTGGAAATGATCTAAGCGTTACAAACACCAAAGATCACCAATTACTCATTACCATGATTTTTTTGGGCCTAGGATTCGGTCAGTTAATATTTGGACCATTATCAGACAGTTATGGACGTAAGCCAATCATCTATTTAGGGTTTTTAGTGTTTGCAATCGCAAGTATCATCTGTGTGAACACCAATAATTATGACATATTAATTGCAGGGCGTATTTTACAAGGGATTGGATTAGCATCGCCAAGAACCTTAAGCATCGCTATGATTCGGGATTCATACGAAGGTGACTATATGGCTAAAGTGATGTCGTTTATTGTAATGATTTTCATTCTCATTCCTATCGTAGCTCCAACCCTTGGGCAGTTTTTAATGAATGCCTATAATTGGCAAGCCATTTTTAATGTACAATTAGGGCTCGGAATTTTAGTGATTTTTTGGTTTTGGAAACGACAACCCGAAACCTTAGCACTATCTAAAAGGACTCCGTTCAAAACAGCCGTACTGATTTCGGGGTTTAAAGCATTTTTTAAAGAAAAACAAGCAGTCGCATTTACGTTAATCTCTGGATTTATCACAGGATCTTTTATGGTGTACTTGAGCACAACTCAACATATTTTTGAAGTCCAATATGGCTTAGGAGATGACTTCCCGTTGATTTTTGCGAGTTTGGCTGTGGGCGTCGGAATTGCGACCTATCTTAATGGCGTGTATGTGGTCAGGGTAGGGATGAAACGGATCGCCTTAGTTTCCTTGGCAGCCTTTAACCTATCATCTTTAATTTATGTTATTTTATTTTTCAACAAATCGAATCCTCCATTATGGATCTTATTGATCTTTTTCGCATTACAATTCTTCTCTATTGGTTTTCTATTTGGAAATCTTAGAGCTTTGGCAATGCAGCCCATTGGGCATATCGCGGGCGTTGGAGCAGCCATCAATGGATTTATTTCAACCGTTATGGGGGTAGCCATTGCAAGCGTTATAGGCGCTTATGTAGACACAACTGTATGGCCTCTTTTTCTTGGGTTTACGGGATGTGGATTTGTGTCAATGGGAATTTTCCTTCTCAACAAACCACTAGAACGCACGATTTAAAACGAGCCGTTATCCACCTCTTTTATAAATTGAATCAAGCCTTCAAAATAGATTTTTTGATCGTCAAATTGTGATAAGTGACTTCCATTTGGGCACAATAAAAAACGACCGTTTTGCACTTCTTCAGATATAAATTTCATTTGCGCGGGATCCATGGTGTCATGAGTGGCCCCAATACTTAAAGTCGGTACGGATATTTTGTGTAAATCGGCTTTAACATCCCACTCTTTTAAATTAGCATCGCCTTTAATTCCAAACTCACTAGGTCCTTGCATGGTGACATATACATCTGTATTGATATGTTTAAAACTACGATTTAAGGGTTCTGGCCATTCATCAACAGGCAAACGGATGATGTGTTTGGTGTAATAATTATTAACGACCAATTCCATATAACGTTCGTTGGTATAATCTTCTAAATTTTCAAACGCCATAATTTCTTCTAAAACATCTGGATCTAATTTAGGGGCTAAGACTTCATCCGAATACTTTTGGTAATCTGGAATTGATGGTACCATATTGGAAATAATCAATCCTTTTAAATGTTCTTGATATTTTAGTGCATATTGCATACCCAAAATACCACCCCAAGATTGTCCGTACAAATAAAAATTATCACTCGACAATCCCAATGCAATTCGCACCTGTTCTACTTCTTCAACAAATCGACCTAAGTCCCATAATGACATGTCTTTAGGTTGATCGCTATAATAAGATCCTAATTGGTCATAGTAATAATACTCGATGCCTTCATTAGGAAAATAACCATCAAAACTTTCATAGATTTCGTGTGTCATTCCTGGCCCACCATGGAGTAATAATACTTTCATGGTGGGATTGTTTCCTACACGTTTGGTCCAAACCTTAAATTCTCCTTTAGGAGTCGAAATTGGAATCATTTTTATGCCACCTAAATACTGATCCTCCTTTTGAGAACTATCTAAGTAATCTGAATTTGAAATATTTATAGACGTTTTTAATTCTGTTTTACAACAGAAAAATAACAACGTAAAGAAAATCGTGTAAATTAAATTGGTTTTCATAAAAATCTATTTTAAGTATTTAATATCTATTTAATTATTATAAAATTTAAAGTGAACTTTTCATAATCGTTTCAACAACTTCAGGGTTTAATAGAGTACTGATATCTCCTAAATTTGAAGTATCCTTACTCGCGATCTTACGAAGAATCCGACGCATAATTTTACCAGAGCGCGTTTTTGGAAGTCCCGAAGTAAACTGAATTTTATCAAGCTTTGCAATAGGTCCTATTTGTTTGCTTATATACTGGTTGATTTCAGCTTTTAAAGCATCGTTAGAATTCGTTTCATTTTTTAGGGTTACAAATCCATATAAGGCACTGCCTTTAATGTCGTGTGGATAGCCAACAATTGCCGATTCCGCGACCATTGGATGTTCATTAATCGCATCTTCAATGGGTGCGGTTCCTAAATTATGCCCCGATACAATAATTACATCATCGACACGCCCTGTTATTCGGTAGTGACCGTTTTCATCTCTCAAAGCGCCATCCCCTGTAAAATACATATTATCGTAGGCTGAAAAATAGGTCTCTTTATAGCGTTGATGATTCCCCCAAATAGTCCGCGCCATGGATGGCCATGGAAATTTGATACACAAACGTCCTTCGACCGAATTCCCATCCATCTCCTCCCCTTTTTCATCCATAAGTGTAGGTTGAATTCCTACAAATGGTAAGGTTGCAAACGTTGGTTTTCCTTCAAAACTGTTGGGGATTGGCGAAATCATAATACCGCCTGTTTCCGTTTGCCACCAAGTATCGACAATAGGACATTTTTGTTTTCCAATATGATCATTATACCAATGCCAAGCTTCTTCGTTTATAGGTTCACCAACAGTTCCTAAAATTTTTAAAGAGGATAAATCATAGGGATCTACAACACCAAGCCCTTCTTTTGCTAAGGCTCTAATAGCAGTTGGAGCTGTATAAAACTGAGTAACTTTATGTTTGTCGATAATTGACCAGAATCGACCATAATCTGGGTAGCTAGGAACGCCTTCAAACATTACGGTAGTAGCGCCATTTAAAAGAGGTCCATACACAATGTAACTGTGTCCAGTAATCCAACCGATATCGGCCGTACACCAATACACATCATCCGATTCGTATTGAAAAACATTTTTAAATGTATATGCACTATAGACCATATATCCTGCGGTGGTATGCACCATGCCTTTTGGAGTTCCTGTGGAACCAGAAGTATATAATATAAATAACGGGTCTTCCGCGTCCATAACCGTGGGCTCACATTGATCAGAAGCAGCCTCTAAAAGAGGTTGTAACCAAAAATCTCGCCCTGAGACCATTGGAATATCAGAATGAATACGTTTGGCGACTAATACCGATTCTATTCCGTCACAATCTAAAAGTGCTGTATCCACAATCGATTTTAAATCAATAGTCTTTGCGCCTCGATAACCACCATCGCTTGTAATCAGCATTTTACAATCTGAATCATTGATTCTTGTAGAAAGTGCTGTTGCTGAGAATCCCGCAAAAACAACGGAATGAATGGCTCCAATTCGAGCACATGCCAACACAGAAATTGCAAGTTCTGGAATCATTGGTAAGTAAATACAAACACGATCTCCTTTTTGAATACCTTTTGATAGTAATACGTTGGCAAATGCATTCACACGTTTATGTAAATCTTTGTATGTAATTGCTTCGGAAGGTTCCTTTGGATCGTTTGGTTCAAACAGGATCGCTGTTTTATCACCCTGAGTTTTCAGATGACGATCGATACAATTTTCTGTAATATTCAGTTTTGCCCCATCAAACCAACTAATTTTTGGTTTCGAGAAATCCCAATCTAACACCCGATCCCATGGTCGTTTCCAAATGAAATTATCTTTCGCAATTTCTGCCCAAAACACTTCAGGGTTTTCTGTAGAATTTATATAATTTTTATTGTAGGAGTCCCTGTTTTTGAGTTGGTATGAAATCATTTTTTAAGATTTAGTGGGTAAGTTAATAAATTTTCAGACACTCTTGGTCTTTGATTCTATAATTCCAACACATTATATGTTAAAATTATACCCTAACTTTGCATCAAAACTAACCAATTTTGCAAATCAATCGGCTCTATTTTATTGACGCTGTCAGGGCGTTTGCTATTTTAATGATGCTTCAGGGGCATTTCATTGACACGCTATTAGCCGTTGAATTTCGAGACCCTAATAATCTGGCATACACTACGTGGCGCTATTTTAGAGGAATTACAGCTCCTGTTTTTTTTACTATTTCAGGGCTGATTTTCACTTATTTACTTATCAAGGCAAAGGAAAAAGGAACACTGAGACACCGAATGCGTAAAGGCGTCATCCGTGGGTTGATGTTGATTGGTATTGGATATGCTCTCAGAATTCCAATTTTTAGATGGTTTACAGGATCTTTTGGGACTTATTTTTTGGTAATTGATGTTTTGCAATGTATTGGACTCTCTCTAATTTTGATAGTCTGTATCTATGCAATTACTCAAAAAAAGGCTCTAATATTTTCAATAGTCATGTTGTGTTTGGGAACCATCATATTTCTAACCGAACCACTTTATAGGAATTACGCTGCAGAAGGGGTTCCATTGGCAATTGCCAATTATTTCACGAAAGATAACGGGTCTGTATTTACTATTATTCCATGGTTTGGATATATGACCTACGGTGCATTTATTGCGACCTTATTTTATGGGTATTTAATCCGTCCAAAATTTAAAACTGCGATAGTATCAGGTTTTTTTGGTGTTGGCTTTGGATTAATTTACGGGTCAACACCCCTAATACATTGGCTTGCATTGCTAACTGACTTTTCACTTTTTATAGAGGTTGCTAATTACAATTATTTATTTATTCGTCTCGGGAATGTACTGTTATTATTTGGATTGTTTTACGCCTTAGAAACGTATTTAAAGCACCCTACTATTTTAAAGATAGGTCAAAAAACACTCTCAATTTATATTATACATTTTATCCTTCTTTATGGAAGTTTTACAGGTTGGGGACTCAACAGAATCTTTGGAAAAAACCTCACACCATTTGAAGCCATAATTGGTGCCTTTTGTTTTTTAGTAACCGTGAGCCTCATCTCTATTTATATTATTAAAGCAAATACCCAAGTTTATGGTTTTTTTAGACAGAAAGCTTACAAGATAAAAGTTTTTATACAGTCTTTAAATACTTAAGGACGTTCGTTTCAATTCGGGATTGAATATCGGTTACATCTGCTTTTACAAAAACTTCACCCGTAATATTTTCATACAATTCTATATAACGTTCACTTACGGTTGTAATATAATCGTCACTCATCAGGGGTGCTTTCTGTCCCTCTAGGCCTTGAAAATCATGACTAATTAACCATTGGCGTACAAACTCTTTTGAAAGCTGTTTTTGAGGTTCATTTGCAACTTGTCGTGCTTCATAGCCATCTGCATAAAAATATCTTGAGGAGTCAGGCGTATGAATTTCATCTATCAAAACAATTTTTCCCTGTTTTGTTTTACCAAATTCATATTTGGTATCCACTAAAATCAACCCTCTAGATGCTGCTATTTCAGATCCTCTTTGAAATAATTTTCTAGTATACTCTTCCAAAACAAGATAATCAACTTCAGATACAATCCCGCGACTTATGATATCTTCTCGTGAAATATCTTCATCATGGTCACCCATCTCTGCTTTTGTCGCAGGAGTAATAATTGGTATTGGAAAGGCATCGTTTTCTTTTAAACCCTCAGGCATTGGGACGCCACAAAGGACTCGTTTTCCGGATGTATATTCACGGGCCGCATGACCCGACATATAGCCACGTATGACCATTTCAACTTTGAACGGCTCACATAAGTGACCTACAGCAACATTTGGATCGGGTGTAGCAACCAACCAATTGGGAACGATATCGGTAGTAGCTGCCATCATTTTAGTAGCGATTTGATTAAGAATTTGACCTTTATACGGAATCCCTTTTGGCATCACCACATCAAATGCCGACAAACGATCGGTAGCCACCATGACTAATAAATCGTTATTTATTGAATAGACTTCTCTAACTTTTCCTTTGTAAAGGTTCGTTTGATTTGGGAACTTAAAATTGGTATCGGAAATGGTATGACTCATGTTATTTTTTTAGTCTCTGTTTTCAATATGTTTATAAGCTTCAATTACTTTTTTGACCAATTTATGGCGAATTACATCTTTGTCGTCTAAGAAAATCATGCCAACACCTTCTATATCTTTTAAAATTAGAAGGGCTTCTTTTAACCCTGAAATCGTCCGTCGTGGCAAATCAATTTGACCAGGATCACCTGTTAAGAGGAATTTAGCATCTTTTCCCATTCGGGTTAAAAACATTTTCATTTGAGCGTGAGTTGTGTTCTGACCTTCATCCAAAATAACAAAGGCATGATCCAATGTACGGCCTCTCATAAAAGCTAATGGTGCAATTTGAATCGTACCATTTTCGATATAACTTTCTAATTTTTCAGCAGGAATCATATCTCTCAGTGCATCATATAACGGTTGCATGTAAGGATCTAGTTTTTCTTTTAGATCTCCAGGTAAAAATCCGAGATTCTCTCCTGCTTCTACTGCTGGACGGGTCAGAATTATTCGTTTAACTTCTTTGTTTTTAAGAGCTCTTACTGCTAACGCAACCCCTGTGTAGGTTTTACCCGTTCCTGCGGGGCCAATGGCAAACACCATGTCGTTTTCGCGAACACTATCAACTAATTTACGTTGATTTGCTGTTTGTGCTTTTATTAAGCGCCCATTCACGCCGTGTACAATGACATCGCCACTTTTTTTAGATGTTTCGTAATCCTTTTTAGAATGACTTGTCAGGACACGTTCAATCATGTTTTCGTCTAATTTATTATATTTTTCGAAATGACTTAGCAACATTTTAAGGCGTTTATCAAATTCTGCGAGCATATCATCATCTCCAAAGGCTGTGATTTTAGTACCTCGAGCAACAATTTTCAACTTTGGAAAATACATTTTTATAAGCGCGATATTATTGTTTTGAGGCCCAAAAAACTCTTTGGGAGTAATATCTATTAATTCAATAATTAGTTCATTCAAAGAGGTATACTATTTAGTTGGTTTATGTTTTCGTATGAAGTTATAAAAGTAGTGACAATTTAGTATAATATTTAGGACTGTTAATAAAATTTTAAAACAAAAAATATGTAAGTTTGTATATCTTAAACGATCAAGTTTTTGAATACATTTTTAAACAATTCAATACGTTGCGCCAATGGCCATCATTACATTAACAACCGATTTTGGAACAAAAGATCATTTTACAGGTGCTGTAAAAGGCGCTTTGCTATCTGAAATTATCGATGCTAAAGTTGTTGATGTATCTCATAACATTTCGCCGTTTAGTATTTTAGAAGCTGCTTATGTTATTCAAAATGCTTTTAGCAGTTTTCCTGTTGGAAGCATCCATATTATTGGAGTTGATTCAGAAATAAGTGAAGAAAATAAACACATCGCGATTCAGTTGAATGATCATTATTTTATTTGTGCTAATAATGGGATTATGAGTATGATTTGTTCAGAAATTAATCCTCAAAAAATTGTAGAAATAAATATTCACGATAAAATTTCGACCAGTTTTCCTGTGTTGGATGTATTTGTGAAAGTCGCTGCACACATTGCTCGTGGTGGAACTTTGGAAGTGATTGGAAAAGTAATCACAGAAATCAAACCGATAAAAAATATTGCCCCTATTCTAAGAGACGACACCAGTCAATTAGTCGGCAATGTGATTTATATAGATCATTACGGTAATGTGGTGACCAATATTAAAAAACGCTTTTTTGAAACGGTTCAAAAAGGACGGCGTTTTGAAATTTCAGCACGAAACCACAAATTTAAACGCATTTTTAACCATTACAGTGATATTGTAGATTTTAACATTCCGTTTGATTCACGGAACGATGAAGGTCAAGGTTTGGTTGTATTCAATTCATCTGACTACCTTGAAATTGCCGTGTATCGAAGTAATTTAGCAACTGTTGGGAGTGCTTCTACTCTATTGGGACTAAATATGATGGATACAATATCTGTAAATTTCTTTAAAGATTAAGTCCAAAATAAGAAGTTGATTCATGTCAAAAAGCTATCAACTTAATGTTAATAAGTTTCTTTTAATAATTAGCGTCAAAAAGATATATTTGTAAGAACCCATATTATTAAATTTATAACATACATCACAGATGAAATTTATAGTTTCCAGTACGTATTTACTAAAACAACTTCAAGTCTTAGGCGGCGTGATTAATAATTCTAATACCCTGCCTATTTTAGATAATTTCCTATTTGAGTTAGAGCATTCAAAACTAACCGTCTCTGCAAGCGACTTAGAAACTACCATGGCATCGACCTTGGAAGTTGAAAGTGATAGCGAAGGTAGTGTTGCAATTCCAGCAAAACTTTTGTTAGAAACGCTTAAAACATTTCCTGAACAACCACTCACGTTTGTCATTGAAGAGAATAACACGATTGAAATTAGTTCTAACCATGGAAAATATGCATTGGCTTATGCCAGTGCCGATGAATTCCCTAAAGCCATTTCATTAGACAGTCCGAGTACGACTGTATTGGGTGCGGATATTTTAGCAACTGCTATTTCTAAAACTATTTTTGCAGCCGGTAACGATGATTTACGTCCGGTGATGAGTGGCGTCTTTTTTCAGTTTTCAACAGAGAGCTTAACGTTTGTTGCAACTGATGCACACAAATTGGTAAAATATTCTCGCACCGATGTGACTGCCAATGAAACGGCAGAATTTATCATGCCTAAAAAGCCATTAAATTTATTAAAAGGGATTTTACTTGGGAGTGATGATGATGTGACAATTGAATACAACGATTCTAATGCAAAATTTTCATTCGAAAATTCGATATTAATTTGTCGTTTAATTGATGGGAAATATCCAAACTACGAAGCGGTAATTCCAAAAGAAAACCCAAATCACTTAACAATTAGTCGTAACCAATTTTTGAATTCGGTACGCCGAGTTTCTATTTTCTCAAATAAAACGACACATCAAATTCGTTTGAAGATTGCGGGTGCCGAATTAAATATTTCTGCTGAAGATATCGATTACAGCAATAAAGCCGAAGAACGCTTAACGTGTGACTACCAAGGAGATGATATGCAAATTGGATTTAACTCACGATTTTTATCAGAAATGCTCAATAATTTAAACGCCGATGACGTGCAGTTAGAAATGAGCATGCCAAATCGTGCCGGGATCTTAACCCCAATAGACGGCTTGGATGTAGGTGAAACCGTTACGATGTTAGTTATGCCAGTGATGTTGAATAGCTAACAGATTTAATATTATGATAAAAAGAGCATCCTATGAGGATGCTTTTTTTATTATCTTTACAACGAAGCAACGCCCCAATGTTTTACTTCACAACCAATTAACCAATAATTGATACTTAATTACTCGTTTGGAAAAATTTAGGCAATGCCTTTATTCTTTTCACATACAAGATAATAGGAGCCTGTATTTAAAATATATGGGACTCTTAATGGCGAAGATGATCCAAAAAGTAAATTAAAACCTTAAATCTAAAAAAATGAAAACACCTTTACTCAACATCACATTCGTTTTAGCCTTGTGCTTAACACATTCTTGTGTCAACCAAACGAAAGAGAAAAAAAGTCAACTACAAACCGAAAATGAAGATTCAAAAAAGTAGCAGCGTTCAATTAAATCACGGAAACCGTTGGAGTGCAAATCCTGAAACAACGACAGGAATTGAAACCATGATCTCTATAATGAATTCCTTTGAAAAGAAAGAGGAAATCAATGCTTACAAAGAACTATCTGAGGAGTTGAAAATTGAATTTTCAACTATTTTCCGAAAATGTACAATGACAGGAGAAGCTCATAATCAATTACATAATTTTTTATTGCCGATTAAAGATTTACTCGGATCCTTAGATTCACCGGATTTAAAAGAGTGCAAGAAGATTTATTTTAAATAGATTACCGATTTAAAAAACTACACAACGTATTTTAAATGAATTTAATAATATGTTTAATCTAAACGCTAAAAAATTCAAAGCGGAATCGAGTTCGTCAAATGGCGACGTGAGCTCAGAAACCCTCTTTGAATATCGCCAAAATGGTCAGATTATTTGGGGAACCTATCAAGGGGGCACTGTTTTATTTGGAGCACTTTCAGGTCGTATTGAGGGAAATAAATTATTTTTCACTTATCAACATCAAACCCTAAATGACGATTTTAAAACCGGTAAATGTGAATCTATTATTACTTTTGATAGTGCTAAGTTATCCCTAAATGAAAATTGGGAATGGACTTGTAACGATTATGCTAAAGGCACCTCGATACTAATAGAACTATGATACTTGAAGTTGCAATACTTGATGTAAAAGAAGGGCATCAAAATCAATTTGAACATGATTTTAAGATTGCAGAAAAGTACATCTGTTCTATTAACGGCTATTTAGGACATTCGTTAAAACAGTGTTTGGAACGCCCCAATAGATATATTTTACTCGTGGACTGGGAGACTTTAGAGGCACATGAAATCGGGTTTAGAAACTCAAATGCATACTTAGAATGGAAGCGTTTATTACATCAACATTACGCCCCCTTCCCGACTGTTGAACATTTTAAAACAATATCTTAAAAATCAAGCTTAAAATCATCATTTATTAACCTATTTACTCATAAATCACAAAATTAATACACCCCATTTTATGAAAAACATATTACTTATCATATTCTTATTTCAGTCAGTTTGTGGACTCTGTCAAACAAATATATTTATAGCTACCGATGGGCAATGATTCTTCTGGAGACGGAAGTATGGCAAATCCATATAAAACCATAAGAAAAGGCTGCGACCAAGCTAGTCCTGGAGACACTGTGATGGTGCGAGCTGGAACCTATAAAAATTCAGACTATGGCGATGGGGATATATGGACAGGAACTCATGTCACTCGAATTATTGTCAATGGAACCGCTAGTAAATACATCACCATTCAGCCCTATGATTTAGAAGAAGTCATCATCAAATTTGATGGAGTCTATGGGTTTCTGCTTCAGGATGCTTCTTACGTTAGGGTTAAAGGATTTATTTTTGAAGGAGTTGCGGATGAAATTTCACAACAACAGGCCGATGAGGCTTGGGGCCTCTATAAAACTGAAAACGGTGAAGTTCATGATCTAGAATCAGAAATGGGAATTGACATCAATAATTCCTCATTAATAGGCACTTCTAAAGATAAACCAGAAACCTTAAATATAAGTAAACCCATTCTCTATAACGGAAGAGCTTTGGTAGCTAATAAATCCCATCATATAGAGTTTTTAGAAAATACCATCCGAAATGTTCCATCGGCAGCAATAAGAGCCCAAAAATGCGATTATATTACAATTTCAAGAAATACAGTATATAACAATACTTACTGGACTACACAGGGAGTTGGAGCAATCACAATTAGCGAAGCAACTGTTAAACCTACCGGCGATACATATACTGGGGTTAAAGTAATCATCTCAGAGAATACAGTATATGGAAATGAAAATCGATTAATCTCTTGGAATCCTACAAAATCATTTATTCATTTTGAAATAGATGAAGGAACTGGTATTTTTTTAACAAGAAATAATAATTCATATACACAAGGAAAAATGGTGATTGCTAATAATTTGTCATACAGAAACGGAGCCAGTGGAATTGTTTGTCATTTCACAGATGATGTTGTAATCGAACATAATACGGTTTTTGATAATGGGACTTCAAATCATGGGTTACCAGGTGGGATTGGAGTAAATTCGTCAGATAATGTTAAGGTTTTAAGTAATATTTCCTATTCTAAAACTAATAAATGGGCGATGGGAATTTTGGCGGAACCCGTCACAAATTTAGTTTTAGATGCAAACATTATATTTAATAATTCGGGATCCGTCAATGTCATAAGAGAAACTCCAGAAAATCAATTAACATCGAGGTCGGGTTGGACAAAAGTCGATCCTCTTTTTTCGGATGCTGTCAATACCGATTTTAAATTGATGAGTACTTCCTCTGCAATTGATAATGCTTCGAGTCAAAGCAACCAAACAACGGACTACTTTGGAAAAATTAGAGATGACAGTCCCGACATTGGTGCCATTGAATATGGCGTCTTTTCAACAGATCAATATGATGCAACATCCGTCGTTGTTTTTCCTAATCCAGTAAATGATATCATTCAAATAAAAGGCACCTCAATACAAAAAGCTCGTATTACTATTTATGATATCAGAGGTCGTAAACAGGCCAATTTCAAACGCCTTGGACCCAATAAAATCGATGTTTCAAAATTAGCTTCTGGACTCTACTTTTTAAAATTGAATGAATTAGTATATAAAGTATTTAAAAACTAAATATATACACAACATCTGTTATCTTTATAGGGTCGAAAATTGCGAGTACTCGATGCTTATAAATCATTGGTGTGTCGTCGCATCACGCCTATTTTGTATCAAACAAGATCTCCTATGAAACTAAATAACTATTTTTTGCTTATTAGTTTGATAGCTTTTGTTTCATGCGGACAACAACAGAAAATGAATAAAACCACGAACACACATACAAATCAGCTTATAAATGAGACCAGCCCCTACTTGTTACAACATGCCCACAACCCTGTTAACTGGTATCCATGGGGGCAAGATGCTTTAGATAAAGCAAAAAAAGAAAACAAATTAATCATTGTTAGTATTGGGTATGCGGCTTGTCATTGGTGCCATGTGATGGAACATGAAAGTTTTGAAGATGAACAAGTTGCCAAATTTATGAACGACCATTTTATTTCGATTAAAGTCGATAGAGAGGAACGTCCCGATATTGACCAGATATACATGGATGCCATTCAACTGATTACCGGAAGTGGTGGCTGGCCGCTAAATTGTATTGCACTCCCCGATGGACGCCCTTTGTATGGCGGGACCTATTTTAGGAAAAATCAATGGTTAGATATGCTTTCTAAAATCTCAGAATTTGTAAAAACCAATCCCGAAAAAACAGAACTACAAGCCAAGCAACTCACCGATGGTGTTCGAGCAAAAGAACTTAATTTTATGAGTTCTGAAATTAAAACGGTTTCAATGTCCGATTTAGATCTTATTTTTGAAAACTGGAAACCAAGTATCGATGTGACTGAAGGCGGTTATAATGGCGCACCAAAATTCCCATTACCCGTTGGATATCAGTTTTTAATCCACTATAATTATTTAAATCCAAATCCCGAAGCCTTAAAAGCCGTTACCTTAACATTAGATAAAATGGCCAGTGGTGGCATTTATGACCAAATTGGCGGTGGATTTTCACGCTATTCAACCGATGACCAATGGAAAGTTCCCCATTTTGAAAAAATGCTGTATGATAATTCTCAGCTTGTCAGCTTGTATGCTGCTGCTTATCAACAAACAAAAGACCCCTATTATAGAACTATTGTTCGTGAAACCTTAGAGTTTATAGGACGTGAATTAACCTCGAAAGAAGGTGGCTTCTATGCCTCTTTGGATGCTGATAGCGAAGGAGAAGAAGGGAAATATCATGTCTGGTCGCAACAAGAATTACAACAACTTTTGGGGGCTGATACCGATTTAGTCCTAGAATATTACAATGTTGAGGAACAAGGGAATTGGGAAAACGGCATCAATATATTGTTTAAATCAGAATCCGATACTGCGTTTGCAAGCCGCTATAATCTTTTGGAAACTGCGTTACAAAATACAATCAAAAAATCTAAGAAGATTCTTTTAACGGAACGAGAAAAACGAATTAGACCAGCTTTAGATGATAAAATCATTACTTCCTGGAATGCGCTGATGCTAAAATCGTATGTAGATGCCTACGCTGTTTTTGACGATAAAAAATATTTAGACAGTGCGCTAAAAAATGCAAAGTTTATCACCACAAAAGTAAAAGCATCCGATCATCGATTGTCTAGAAGTTACAAAGATGGCAAAAAATCGATCAATGCCTTTTTAGATGATTATGCCTTTACCATCGAAGCATTTATCGCCTTGTATCAGAGCACCTTTGATGAATCATGGTTAGAAACGGCCAAGCAATTAACGGACTATGCGATTGCACACTTCTATGATGAGTCGCGTGGGATGTTTTATTACACCTCTAATCTGGATCCAAAACTGATTGCCAGAAAAATGGAAATCTCGGACAACGTCATGCCGGCCTCCAATTCTCAAATGGCTAAAAACTTATTTGTCTTAGGGCAGTATTATTACGACACCAATTATGTTGAACTCTCCAAAAAAATGCTGAGTAATGTGAAAGAAAACGCTTTAAAAGGTGGTCCGTATTATTCCAATTGGGATGTCTTAATGAGTTGGATGGTGAGTCCCCCCTACTCAGTTGCTATTTTAGGCGATGATTTTGAAGCCAAAAGAAAAGAATTTAACACCCACTTTACTCCAAACGTCTTTTTATCAGGCGGAAAAAAGGAAGGTCAGTTGGCATTGCTAGAAAATAAATTAGTCAAAGGTCAAACAACAATTTATGTCTGTCAAAACAACACCTGTAAATATCCCGTTACAGAAGTAAAAGACGCCATAAATCAAATTATCAACACAAACACTTCTTTAAAATAAGTCATAAAAGTTTGACTTCAATTAAACTTTGATTTTGGCTTTTCAATCAAAATTTACACAGCAATTTTTTATTATTTTATATTACTTCTAAAAGTCCACAGTAATTAGAGGTTTTTAGGTATGTCCTAGTTTTATGAATGCTATTAGAGAGTTACATCAGCCATGTGAAGATTCCATACTTAATTGGACGTAAAATGATGTGTATGCAACTAAATAGTTGAAACAATAAATTTAGAACGAAATAACACAAAATATAAGCTCAAAGTCGAGAAATATTCCTCATTGTGAATAGTAATCGCTAAAAACGCAATTGTCTAGGCATACATCTTTGCACGCAGTTCCTTAATCTTAGCATCTTGCATATACTCATCAAAAGTCGTGTAGCGGTCAATCACGCCCTTAGGAGTTAGCTCAATGACACGGTTGGCCAAGGTTTGTGCGAACTCATGATCATGGGTGGTAAACAGTACCGTGCCTTTAAAGTTTTTTAAAGAATTATTAAAAGCGGTAATGCTTTCCAGATCCAAGTGATTGGTGGGTTCATCGAGCATAAGAACATTTGCACGCATCATCATCATGCGTGAAAGCATACAACGCACTTTCTCGCCTCCCGACAATACATTGGATTGTTTGAGGGCTTCTTCGCCGCTAAATATCATTTTTCCCAAAAAGCCACGAATGTGTACTTCTTCACGTTCTTCTTCTGTTTTTGCCCATTGACGTAACCAATCGACTAAATTCATCGCTTGCTTAAAAAAACTGCTGTTATCCAACGGCAAATACGATTGTGTGGTGGTCACGCCCCAAAGAAAGGTTCCATTTTTAGCCTCCAAATTTCCTTTAACAATTTCATAAAATGCTGAAGTAGCTCTAGAATCCTTAGAATATACCACAACTTTATCGCCTTTATTTAAGTTAAAATCAATTTTATCAAAAAGGGTCTCTCCTTCTAATTCAAAGGCTAATTTTTCGATATTCAGAATCTGATCTCCAGCTTCCCGTTCTCGTTCAAAGATAATGGCCGGATAGCGTCTGCTTGAAGGTCTTATTTCAGAAACATCTAATTTATCAATCATTTTTTTACGACTGGTAGCTTGTTTGGATTTCGCCATATTGGCAGAAAAACGACGGATAAATTCTTCTAATTCTTTCTTTTTATCTTCTGATTTTTTGTTGAGTTGCGCGCGTTGTTTGGCAGCCAACTGAGAGGATTCATACCAAAAGGTATAGTTTCCAGAAAAATGATTGATTTTGTTATAATCGATGTCAGAAATGTGCGTACATACCGAATCTAAAAAGTGACGGTCATGCGATACAACAATCACGCAGTTGTCATAATTGGCTAGGAAATGCTCTAACCAAGAAATGGTTTCATAATCTAAATCATTGGTTGGCTCATCCATAATTAGGACATCGGGCGAACCAAATAAAGCTTGCGCCAATAAGACCCGTACCTTTTGTTTACCGTCCAAATCTTTCATTAGGGTGTAATGATGTTCCTCTTTAATCCCCAAATTAGAAAGCATTGAAGCGGCATCACTATCGGCATTCCACCCATTCATTTCTTCAAATTGGACTTGTAATTCTCCAATTCGATCGGCATTTTCATCTGAGTAATCGTTGTACAACGCATCAATTTCAGCCTTTATTTCAAACAAGGGTTTGTTTCCGATAATCACCGTTTCCAAAACCGTATGTTCATCATATAAGTTATGATTTTGTTCTAGAACCGACATGCGTTTTCCTGGTTCTAAATGTACATGGCCAGACGTTGGTTCTTGAACGCCTGCGATGATTTTTAGAAAAGTCGATTTACCAGCTCCATTGGCGCCAATAATTCCATAGCAATTTCCGGTATTAAAAGACGTATTGACTTCATCAAAAAGAATACGTTTTCCGAATTGTACTGATAAGTTTGAAACTGATAACATGCTTAAAATAATTTTTGCAAAAGTAAATAAATCAAACCACTCACCAAATTAAACAGCCTCGTAATTTAACAACGCCTTAACAAGAATGAATCGTCTATAAGCTTACATTTGGTAGAACTAAGATATTATACGTTAGATATTATTACAAATGAAACCAATACACCTCCTTTACGGACTTTTAGTTCTCTGTAGTTGCCAAAGCACTGACAGAAAAGATAAGGTTGTTTTTATGGGTGGCGATATCATAAATCCAAGTAATAACTATGTGGTGTTATATGATACTCAAAACAATATCGATACGCTTTATTTGAATGCTGATAATCGATTTTTTCACCATTTCACAACCTTTAAACCTGGAATTCATTCATTTGTGCATGGTGGAAAACACCAAACTATATTACTCGAAGCCAATGACAGTATTATGATGCACATTAATACGCATGATTTTGACGAATCGATTGTGTATAATGGAATTGGTGCCAAAAAAAATAATTTTCTCATCAACTTGTTGTTGAAGTTAGAAAAAGAAAGTAGTGAGATAAATGTATATTATAAAAAATCTCCTTTTGATTATCATTTTACGATTGAAGGTTTGATTGAAAAAAACACTAAAGAATTACAGTTATTTTTAAAAGAAAACCCTAATTCTAAGCTTTTTGAGAAAATTGCCAAAGCGAGTATTAATTACAATTATTTTACCAAAAAAGAACTCTACCCTTTCCATCACTATGGGAAAAATAACCACAATGAGTTTAAGAAACTTCCTACTATTTTTTATGAATTTAGAAAAAACATTGTTTACAATGATATCGATCTGAAAGATTTTTATCCATATTATAATTTTTTATTTCCGCATATTAATAACCTCGCACTCGATCAATTAACAGCGTCGAATCCAGATTTTACATTTGAGCACAATTCATTGGATTACACCATGCGCAAGTTAGAGCTTATCAATAGTTTGGTGACCAATACCATGATTAAAAATAATTTATTAAAATATACAACACGAAACTTCATTTCGAATTCAAAATCCATCGATCAGAGTTATATCTTATATCAATCCTTCTTAGAAAAAAGCACTATTGAAAAGGATAAAACATATATCAAAAATTTATTTAAACATGCGCAAGGACTTCAATCAGGGTATCCACTGCCGGCCATTGAAGTGATGAACCATAAAAATGAAACTTTAAATATTAATTCTATTTTTGACAAAACAACGGTTATTTATTTTTGGGATAATGCGAGTCGTTATCATTTTGAAAACAGTCATATTAAGGTTAAAACCTTACAATCGAAATTTCCTACCATTGATTTTATTGCGATTAATATCAATTCCATGCATACCAATGTATGGCGTAATATGATTTTCGGCAATCAGTTTAATATCAATAATGAATATCGATTTTCAGATCCATCTTATGCCAAAAAACGCTTGGCGATCAACTACATCAAAAAAGTTTTAATTGTAGATCGTGAGGGGTTGATCTTAAATGTAACGGCCGATTTATTTGATCCTACTTTTAATAAAACGCTTCAAAAATATAAATAAAAAAAAGCTGAAGTTTCCTTCAGCTTAAATTTTTATTGTTTTAAAATGTAAGTCTTAATTTCCTTTTTTATAATCTTCTAAAAACTTAGCTAAACCACTGTCTGTTAATGGGTGACGTAGTAAGCCTTCAATAGAACTTAAGGGACCTGTCATGACGTCAGCACCTAACTTCGCACAGTCTATAACATGCATGGTATGACGCACAGAGGCCGCTAGAATTTCGGTAGCAAATCCATAATTGTCATAGATCAAACGAATTTCGGCAATTAGATTTAAACCATCGGTTGAAATATCATCCAAACGACCAATAAAAGGAGATACATAAGTGGCACCCGCTTTAGCTGCTAATAAGGCTTGTCCGGCAGAAAACACTAAAGTCACATTAGTTCTAATCCCTTTATCACTAAAATATTTACAGGCTTTTACACCATCTTTAATCATGGGAAGTTTCACCACAATTTGTGGATGTAAAGCTGCGAGCGCTTCTCCTTCTTTTACCATGCCTTCAAAATCAGTAGAAATAACTTCGGCTGATACATCGCCTTCAACAATTGCACAAATGGCTTTGTAATGATTCAAAATATTTTCAGAACCTGTAATGCCTTCTTTAGCCATTAAGGACGGATTGGTAGTCACACCATCAAGAACACCAAGGTCTTGTGCTTCTTTAATTTGAGCTAAATTTGCTGTGTCAATAAAAAATTTCATACTATTTATTTTTTTTAATTAATGTGACAAAATTAGAGTATTCTATTGTTTAGACAAAGCTAATCCCCATAAATAAATGATGCTTTAGAGTTTATAAAAACGACACAAAAGGGCTTCGTACCATAAATCGGGAAGGATTCGTTTTAAAACAATCGAGAATTTTTGTAGAAACGCCCCAATTTTGTAATGAATTTTTGGGTTTTTGGACGTGATAATTTTATAAATCATTTTAGCCATCAGTAAGGGGTCTTCACCAGAATCTACATGCGAATCCATTAAATTTAAAGTGGTTCCATAAGGTTCTTTATAAGGAGAATCTTTGAGCAATGGCGCATGATAACGGCCAGCAGCAATGTTGGTTGCAAAATCACCAGGCGCAATATTACTGAGCTTGATATTAAATGCTTTGAGTTCCATTCGATACGATTCGGTAATCAGTTCTAAAGCCCCTTTACTGGCGCTATAAACGCCTCTAAAAGGTAGTCCCATATAACCCGCAATGGACGTAATATTAAGAACTAACCCTGATTTTTGAGCGCGCATATACGGCAACACAGCATTAATCATATGAATAGGACCAAATAAATTGGTTTCAAAATTAGCCTTCATTTCTTGGGTTGGAATTTCTTCCAATGGGCCCGTAATTCCAACGCCAGCATTATTAATCAAAATATCGATTTGATTGGTTTTAGAAATCAGTTCAGAAACACAACTTGCAATTGAAGCGGATTGAGTGACGTCTAATTTTAACAATGGAAACTTAGTATCTGTACATTTTTCTGGAGAGCGACTGGTGCCATAGACCACATATCCTTTATCCGTTAGATACTCCCCTACTGATTTTCCAATACCAGAAGAACCGCCTGTAATTAAAACTACTTTTGCCATATAATATTTTTATAAGATGAGCTAAAGATAAAAAGAATTGAGGAAACTAAGGGGTACAAAAAATGGCAAGCTACCTACATCACACCGCTACAACCATTTACCTTTGCTGCGTTCCCGCCCTGGAGGATTCAACAGGAGCTAGTTGTGTAGGACTTGCCAGGGCAAATATACAAAGTTTTAATATTTTCACAATGATTTTTTTAACTGAATATAAATAAATAAATTGCTGAAAATTTATATGACTCTATGCATCCCATCAAACTATTGACCTTCATTGGGTTTGGCCTATTATTGACTGCTTGTGGAAACAACGCATCCTCTAAATCCTCCAACTTTTTGATCCAAATAAACAGCGAGACCAACGTTATTTCGAACGCAAATACACTTAGCGTTGAATTGATCAATCCTAAAAACTATAAAATTGACTCCGTTCAATTGACTTTCGATAATTCAAAAATCGAGACTTCCGTGGCATTAGCATCCATGACTTTGGGTGAAAAAATAATCAAAGCCAAAGTATTTTATGATTCAAAATTTGAAATCGCCCTAAAAAAAGTAACCATTGTGAGTGCGACCCCTCCAAAATTATATACTTATGAGATTGTAAATACCTACCCTCACGATATCACATCTTATACGCAAGGACTGGAATTTTATAAAGGAAATTTATATGAAAGTACAGGTCAATATGGTGAATCGAAACTAAGAAAAATCGATTATAAGACCGGAAAAGTGCTTGATAATATCAATTTAAGCAAAGCCTATTTTGGGGAAGGACTCTCTGTTTTAAATGATAAAATTTATCAATTAACTTGGAAAGAAGGTCGTGGATTGGTTTATGACGTGGGTCGTTTTGAACAAATTGAAACCTTTAATTATGGACAAAGTAAAGAAGGTTGGGGCTTGTGTAATGATGGTGATAAATTTTACAAATCAGATGGAACCGCTTACATTTGGACGCTAAACCCTCAAACGCTTTCCGAAGAAGGGTCTATTCAAGCGTACACCAATAAAGGAAAGTTGACAAATCTTAATGAATTAGAGTGGGTCGATGGAAAAATTTATGCCAATCGCTATCAAAAAAATGGCGTGGCTATAATTAACCCAAAGAATGGAGCAATTGAAGCGGTTATTGATTTTAAAAAGTTAAAAACGAAAGTCACCAAACACCAAGGCTTGGATGTCCTAAATGGGATGGCCTACAACCCAAAAACCAAAACTCTATTTGTCACCGGAAAACGCTGGGATAAATTATTTGAGGTCAAAATCATTAAAAATTAATGACGATTTTTGAAGCCTTTCGAACGGTTGTCAAAGACGATTTAGACGAGTTATTACATGTGAATAATGTGCGTTATGTACAGTGGGTTCAATATCTTGCAAAGGACCATTGGATTTCAGCAACAACCCCACTCCAACAAAAAGAAAATGTATGGGTCTTATTAAGCCATCACATCGAGTATAAATCTTCTGCCGTATTGCACGATGAAATTCATCTAAAAACCTATGTCAAACGTTCCAAAGGCGTCACTTCAACGCGAATTGTCGAAATGTACCATAAAGACACCAATAAATTGATTGTAAAATCTGAAACCAATTGGTGTTTATTAGACGGCACTACCAAAAAACCTAAACGAATTACTGCTGAGATTGTAAACGTATTTTAATAAAAATTAAAACATCCACAATATTTATTAGCTCGAAAAGTTATATTTTTACCAAAACAGTCCATCACATGCTACGGTCCCTTTATTTTATAATAAGTTTTTTTATGCTCATATTTTGGAGTTCTTGTCGCCAAGATTTTGAATTTATTCCAACCACAGGTACGCTCACCTTTTCAAAAGACACCGTTTTTTTAGACACCGTTTTTTCCAAAATAGGTTCGAGTACATATACTTTGAAAGTGTATAATTCAAGTGATACTGATATCCTCATTCCTAGTTTAAAATTAAGTGAAGGGCAAAGCTCAAATTACCGTTTAACTGTGGATGGTATTACAGGCTCTGGTACGTTGTTGGGAAAAGAATTTGAAAATATCGAACTATTAGCCAAAGATAGTATGTATGTATTTATTGAAACCACTGTAGATATTAATCCTTTGGTTACCGATGAGACACAATTTTTATATACCGATGCAATTGAATTTGGGAGTGGATCTAACATTCAAAAAGTAGAATTAGTAACTCTCATAAAAGATGCGGTATTTATTTACCCTAATAAAGATGCCGAGGGCATTGTTGAAACCTTAAAGTTTGATGTGGATGGCGATGGTGTCGAGGATGAAACCAATGTACAGGGGCGATTTTTAGAAGATTACGAATTAATCTTTACTAATGAAAAACCGTATGTTATTTATGGCTATGCGGCTGTAGAAAACGGAAAAACACTGACTGTAAATCCGGGGGCTCGCGTTCATTTTCATGCGAATTCTGGTCTACTTATTACTGAGAATTCATCTTTACACGTCAATGGATTACCGAGTTTAGATGCCGAACTTTTAGAAAATGAAGTGATTTTTCAGGGCGATCGCTTGGAACCTCTGTATGAGGACATACCAGGACAATGGCAAACTATTTGGTTATTAAGTGGGAGTACCGATAACACCCTCAATTATGCGACGATCAAAAACGGAACGGTTGGTATTTTAAGTGATGGCAATCAAGAAGATGTTTCTAAATTAGTAATTACAAATTCTCAGATTTATAATTCGAGTAATTTTGGTATTCTTGGAAGAGCGACTTCCATTAGTGCAGAAAATATAGTCCTTAATAACAGTGGCGTATCATCGTTTGCAGGGACCTACGGCGGAAATTATAACTTTACACATTCGACAATTGCCAACTACTGGACCAATAGTTTTAGACAATTCCCTGCCCTCCTACTCAATAATTTTATTGTTGATGCCGAGAACTCCGTATTTACAAACCCTTTGGAATCTGCAAATTTCACCAACTGTATTATCTATGGTAATGACAATCCAGAATTGTTATTAGAAAAAGAAACCTCCGAAATTTTTAATTTTAAATTCACCAATAGTTTAATCTATTTTGAGGATTCTACAGGCTATTACTCAGAACCACAATATGATTTTAATAATACAGACCACTATGAAAATGTCCGATTCAAATCGGACCCAGAATTTTTAGAGCCTTCTAACAATAAATTACAAATTCCATTTGGATCGCCTGCAGAAGGGGCTGGGATTGCCTCAGGAAACCTAAACGTGGATATCACAAACACCACACGCCACTCACCTGCTGATTTAGGGGCCTATAATGCGATTGAATTTGAAGAGTAAGTAAAACCCCACGCCATAACGTGGCGGCAGCTGGAGATTTTTACCTTCTGTAATGATATGTTAGAATTTGGTCACAATGTACACCAATTTTCATCTGGCATCTTCTTATGTTGTACGGATTGTATAGACTATAAATCCAAGCTATCATATTAGAGATGATTTTATATTTCTATTTTAGATCCTAAAAATTATTCAGTCTACTTATTTTTAGCTTCAATCCAGCGAGCCATGTATTTGGTGCTTTGCATTAAATGGTGATTGAGCATCTGACCGATGAAGTTTTGAGTGCGATGTTGCGGAAGGTTTTTGGTGAGCGATTCAATCCGGCTGTGAAGCGCCGTCTGATGGTTTAGCTTCTCAAATCGATTTTTTAAAATTGTAAAACCCTGGTTTTGATACGCTTCCCATTGCAATTGATTAAGGTACAATTCAATCGCTTTTTTAACAAATAACTTAGGGTCATCTTCCAAAATCCCGTTTGGCGGTAAAGTTCCAAACATACCTTCTGCAGCAATGGATGACATAGCGCATGGCGTTCCTGTTTGCATCGCTTGAATTAATTTGCCCTTAAGTCCCGCACCAAACCGAAGTGGGGCCAATAAAACTTTAGCGCTATTCAAAGCTTTATACCCATCTTCAACAAATCCATGGACTAAAAATCCGTCTTTTTCATTGTGTAACGCGCTCACATTGGGGGTATCATAAGCACCATAAATATGAAGCTTCGCTTCTGGAAGTGCTTTATGAATTTGAGGCCATAATTCTTTTTTCATGTATCGAACGGCCTCTAAATTTGGAGGATGTAAAAAATTCCCAATAGAAATAAAATCACTACGTCCCGAAAAAGGGTTACAACCCAACTGCGGTTCGCAGGCATTAGAATCTAACATAAAAGGGAGATACATCAAAATCGCAGGATCTATTTTAAAGGAATGCGTTAACAATTCAAACTCATACTCAGATATAATTAGAGACACATCACTACGATATATACTCGCTATTTCGCGTTTGGTAGTATCATTAGAAAAAAGCACGTTTTCGAGGAGTTGATTTGTATTGAGTACCTCATGGCGTGCTTTACGAAGAAAATGTAAATCTTCGGTATCCAAAATTCTTAATGCATTTGGACAGTGCTCAGCAACACGCCATCCAAATTGTTCTTCGTTCATAAAACGATCAAACAAGACGGCCGTTGGATTCAATTCTTTAATAAATATATCAAAACTAGAGTGGTTGAGTTCAATTTGAACTACGCTGACTCCAATCGATTTTAAATCAAATGAGTTATCAGATTTTTTACAGCTAGTCGCAAAAACAACGTTGTAATTTTGAGCTTGAAAAGCAGCAATCAATTGTAAAATCCTAGAACCCGCAGCTGATGAATTTGGCTCGGGATACACAAAACCGATGACTAATAAAGTGGATTGCATAAGGCTTTAAATTAGTCGGAAGTGGAAGAATATCCGGATCTTAATCCATTTGCCCAATCGACTAGGGCTTGTACTTGAGCCGAATTGAGCTGTGCCTCTTTATGCGTCCAAGTATAGGATGCTAATGGCATAGACGATCCTTCAAGTTCCTCTACCAACTCTTCGAGTTTGTGATCTTTTTTCTTGTCTGAATAGGTTGACCACTTAGAAACATTAAAATGCTTTTTTCCTTCTTTAATATGACTGTTTAGCCAAAAATTAACTGGTGTGATTGAATTGTACCAAGGATAGTTTGTAGTGCTACTATGACAATCAAAACAGGCTTGCTTTAAAATCTGTTTGACTTGTTTAGATGCTTGTGTTTCTTTTAAAAAAAAATCAATAGACACAAAGTTACCTTGATTTTTTTTAGGTTGAAAAAATTGGGCGATTACAACCGTAATCACAAGTACAAGAATCATTTTTTTCTTAAGGGCCATCGCTATAAATTTTAAAAATTAAAGGTACTAAAAAATTGAATAAATGATTTGAGAAAATCACCAAAATCATAAAAACTTACAATGAAGAAATATAATTTTAGATTGAAAACACCTATCTTTGTAGCTTCAAAAAAATACAGCAACTATGTCTCTATCTATGCTCAGTGCAATTTCTCCAATCGACGGTCGCTACAGATCAAAAACTGCTGAATTAGCCGATTTTTTTTCTGAGGAATCACTCATCAAATACCGTGTTTTAGTTGAAATTGAATATTTCATTGCACTCTGTGAAATTCCTTTACCTCAATTAAAAGATTTCAATCCCGCACTTTTTAAGGATTTGAGAGCTATTTATACTGCTTTTTCAAGCAAAGATGCACAAGCAATCAAGGACATTGAAAGCATTACAAACCATGATGTAAAAGCCGTTGAATATTTTATAAAAGCCAAATTTGATGCCCTTCAGATTCCTCAGTACAAAGAATTTATTCATTTTGGTTTAACCTCTCAAGATATCAATAATACAGCGATTCCATTAAGCATCAAGGAAGCGATTACGGATGTTTATATTCCAGAATACAAGACGCTTATCGATTGCTTAAAAGGATTAGTTGAAGAATGGGCCACCACTCCGTTACTAGCGCGTACGCACGGACAACCCGCTTCTCCTACGCGTTTAGGAAAAGAAATTCAAGTGTTTATAACTCGTTTAGAAGCACAGTTTGATTCCTTAAGTTTAATTCCAAATGCCGCCAAATTTGGAGGTGCGACCGGAAATTTCAACGCACACAAAGTAGCGTATCCAGAAATCGATTGGCAATTCTTTGCTTCTAATTTCTTGAAAAATAAACTGGGACTCCACCACTCGTTTCCGACTACTCAAATTGAGCACTATGACCATATGGCTGCGCTGTTTGATGCCTTAAAACGGATCAATACCATCATCATCGATTTGGATCGTGATTTTTGGACCTATGTGTCTATGGATTATTTCAAACAAAAAATTAAAGAAGGTGAAGTGGGCAGTTCGGCTATGCCACATAAAGTCAATCCAATTGATTTTGAAAATAGTGAAGGAAATTTAGGAATTGCGAATGCGATTTTCGAACATTTATCGGCCAAACTCCCAGTTTCAAGGTTACAACGCGATTTAACAGATAGTACCGTTTTAAGAAACGTTGGTGTACCGTTTGCTCATACTATTATTGCTTTTAAATCAACTTTAAAAGGGCTGCATAAACTCCTTTTAAATCCTGCTAAGATTGCGGAAGATTTAGAAAAAAATTGGGCCGTTGTTGCTGAAGCCATTCAAACAGTCTTGAGGCGTGAAGGGTTTTCCAATCCGTATGAAGCACTCAAAGGATTGACGCGAACCAACGAAGCAATTACTCAAAACTCTATCTCAAATTTTATTGATACCTTAGAAGTTAGTGACGCTATTAAAACAGAATTAAAAGCGATTACGCCTTCAAATTATACCGGAATATAGGTTTATTCAAAACTAAAAAAAGCCACGTAAAACGTGGCTTTTTTTGGTTGAATGAATATTTATCAGAGTAAAAATTTCATAAAATCTTCAACATTCGCGTTTTTTGTATCAAACTGATCCACTACATTTCGAAGTTTCATAATTTTTGAAAGCTCCATATCATCTCCGAGCACTCTGACAATAGCAAAACCATATTCGGGAGAAACTCCGAAAACAATTAATTCATCGATTTCTGAATCGTCTCCAATATATAAGACTTGAACTTTTCCATCGGATGTATTTCCAGCTCGCATGAGATCGTTATAAACCTCTGCTTTTAGAATGGTTTTAATTTTTGCTAATTCGGATGTAAATTCATCTTCAGAACCGTCTTTCAAACTATAGGCCAACATATTGAGTTTGTCAATAGACTCAACCGCTTGATTTTGATCATCTGTAAGCTCTATTTGATCTGGATTTAAAAAGGACATCGGAATATCTACCGCCATAAAACCAGCGGTTTCTTGATGGTCTACAAAATACGATTGTAAAGATAATTTAGGAGTACAGGCTAAACAAATAGAAAAAACTCCAAAAATTGTTGAATATTTAATAAGAGCTCTCATTTATTTTTTTGTTGCTTTTTTGAGTTGTTCTCCTCCAGGAACATTTAACTGACTCGTAAGTTTTGAAACTTGACGCAAATCAATATCGCCTGTGAGTGATAAAAGAACGGTTTCGATGACGCGTTGTTTCCCGTTAATAGAAATGTTTTCATTTTTGGTGATATCTCCTAAACCATTCACAAACATTAGCAGTTCTTTCACATGGTTTTCGTCTTTGCCTTCTAAAATAAAGAAGTTAACGGTTTGATCTCCGTCTTTGATTCGCATCAATTCCTCTAGACTAGAATTTTTAATGTATTTTTCAACATCTTTTCTCATGGAATTCGAAACATCGATATTATCCGTTGTGTAAACAGTCAGATTTTTCAACATTTTTACCTGGTTGATAAAATCATCTGAGTCAGGATCATTGGTTTGAATATCAATATTAGACAACATTTTAAACATCTTTTGGTTTACGACCACAGACGTTACGTCGTCTATATATTCATATTTTTCAAATAGGCTTTGAGCTAGCATTAGTGTGGGTGCTAAAAGCAAACTAAGAATTATTGCAAATTTTTTCATTTTTTTAAAATTTTAGATTTAATTATTTAATGTTAAATATTTTATTGGTTGAGTTATTAAATTCTTCCAGAAAGACAACGTTTTGTTTGCCTTGTTCAAAAGAAGTTGAGATCATGTTTAGAGCACTTAATGGTGCAGCTCCTTTGTTCATTTGATTCGAAATTAAATCAAAAGCTTTGAGTGTTTCATTATAAGTAAATTGTTCTTCATTAGATAACTTGATAAATTCATCTCTCGATGTGAGTGTCATAAAAGTACTAAACATAATTGTGACTACTGCAGCTACTGCAAGCCAGCGGTATTTGTTTGGTTTGCTGCGAGTCACTACTAAAGGTCTTTGATAGGAAAGTTGTTTTTCGGATGAAAAATAAGCAAACAGTGAGCGGAAAGCTTCCAAGTGAGGCGCAACAGTTTCTTTTAAAAAATAGTGTTTTAACTGTGCTTCTTCTTGTAAAGTTGTATCTCCTTGTTCGTACTTTTCTAAAAGACGTTCAATGTTTTTTAATTCCATAATTATGGGTCTGTGTTAATTTTTCTCGTATTGTTTTTCTTGCTCTGGACAGGGAAACTCGAATAGTAGCTTCACTCATATCTAGTATTTTAGCGATTTCATTAAACTCATAGTTTTCAATATCTCTGAGTTGTAATATTAATTTTTGTTTTGCGGGTAAAGCTTCCATATATTTTTCTACCCAGCGAAGACTGTCATTAATCTCAATTGATTTTTGTAATGATTGCGAATGGTCTTCATAATTATTGTGTACTATTTTTAAATTTTGTGCTTGTTTTGATTTTAATCGATCAAAGCACCAGTTTTTTGTCATCGTCATTGCAAATGCTTCCGGACTCTTATAGTCCTTAAATTTTTGACGGTGGTTCCATAATTTCAATAAGACTTCTTGGGTGGCATCCTCAGCTTCCTCAACGGACACCAATAATCGTCTCGCAATCCGAAAAATCTTATCCTTAAAAGGCGTAATTATCTTCAAATATTCTATCTCGTTCATAATAGATTGGGTGGTTATACTTTAAGGACGATTAATTTATAGATTTGTTACAAGCTTTCAAAATAATTTTTGTTTCGTCATAATTAGTTTAAATTAGTCCTTTAAGACTCAAAGCTATTAAAATTAGTTCATTTTAAACTATAAATCTACATCAAATGAAATCAGTTATTAAATTCGTTCTTCTATTATTCATCACTTCTACATCTTTTAGTTGTTTTGAAGATAATGATGACAATCCCGTAAGTAATATCGACATCAAAGATTTTGTTTGGAAAGGTCTCAATTTTGCATATCTCTATAAAGATGATGTTGATGATTTAGCTAACGAGCGATTTGGATCGGATGGTGACTATCAAAATTATCTGAACTCTTTTGAAAATCCTGAAAATTTGTTTGAGAATTTAATTTTTAAACCAGATTCAGTGGATCGATTTAGTTGGATAACTGATGACTATATTGCCCTCGAACAACAATTTAGCGGCGTCTCAAAAACCAGTGGTGCCGAATTTAATTTTTACTATATTCCAGAGAGTTCTACTGAAGTTCTTGGAATTGTGCGCTTGATACACCCCAACAGTAATGCCAGTCAAACAGCTCTGGAAAGAGGACAAATTTTCACTACCATTGACGGACAATCGATGACCGAGTCAAACCTTGGTGCCCTGTTAAGTAACGACACCTACAGTATTGGCTTGGCGACTTATGAAGACAATGGCACAACCATTACTACTGATGACCAAATTATTAGCACAGATGAAACGGTCATGCTCACCAAAACTGTCTATAATGAAAACCCGATTTTCAAAAATCAGCTCATAACATTACAAGATAAAACGATTGGATATTTAATGTATAATGGATTTGTATCTGATTATGACGCCCAACTTAATGACGTTTTTGGAGCGTTTAAAGCTCAAAATGTTCAATACCTAATTTTGGATTTGAGATATAACCCTGGAGGAAGTGTGAACACAGCAACCGAATTAGGCAGTATGATTACAGGGATTGATAATGAAGTTTTTGCAATACTTCAATATAACTCCGATCTAGAAAGTAACAATTCTACCTATGATTTTACCAACACATTATCTGAAAATGAGGCGGCCATAAACAGTTTGGGATTAACCACACTTTATGTGTTAACATCAAATCGTTCTGCATCTGCAAGTGAAATGATTATTAATAGTTTGAGATCGTATATTGAAGTCATTCAAATTGGAACAAAAACGGTTGGGAAATCACAAGCATCCGTCACAATTTATGATTCTCCAACGTTTCAGAAAAAAGACGTTAACCCTTCCCACTCTTACGCAATGCAACCTTTGGTCGCTATTACTGTTAATAAAAATAAGGAGGCCGTACCACCTGCGGGGCTCATTCCACAAATAGAAATTGCAGAAGGCATTTCAAATTATGGCATTCTAGGGGATATTTCAGAACCCTTATTGGCTGCTGCGATCAGTGAAATTCTGGGCTCTGGAAGAAGGTCTATAAATGAACCAAATCTAATTAAACCTATTTCAGACTCTGATTCATTCATAGCGCATTCTGAAGAAATGTACATTGACTAGTTTCCTTTACTAAAGTGTAATTTTCAATCCTAATCGAACATTTCTTCCTTTGGTTGTATAACCTGGAACATCTTCATAATCTTCATTTAGAATATTATCGATGCCACCAAAAAACGTCACTGTATTGTTTAGAGCCGTATGACTTACATATAAATTAAATAAACTAAAACGATCTAAAAGAGGGACGAAACTATTTTCAAATCTTTGATGTGTATATTGGTAAGACAACGACGCAAACGTGGCTTTTGACATGTTATAGCTTAGCTGTAAATTAGCCTTGTGTTTAGGAATTCTACGAGCGAAGGCTTCCTTATACTCCACAAATGTGTAGTTGGCTTGAACTGAGAGTTTTTTGAATAAAGTGGCTTCAACCTCTAGCTCCACCCCTTTTGCATGTAATACATCTGAAGCATTTAAATAACCGCCATCAATCCATAAAACCGTATTCTTTTCCTCTCTATTAAAAAACAAACCAGAAACTCTAAAGTCAGTATTTAATTTCAACTCTACTCCAGCTTCAATAGTTGTATTTTGTTCTGGGTCTAAGTTAAGATTCGCTCCAAAATCTCCATATAAAAAAGATAACGTAGGGGCAATAAAAGACGTGCTATAAGATCCGAAAATTTTGGTATATCCATTGGTAGTCGATTTAATCGAAAACGATGGATTTAAATTGTACACAAAATGAGACCCATATTCAGAATGATTATTTAAACGAGCACCCGCATTCATGGTTAAACCAAAATCTGAAACATATACAAAATTTGCATACGGATCTAAAATATTAAATGTGACGTTATTTGTAAAGGTTGCATTATTTTCAATTCTATTGATTCCGATAATCGTATAAAACGTTTTATCAAATACATATTTATTATAAAGATCAAATACAAGATTTTTAGATTTGAAATTCGATGGGAAACTAGAAACAAATACTCGATCGTATTCGCTAAAAGCAGCATTCAAATTTAAACTTCCTTTGGGGTATTTAAAAGTTGAGAATGCGCCAATACGTGACTGTTTACTATTAAATTCGTCCGAAGTATCTGCTAAATTAAAACTCGCGTCATAGCCATCAATATTTGATTTTGAATCCGTATAATTCCCATACACATTTATAGAAAAAGCAGGATTGAACGTGTAACCAAAGTTGGTATCTAAACCATATTTCGAGTATGCATCTTTCTCATTCGCATCGGAAATGACGGCCGATAAGCCATCTGAAAATTGATTATTAAAAGCGGTTCTGTAGGTAAACTTATTTAGTGTACCACTAAAAGCTACACTGTTACTAAAATCTGCCACATTATAATTTTGATCTGATGCTGATTGATTCGTTCCGACACTGGATGAAAAAGCGGCACTCATCTTTTTTGAATTGGCAGACTTGGTTGTAATGTTAATCACTGCAGCTGCTGCTCCACTTCCATATAAGGTACTTGCTGCCCCTTTAATAATTTCGATCGATTCAATTTGACTCAAATTTAGCAATCTAAAATCATATCCACCTGAAAGCTCTGATGGATCACTAACTTGAACGCCATCTAGCAATACTAAAACTTGACGGTTGCGCCCACCTCGAACATAGACTCCCAAATTTTGTCCAGCATTGCTTCGACTTCCATTAATTTCAATACCACTTTTGGTATTTATCAATTCTGAAATCGTTCTTCCTTGGTTATTTTCAATCTCTTCTTTAGAAATTTTAATCACCGTTTTGCCAGAGTTTTCACGCTTTAGGTTAAAACGAGAATCCGTTATAACCACTTCATCAAGGGGTTCTTCAAGAGATTCTTCAGAAACAGTTTGGGCAATAATTTGAATTTGGGCACATAGACATAGTGCGATTAATACATAGGATTTATTAGTCATTTAAATTTAATTAATCGAGATACTAGGGCATACAAAATTGTATGAAAACTTCTATCCCGAAAGTTTAACATTCTATTTTGAATAAGGCAGGTCTCCTGGCTTTCGTCTTTAGATAGGCCTTCCCAGTTTTCACCAGTGACAAAGAAAAAATCTAAAGCATTTTGCAAAGCAAAACTAAGAATACAGTTGCGGGAACAGCTCTGGAATTTAACCAGATTCCCTTTTAATTGAATAAAAAAATCATTATTCAAACCAAAATTCGGGGCAAATGTAAATTTTTTTGATAGAATTGTGGGTATTAATCTAAATAATATTATTTTTGAATAAATTATTTATCAATGTCAAATTCCTACTTATCAAAAAAACAACTTATTATTATCGCCTTCATGCTTATCGCGGTTTTATTTAGACTTGTTCCTCACCTTCCAAATTTTACACCCATCACTGCCATCGCCCTTTTTGGAGGCCTTTATTTTTCAAACAAAACATTAGCGTATGTAGTGCCCTTGTTTATTATGGTCTTATCCGATCTGTTCTTAGGTTTTCATAGTATTTCAATTGTTGTATATGCCGCCTTTTTATTCGTAAGTTTTATTGGAACTCAATCCAAAAAACCAAGTGTATTTGCAATTTTACTAAGTAGTTTTAGTTTTTTCGTGATCACCAATTTTGGTGTATGGCTAATTAGTTACCCTAAATCTTGGGTAGGACTTGTTGAGTGTTACACCCTCGCAATTCCATTTTTTAGAAATTCACTTTTAGGTGATTTTTTCTATGCTGGACTTATGATTTATGGGTTTAATTTTGTTCAAAAGCGGTATTTACAATTAAGCTAAACTTTCAAAGCACACGTATTTCGTTTATTTTTTAGGGTTTTAGTTCTATAAAACTGTAGGATTTTCATACTTTTATAGCAAAGAATATTCTATTATGACCGAAAGTTTAATTCTCATTGTCTCTGTAATAATTAGTGGCCTAATCGGCGGATATTTAGGGTTTACAATTTCAAAACTGAAAAGTAAAAGCGACCGAAGTACTCTCGATGAACGTCAAAATCAGTTAAATAAAACGGTGACTGATTTAAAAAATAATATTTTAAATATTGAATCTGAACGGGATGACTTTCGATCAGAAAAAGATGCTATAAACATACAGTTGGTTCAGAAAACTGCGGCTTATGATACACTGCAAGAAGATCATTTGAAACGCGAAACAGAGCTCGAAGAACGTCAAGAGCAACTCAGGAAAGATTTTGAAATCTTAGCGTCTAAAATTCTGGAAGAAAAATCTGAAAAATTTACCATTCAAAATAAAGAAAATCTGAAACAGATTTTAAACCCCTTACAGGAAAAAATTCAAGGATTTGAACAAAAAGTGGAAGCAAGACAAAAAGAAAGTATCATTATGCACTCCGCTCTCAAAGAGCAATTAACTGGCTTAAAAGACTTGAATCAAGTAATGAGTAAGGAAGCCAACAACCTGACCAAAGCGTTGAAAGGCGATAGTAAAATGCAAGGGAATTGGGGCGAATTGGTTCTGGAACGCGTGCTTGAAAAATCAAACTTAGTAAAAGATCGCGAATATTTTGTGCAACAAAGTTTTACACTTCCAGACGGCAGTCGTGTCCTCCCCGATGTGGTATTGCATTTACCAGACGGGAAAAAGATGGTTATTGATTCAAAAGTCTCGTTAACAGATTATGAGCGCTATGTTAATGCGGATTCTGAAGATCAAGAAAAACATTTGAAAGCCCATATCAATTCTATTAAAAAACACGTGGATCAATTGTCTGGAAAAAATTACCACGATTTATACGACATAGAATCGCCCGATTTTGTGTTGATGTTTATCCCTGTAGAGCCGGCTTTTGCCATTGCTTCATACCATGACACTAACCTGTACAGTAAAGCCTTTGAAAGTAATATTGTGATTGTGACCCCCTCTACCCTCTTAGCCACTCTTCGAACCGTGGACAGTCTGTGGAAAAACGAAAAACAACAGAAAAACGCCATTGAAATTGCACGCCAAGCGGGTGGTTTATATGATAAATTTGAAGGACTGATCACCGATTTAACAGGGGTTGGCAAGAAAATTGACGCCGCCAAGAACGATTATTCTGCGGCCATGAATAAACTCGTCGATGGACAAGGAAGTTTGGTCTCGCGTGTTGAAAAGCTAAAGAAATTAGGGGCTAAAGCAAACAAAGCACTCCCAGAAGTAATTTTAAAACGTGCCGAAGGCGAGGATTAATCCCTAAAACGAACGTGCTAAGTTAAACCCAAAATAGACATCACCGTCCCCCCAGTCTCCTGTACTGGTTCCAAAAACACCATTGGTATTCATGGATTGTGAATTGGTGAAATGCAATTGAAACACATGTCCGCCAGTTTCTAAATCAACCCCAATTGAAAATGGATTCGTGTACAACGAATTGTCGCTACGGTTAAGATGCACCCCATATTCCATATTTAGCGACCATCGCGTTCCTAACTTATAACGCCCCCCAAATCCAACGCCATACTGTGAATTGTCTTGAAAGTCATCAATTACATAATTGTCATGAAAAAACGTGGGAGAAACGATGAGCGATAACTCATTATTTATTTTTCGTGAGATCAGAAGTTGCGCCACATAACTCAAGCGGTGTTTAAATTCTAGTTTTGGTAAATTGTCCGTATTAAGGGCTGTATTGGCTAAGATAGATGTGTAGCCCACCACTGTAAATGGCATTTTACTGGCTTGTTGTTTCAGTAATCTAAACTTGGTGGCTAACTCATAAATTTTCTGATTCGAGCTTCTAGAGGCACTGATATTCAAATTATCCGAGATTCCGTACACAAAATTTAAATGGGTCACTGCTTCATCCAATCCAAAAAGATTTTGAAAGCCATTTTTTACCGTTCCAAATCGATGCGACACAATAAAATTAAATCCGCCTTTAGCAACGAGCTTTGTCGATTCAAAATTAATCACTTTTAAGCCTTTAAATACGGCCGAAGCATAAACTGGAGTTTCTAAATCCGTATCAATTTCACTCAACAAATCTTCTTGAGAAAAAAGAATAAAACTACAAATTAAGAAAATGGAAGTAAAAGATTGTTTCATTAGAAAAAATTTAAAAAAAAACCATGATTAAAAATCCAATGGTTTTTTAGTGATTATAAAATAAAGCGGTTATTATCGCTTAATGATTCGCTTTGTTTGAGAAAATTGAGGGGTACTAATATTCATTAAATAAACGCCCGTATTCCACTCAGAGGTGTTAATTTTTGTATTTAATTTACCCATATTTGATTGAAAAATAAGCGTTCCTAAAACACTGTACACCGAGATATTAGCTTCTTTTATGCTGGCAGGGAACTGTACATTCAGTTCTTTAGCCGTTGGGTTTGGATACACATTAAATTCTGGGAGTGCAATTGTGGTAGTCCCCAGTGTAGCAGCAGCTCCACCTCTAGAAGCATGATAATTTAAAACAAGACTCGAACCCTTTGCCCAAAGCATTGGTAAACTGGTCGTAGCTGTCGTAAATACATAATCTTTAGAATCTCCAGTATTTAGAGCTCTCGTCGCAACAATTGTACGTACATTATCGCTTTCAGTATTGCTCATTTGTGTCCAATCTTGAGAATCATCAATATTTGGAGCATTTTGTGCTCCTGTCAAATTTCGATCCTTTAGACCTGTACTATCGTAGAGAATGACATCCTCTCCACCAGTTCCCATCGAATTTCCTAAATTGGTATTTAAGGCGACTCCTAACCAAACGTCACTAGGTCCAACCATGGTCATGGTCACTTTTTCTGTGCTGCCATTCACATCAAACTGAACGGTAAATCCGGGAGTAAGGGTTACAACGCCTGTGGAAACGTTTTGTGCGAATCCGTAAGAGGCCATTAAAAAGGTAAGTATAAACGTAATTTTTTTCATAATATAAATGTTTTATTATTGTTCTAAAATTGAATTGAGAGTGGCATCATTATGCATTTTTGCAAAATCTAAAGGCGTTTTCCCTACATTGTTTTTTAAATTAACATCTGCCTTTGCATCTACTAAAAGGGTGGTTATCTCTTTATTATTGAACATTACCGCATAATGTAAGGCGGTTGTATTGTTTGCGTCGGACAAATTAACATTGGCACCTGCATCTATTAATGCTTTCGCCACTTCGGCATAGCCTTTGACAACGGCGGCCATTAAGGGCGTGCCGTCTTTACTAGCTCCGTTAATGTTGTCAACTTTATCAATTAAATAATTGACCACTTCTAAATTATTGTAATAAGCTGCTAAGGTTAAAGGCGAACTTCCTCGTTTGTTAATTGAATCGACTAGTTTTGGATTGGTGTTATAAAAGACGTCCATTTCTTGAGCCGTTCCTTTTCGAGCACATTCAAATACATCGGTTTGGGCAACTGAAAGGTTGAAAGCAACAATAAGTAAGAGGTACTTCATTAATTTGTTAGTTAATATGAATACTACATTGATCGAGCTTAATCTGTTCTAATAAGTCATCATAGCCAATACAACGGCCTTTGATTGCTATAGAATCATTTAACTGCAAACCAAGATCAATGGTGTTGATTTTACAGTCTATTTTATTATTAATTGTCAAGTCTTGCGAGTTAACCGCACTTATAATTCCAGAAACCACAAGTGTCTGATCGAGATATTTTGATTCTGCAAGCGGCGCATTTTCAATGAATGCATTGAAAATAGTTTCGGCATCTATTGTAAAACGAACGGCTTCTTGTTCGATTGATCTGTGATCTGGAAACAAATAATTATAACCAAAAAATATACCAAACACACCAATTAAAATAAAAAAAATGTTTCTCATAATAGATTACAAGTTAAACAAAAATAAAGATTTATAATTAAATAAAAAGAATTAAATTTGGATATATAAAACAATCATTTTTTATGAAAGCGACATCCTGTTTACTTATTTTATCAATATTATTTCTGAGTTTCTCATGTTCAAATTCTAGTGAAAGTGACCTGATCGAACAAGCTGATCCTGTTGAAGTCATTTCATATGATACGCACATCAAATCCATTTTTGATACCAACTGTGTGGCTTGCCACTCAAACCCTGCAATTAACGGCGCTGGGGTTCCGTTGACTACTTTTAGTCAAGTTAAAAGCGCGATTGAAGCGACCGATCTTATCGACCGTATTAACAGACAATCTGGTGAAGGTGGCTTTATGCCATTGGGAGGCTCTCGCATGCCACAAGCTACAATCAATTTGATTATACAATGGCAAACAGAAGGATTTGTTGAATCACTTTAACGTTAAAAAATGAAACATTTATACGTATTATTTTTAGTCATTTCGGTGCTTGGGTTTTCACAAGAAAAATACCTCACCAAATCCGGGGTCCTTAACTTTGAAGCAAGTGTGGATACTTTTGAAGAAATAAAAGCCACGAATGATAATGTAACGGCTATTTTTAATGCCAGCAATGGTCAGTTTGCAGCCCTTGCACTCGTAAAAGGGTTCCGATTTAAAAATGCCCTCATGGAGGAACATTTTAATGAAAACTATGCGGAATCAAATGAATATCCTAAAGCGATTTTTAAAGGGGAATTAACTGGTTTTTCTTTAGAAACGATTCAAACGACCTATACGATGAATGGAACGCTTACTTTTCATGGGGTTACTAAATCGCTTAAAAACGTGGCTGTGGAACTCATATCCTCAGAAAACGCATTCACTTTTAAAGGTTCTTTTGAAATCGCTCCAACTGACTTTGATGTAGAAATTCCAAAAATTGTCCGTTCAAAAATTGCCGACTCCGTGTCCGTTGTTTTTGAATTTGAAATGGAAAAAGAATAAATTAAAAAAGCCGCAAATTGCGGCTTTTTTAATAAAATGTATCTAATTTATAGTTTACTATTTTTTGATAAACTTACCAACCATTTCTAAATTCCTTGCTTTTATCTTCATAAAGTACATCCCTTTAGAAAGCTCTGAAACCTGAATTCTGTTTGAAGTAATTTGAGTACTACCCATCACTCGTTTGCCAGTGATGTCATAAATTTCATAAGCACTTATCACGGCGTTATTCTGAAGCGTAATTGTCAATTCATCTTGTACTGGA
>JAQXBT010000040.1 GCA_029252265.1 Flavobacteriaceae bacterium | reverse complement strand
GCTCTAACCAACTGAGCTAAGGAGGAGTGTTTTCGCTATTGCGAGCGCAAATATATAGTATTTTTTATTCTATCCAAATAGAATTTTAATAATATTTAACCAAATATCGCTTTAAAAACATCATTCCCATTCGCAAATAGCAGTAAGGCCAACAAAATAAAAAATCCAGCCGTTTGTGCATACTCCATAAACTTGTCGCTTGGCTTACGCCCTGAGACCATTTCGTAGAGTAAAAACATCACGTGACCACCGTCTAAAGCAGGAATTGGTAAAAGGTTCAACACCCCTAACATAATGGATAAAAAGGCAGTGATTCCCCAAAATGCTTGCCAGCTCCAGGTATCTGGGAAAATATCGAAGATGGCTTTAAATCCACCAACCCCTTTGTAAGCGCCTGTACTCGGTGAAAATATAAGTTTTAATTGCATCCAATAAGACGACATCTGTGTGGTAAAGCGATTCAGACCAACGCCAATACTTTCGCCGAACGTATAGGAGTTTTCTACGATATTATAATAGCCCAATTCTTGTATAGTAGTAGTAGTAGTATTTCGAAAAACGCCTAGTTTTCCTTCCGCATCAACACGAAGTAGTTTGGAGAGTGTTTTTCCATCTCTTAAAACAGTCGCATTGACCGTTTGTCCTTTGTACGTTGGAGCCATGGCCTCAAATTCATCAAAATACTTAAACGGTGTATCCCCTAAACTTGTGATGACATCACCGGCTTGTAAATCTTGGTCCGTATTTAAGGACGTTTCCTGCACTCTACCCACAATAAATGGAGTTCGAAGTCCAAAGGTAGAGCGGTTTTTGCTACTGCTGAATTGGCCTAAGAAATCTTCCGGGAACGTTGCAGTCATTGGAACGCCGTCTCGTTCAAAACTAACGACTTGTGCTTCTAGAAGGTGTTTTCTCAAATCCGAATACTTAACAATTTCATGTTCATTAATCGCCGTGATATTATCGCCTGTTTGTAAACCGAGTTCTATCAGTAGTGGATTTGTAATCAGGTAACCATCCTTGATGCTTTTGGCATCTATATCAGAATCGCCATACGAAAAGGCCATAAAAATATAAATCACGGCCGCCAATATAAAATTCACCATCACGCCTCCCAACATAATGATCAGCCGTTGCCAAGACGGCTTTGAGCGGAATTCCCAAGGTTGTGGCGGTTGCGCCATTTGCTCTTTGTCCATGCTCTCGTCTATCATTCCCGAGATTTTCACATAGCCACCCAAAGGTAACCAGCCGATCCCATAAACAGTATCGCCTATTTTCTTTTTGAATAACGAGTACTTGACATCGAAAAATAAATAGAACTTTTCGACGCGAGTTTTAAATAATTTAGCCGGAATAAAATGGCCTAATTCATGCAGCACAATCAATAACGAAAGACTCAATAAAAACTGTGATATTTTGATAACAAATTCCATGTCGTGTGTGTAGGATTAAGTGAACAAATGTAAAGTTTTCAGTTTAGAAACAAAAACTTTATTGAAATGCTTAATTTTTAGAGAAATATCTTCCAGATTCGCTGTTCTGTGTTGTACTTTTGTAAACCATAATTTGGACCCTATGATTTCCTTTTTTGAAAAATATAAACTCTTCATTACCACACTCTTTGTACTGTCTTGCATTATTATTACATTGTTTTATAACATTCTGAACCCTGTAAAAGTATTGCCTATTTATCAACCAGCGCAGGTGAATTATGAATTGGTCGATAGTACCATTCAACACCAAAAAAAATACCATCGTATTGCCGATTTTAGCTTAATCAACCAAAATGGAGACACCATTACGCAAGCCTTTTATAACGATAAGATCTATGTGGCTGATTTTTTCTTCACAACCTGTCAGACCATCTGTCCGATCATGACCGGCCATATGCACGACATTCAAAAGCAAACCATTACCGATCCTGAAATTTTACTACTATCTCATTCTGTAACTCCTGAAATTGATTCGGTTGCACAGCTCAAACGCTACGCCAAAAAAAAGATGGTGAACGCGTCTAAATGGAATTTGGTCACTGGCGATAAAAAACAAATTTATGAATTGGCGCGCAAATCCTATCTCGCAGTCAAAGATGCAGGCGATGGTGGCCCTTATGACATGATTCATACTGAAAATTTTATGTTGATTGATAAAAAGCGTCAAATTCGCGGGTTTTACGACGGAACCGACCCTGAAGAAATTGATCGCCTTCTTGAGGATATAAAAATTTTGAAAGCATCGTATAAAAACTAATCTTTTTAGTACTTTTGCTTCTTTAAAATGAATCTAAATAAGCATGCGCTTGACCATAGCAGATCTTAAAAAAGGCGAAAAAGGCATCATTACTGATAGCTCTTCCGAAGACATCCCTCTAAAGTTATTAGAAATGGGTTGTCTTCCTGGAAATGAAGTTCATTTGCTTCAACTAGCGCCCTTTTCGGACCCTATGTATCTCAATGTAAATGACAGTTTTTTAGCCATTAGAAAAGAAACCGCTTCCCTGATTGTAATCGAAAAAATAGATGAGTAAACAGCTAAACGTTGCGCTAATTGGAAATCCTAATACCGGAAAAACATCGGTGTTTAACGCATTGACAGGGCTTAATCAAAAGGTAGGGAACTATCCCGGGATTACCGTCGATAAAAAACAAGGGATTTGTAAATTATCGCGGGGCGTCAAAGCCCATGTTTTGGACCTTCCAGGGACTTACAGCCTTAACGCTTCTTCGTTAGATGAAAATGTGGTGATCGAATTGTTACTTAATAAAAATGACAAAGATTATCCCGATGTCGCTATAATTGTAAGTGATGTCGAAAATTTGAAGCGAAACTTGCTCTTATTTACTCAAATTAAAGACCTTAAAATCCCGACCATTTTGGTGATTAATATGTCTGATTTGATGCGACGTAAAGGAATTTCCTTAGATATTGAATTGTTAGAAGCGAAACTTCATACCAAAATTGCGCTTGTCAGCACCCGAAAGAATCGAGGAATTGATGAACTCAAACAGCTTATTGAGACTTATAAAACAATCTCTACAGAACCCTGTTTGGACACTACGCTGATAGACGCAGACTATTTTCAAAGCTTACAAAAAGCATTTCCAAATCAGGATGTATATAAGTTGTGGTTAGTGATTACACAAGATGCGAATTTTGGAAAAATCACGAGGCAAGAGTTAGATATTTCAAAATTTAAAACAAAATCCAATCATGAATTAAAGCGGTTACAGCAAAAAGAAGCCATCAAACGCTATCAATTTATAAACACCATTTTAAAGGAAGGTCAAACCATTGACCGCTCTAAAGCAACCGATTTACGAAGTAAATTAGACCGTTTACTCATTCATAAAGTATGGGGATACGTGATCTTTTTTATCGTTTTATTAAGCATTTTTCAGGCCATTTACGACTGGGCAACGGTTCCAATGGACCTCATTGACACCACCTTTGCGAGCTTGGCCGAGTGGGTCAAAAACACCTTTCCTGGTGGCGGGATGGTCACCGATTTGGTAGCCGAAGGCATTGTATCGGGAATAGGCGGCATCGTCATATTTATTCCTCAGATTGCCTTTTTATTTTTATTTATTTCCGTTTTAGAAGAAAGTGGCTATATGAGCCGCGTCGTCTTTTTAATGGACCGGGTCATGCGTCGGTTTGGATTGAGTGGAAAAAGTTTAGTCCCACTAATTTCTGGAACCGCCTGTGCCATCCCTGCTGTGATGGCCACCCGAAATATTGAAAACTGGAAAGAACGCCTTATTACTATATTAGTCATCCCATTTACCACCTGTTCGGCTCGTTTACCTGTCTATCTTATCATCATCGCGTTAGTGATCCCTGAAGGAACTATTATTGGATTGAGCTATCAAGCACTGACCTTGATGGCATTGTACCTCATCGGATTTGGAATGGCTATTTTATCGGCTTATATCCTTGATCGGATTTTAAAAACAAAACACAAGACCTTTTTTGTGGTCGAAATGCCCAACTATAAACTACCACTGCTCAAAAATGTAATCATTACCGTGATTGAAAAAACAAGAACCTTTGTGTTTGAAGCTGGGAAAATTATTTTGGCGATTTCGGTGATTCTTTGGGTGTTGGCGTCTTACGGTCCTGGCGATAAATTTAATAATGCCGAAGCCTATGTGAAAGCCACCTCAGCAAGCCAAACCACTTATGAGCGAAGCGACCAAGTAGCTGCTTATAAATTAGAACATTCCTATATAGGACTTGTTGGAAAAGCGATTGAACCACTCATCAGACCGTTGGGCTATGATTGGAAAGTGGGTATTGGATTGGTCGCATCCTTTGCTGCGCGAGAAGTGTTTGTTGGAACTTTAGCAACGATTTACAGTGTTGGAAGCGCTAACGAAGGTGAAAACATAGATACCATTAAAACCAAAATGGCCAATGAGACTTATGCCGATGGCACCAAAGTATTCACGCTTGCTTCAGGGATCTCCTTGCTCCTTTTTTATGCTTTTGCGATGCAATGTATGAGTACGCTGGCGATTGTGAAACGCGAAACTAAAAGCTGGAAATGGCCGATTCTTCAGCTCATTGGAATGACAGCCATCGCATATATTTGTGCGTTAATTGCCTTTCAATTTTTAAAATAAAACTATGAATGATCTCTTTCAAACTGTCATAATTGTTTTTGTTTTGATTCTAGCGCTTGCTTTTTTGTTTAGAAAACAACTTTGGAAGTCAAAAAAAACCGATGATAGTTGTGGAAATGGTTCTTGTGGCTGTGATTAGCCTAAAGCAACATCGAGTGTCATCATTACAATAAACCCGCCAATAAATCCAAGCGTAGCCACATCGGTATATTTATCGCGTTGGGTTTCGGGAATCACTTCTTCAACCACCACAAAAATCATTGCACCAGCAGCGAAGGCTAAAGCATAGGGTAATATAGGGGTGAAAAAAGTCACTGCTACTGCACCAACAACCGCCGCAATAGGTTCGACTATGGCAGACAATTGCCCATACCAAAAACTTTTAAACTTACTAACGCCTTGACGTCTAAGTGGCATGGAAACGGCCAGTCCTTCTGGAAAATTTTGAATCCCAATTCCAATGGCCAAGGCTACAGCACCGCCAATAGTAGCTTCTGGAATTCCAGCAGCAACCCCCCCAAAAAGGACTCCAACGGCTAATCCTTCAGGAATGTTGTGAAGTGTGATTGCAAGGACTAGTAAAGTCGTCCGATGCCAAGGCGATTTGACGCCTTCTTTTTCACTGTCTTTAAAATTAATATGTAAATGCGGAAGTACTTTATCGAGTCCATAGAGAAATAGCGCCCCTAAACCAAAACCAACAGCCGCAGGAAATACTTTTAAAAAGCCTTCGCCTGGACTCATCTCAATACTAGGCGCTAGTAAACTCCAAAAACTAGCCGCCACCATGACACCTCCCGTAAACCCGAGCATTCCATCTAGAAGTCCTCGGTTCATCCCTTTGAAGAAAAACACAAGTGACGCCCCTAAAGCCGTCACAATCCACGTAAATAACGAGGCATACAACGCCGCTAAAATGGGATCTATACTACTAAGATAGGAAATGATCTGATCCATGATTTTTTATAAAATTTTGTGCAAGATACTAATTCCCTTTTTCTTTTTGAAGCTGTTCATACGCTTCTTGAACTTTTCTAAATTTTTCTTCCGCGCCTTTTTGATGTTCTTTTCCTAAATGTAATACTTTGTCGGGGTGGTGTTTTTTAGCCATTTTACGGTAAGCCGTTTTAATTTGGGATATCGTAGCGTTCGTATCTATTTCTAAAATTTTATAGGCATTGTCAGAACTGCTATAAAACATGGCTTTTATGCTTTCAAAATCTCTCGGGCTAACTCCTAAGTAAGAGGCTATAGATGCAATGGCTTGCACCTCGGATTCAGCCACATGATTGTCCGCTTTTGCAATGCCAAATAAAAAGTGAAGCAGTTGAAGTCGAGAAGCATGGTCCATCATTTGACGGATTTGTAAACAAACCTGACGTGTCGAAATATTGGTTTGTTTAGAAATTTCTTTAAATAAACTAAAGGCATGATTAGCGCGCTCTTTTCCATACATTTGGACAAATTGTGCCCGTACAAAATCCAATTCGCGTTGATCTTGTTTGCCATCGGCTTTAATCACTATGGACGCTAAAACCAATAAACTGACCTCAAAATCCCCTGAACGGGTTTGAGTTTTAGCTGAACTCTGTAGTGTCTCTTTTTTAGAAGAGGAATCTAGCAAGCTTCCCAAAGCTAGTCCAATAATAGCCCCTATAGGCCCCCCAAAAGACCATCCAATTGAGGCCCCTATCCATTTAGAAAATCCCATAAATAAGTGTCGTTATTTAAATTAAAAATCAAACCTACGAAAAAAGAATTATAACCCTAAGCAACCCCAAATGTTTGTGTAAAATTTATCGTCAATTTAACAATTGACATCCCTAAAAATGAATATAGTTGACCGACAAATGTGTATCTTTGTAAATTAATTAAAAACAAATATCCCATGTATCCAGCAGAATTAGTAAAACCAATGCGTGAACATTTGACACAAGTTGGTTTTGAAGAATTACATAACGCCGAAGCTGTAGACACTGCTATTGAGAAAAGTGGCACTACTTTAGTAGTCGTGAACTCTGTCTGTGGCTGTGCCGCTGCCAACGCCCGTCCAGGCGCTATTATGAGTTTAGAAAATGACAAACGTCCAACGCAAACCGTGACTGTGTTTGCAGGGGTTGATAAAGAAGCCGTTGCTAAAGCTAGAGACCATATGGTTCCGTTTCCTCCAAGCTCGCCTTGTATGGCTTTGTTTAAAGACGGTGAATTAGTCCACATGCTTGAACGTCACCACATTGAAGGACGCCCAGCAGAATTGATCGCAGAAAACTTAATGAATGCGTATAACGAACACTGTTAATTTCATTCACTATTTTATATAAAACCAGGCAATTGTCTGGTTTTTTTTGGTTTACACTAGCCTATAATTTCAACTAAATCTTCAATTTTAGTTAATAATTGCACTTTGATGGCCGTGTTTTTAAGTCCAATTTTATTGTGTTTGGAAACAAATATAATTTCGAATCCTAGTTTTTCTGCTTCCAAAATACGTTGATCTACACGTTGAACGGGACGGATTTCTCCAGACAACCCTACTTCGCCTGCAAAGCAAAAGTTTTTAGCCAAGGCCTCATCATCATTAGAGGATAAAATCGCTGCAACCACCGCTAAATCAATCGCAGGGTCATCAACATTGATGCCGCCAGTAATATTTAAAAACACATCCTTTGCCCCGAGTCTGAAACCAGCACGTTTTTCCAAAACAGCCAAAAGCATATTCAATCGTTTGGCGTTAAATCCAGTTGCACTTCGTTGAGGCGTCCCATAGACTGCGGTACTAACCAAGGCTTGAACTTCGATAAGTAAGGGGCGAACACCTTCGAGAGTGACTGCAATTGCATTGCCAGACAGGGCTTCATCCTTTTTGGAAATCAAAATTTCTGAAGGATTTGTCACTTCCCGTAAGCCAGTTCCAAGCATTTCATAAATTCCCAATTCATGGGTCGATCCAAATCTATTTTTGTGTGCTCTTAAAATTCTAAATACGTGATTTCTATCGCCTTCAAACTGAAGCACGGTATCCACCATATGTTCTAATATTTTAGGCCCTGCAATGGACCCATCTTTGGTAATATGTCCAATTAAAATGACGGGCGTCGCTGTTTCTTTGGCAAATTTAATGAGTTCGCTTGTACACTCTTTGATTTGTGAGACGCTTCCTGCAGACGCTTCAAGATAATCACTTTGCAAGGTTTGAATGGAATCAATAATTACCACATCGGGTTGAAGGGCCTCAATTTGTTTAAATATAAGCTGTGTTTTTGTTTCAGTAAGTATATAACACGTGTCGTTAAGAGGCTGAATCCGCTCGGCGCGAAGTTTGATTTGTTTTTGACTTTCTTCGCCCGAAACATACAAGGTTTTGTAAGGTAATTTCAAAGAGACCTGAAGCATGAGTGTGCTTTTTCCGATCCCAGGCTCACCACCTAAAAGGGTTAGAGATCCTGGAACAATCCCACCCCCTAATACTCTGTTCAACTCGCCATCGGTAGTGTCCATCCGGACCGTTTTGGTGGTGTCAATTTCAGAAATTCTCAAAGGTTTAGAAACACGGTTTGTGGTGTTTTGAGTTCCTGTTTTCCAGTCTTTTTTATCTGGTTTCTGAACTAACTCTTCTGTAATTGTATTCCAAGATTTACACGATGAACACTGTCCTTGCCATTTGGTAGTTTGAGTGCCACAACTCTGACAAAAAAAGGTGGTTTTTACTTTGGCCATTAGTATCCGAATTCTTTTTTAATTTGGTCTGCTCTATCGAGCATGTCATTTTTAGAGTAACCATCTACTTCCTTAAGAGTGAAGGCAGACCTATAAACATTCATTGCTTTTTTTTGTTTTCCTATGTATTCATAGTGACGCGCTAGATAAAAGCTAGCGATGGTGGTATCGGGATGATGTTTGCTTGCAATTTTTCCTAATTCGCGATAGTATTCGAACTTTTTTGTTTTATCAATTGCAGCAGCGATGACTCTAAAATCGTTAATAATAATTTGTTTTTCAATTCCAAATAAAGTTTCAATCATAGCATATTTTTCAATCAGATAATCTACAGGCGACGTCTGTAATGTTAAAATGTGGTTTTTATACTCAGACTTACTTATTGGTTGAAATACAAAAAAGATACTTTCTAATGCTTTTGGAATAGATTGAGCTGCAAGTGAATAATGATTAGCGTTTTCAAAATTATCAAACGCATACAGAAGATTTGTGTTTCCTAATGCAGAGAGCTTGGTGTTAAGCTCTGTGATTTTTTTCTTATTTCGCTTGATGTCTAAGGCGGCAGTTGATAAGTAATAGAAAGTATTGAAATCATCTTCATGGCCGAGTCTTCTTGTTAGATTCTCTTCCATTCCAGCAGTTATACTAGGACTCAAAGCAACAAATGCATTAAAGACGGGGCGGTTTGTAAACAAAAAGTAATTCATGAAGTTTGCGGTTTGACCATGCCCAACAGCGACTCTAAAATTAAGACTGCGGTAGTTTTCAGTCATAAAAGAAATGAGTTCGTTCTCAATAAACTCATAAAACTGAGTGGCCGATTTAGAAAGCGAATAGTCTGATGATATATTACAATCTTTTGACCTTGAGCCAACTTGGTTCACGCCTACCACAATGGCCTCAGGCATATCTTGCCAGTAAGAGCAATAATCAACATTTCCAGCTACAACCTCAAAAAGATAATCCCCATCAAAAACAACAATTAAAGGATAATTTTTATCAGGGTTGGATTCGTAATTACGTGGAAGTTGAATTTTTAATTCACGTTTGACTCCTAAAGCATTGGATTCAATCGATTCGTAAACCGTCTGAGTAAAGGTTAAATTGAAACATAACACAGCGGAGATAAAAAAAAGCTTCATGATGTATCGGTTAAATATTTGTGTTGCCAAGTTAAGAAAATAACCGAAACAGATTTATACTATTGCGAAGTTTGTTTTGGATACAGTCTGTTGTAAATAGGTAAAAACAGTAGCGAAAGCCCCCCAAAAAGAATGACCATTAGTGTTTGTGAAGTCCACATAATCCACCCAAACGCAATGCTGGGATCTTCAGGAATATTAAAAATCGAAAATGCTGCGAAGATGGCTAATGGATAAGACCCAATACCGCCATTGGTGGCTGCAATGCTAAAGCTGGCCGAAATGAAGCCCAATAAAATGGCCGAAAATGGAAGCTGACTTGTTTCTGGTATAGAAAAAGAGGTCAGATAAAACATCGAGACATACATAATCCAAATAAAAAGAGTGTGCCCCAAAAAGGCCCATTTTTTCTTCATTTTTAAAATGCTTGAAACACCTTCAATAAGCCCTAAAAAAAGTGTTTTTATTTTAAGGGCAAACGGATGGTTTGACTTTTTAAATAGCTGATATCCAATGATTAGAATCACCAAAACAACCAGCCCAGAAAGAATCAATTTTATGGGGTCAATATTTGTATATAAAAAATCATAAATAATATCAAATTCGAGCACTAGTGTTATACTGATAATACAGAGCATCACTAATAAATCGGCCACACGCTCTGCAATGATGGTTCCAAAACCTTTTTCAAAAGGGACGCCTTCATAATTGGTCAAAATAGTGGCGCGAGAGACTTCGCCCGCTCTTGGAATCGTGTAATTAATGAGGTAAGTTGTAAAAACAGCCATGACACTATTTGGAAATCGCAAATTATAACCCATTGGCTCAATCATAAATTTCCAACGATAAGCACGTGATAGGTGACTAAGGATCCCTAAAAAAACACCAAGGCCAACCCAAAAATAATCAGCATTTTTAAAATAGCCTAGTAGTACGGGGATCGAAATTTTAGCTAAGGAATACCAAACTAAAAACACGCCCAACATTAAAGGAAGGCTAATTTTTAGAACGGATTTTAGAGTCTTACTCAAGGGAATTAGTTTAGTAGATTATTGACTTCATTCGGGAACACTAAAGACGGTTTAAACACTTTAGCAGACTCAATGTCCATAAAAGCATAGGTAATTAAGATTAAAACATCGCCAATAGATACTTTGTGCGCTGCAGCGCCATTGAGCGTAATTTCTCCTGAATTTCTTGGACCAGGGATGACATAGGTATCTAGGCGTTCGCCATTATTATTGTTGACCACTTGGATTTTTTCGCCTTGAATGATATTAGCGGCATCCATGAGATCTTCATCTATCGTAATACTGCCTATGTAATCAAGCTCCGCTCCGGTCACTTTTACACGATGAATTTTAGATTTTACGACTTGTATTTGCATGTTGGTAAAGGTAATTAATTTAAAGCGATATTGTCAATTAATCGGACATCTCTTGCAAAGACTGCTATAAATGCACGGTAGTGTTTCGTTTGATTTTTTTGTTGAATGGGCGCTAATGTTTCAACGTCAGAGATTTGAAAATATTCTAGTCTTAATAATTCATGGTTATGAAATTGGGTACGAACCCATTCGGAAATTTTTTCTGGAGCATCGTGTTGAAATTGGTGTTTGACGGACTGAAGCGTTTTGTATAGTAAAGCTGCGTTTTCTCGTTCTAAAACAGACAATAGGCTGTTTCTGGAGCTCAAGGCCAAACCATTAGCCGCACGCTCAATTGGGCATCCTTTAATCTTTACAGGAAGTTGAGTGATCTCCACCATTTTTTTTACGATTTGTAATTGCTGAAAATCTTTTTCACCAAAATAAGCAACATCTGGTTTTACAATTTCAAATAAACGTTTTACAATGGTTCCAACACCGTCAAAATGACCCGGTCTAAATTGGCCTTCCATTTGGGATTCGATGCCTCCAAAATCAAACGATTCAACGGAAGTTTGAGCCCCATAAATAGCTTCGACGGTTGGCGCATACACAACGATCTCAGTTTTGGAAAGGGTTTCTAGCAACAAAACATCCTTGGCTAAAGTTCGAGGGTACTTATTTAAATCCTCTGGATTGTTAAATTGAGTTGGATTCACAAAAATACTGACCACTACAAGGTTATTTTCTGCCAAAGCTGCTTTCACTAAGGACAGATGTCCTTCATGAAGAGCGCCCATCGTTGGCACAAAACCTATTGAAAAATTTGAGCCATTTTCAGTGATAATGAAAGCATTTAGCTCTGTTTTAGATGTATAAACTCGCATTTAGTAAAAAATTAACAGCGTGCAAACTTAAGGTATTACTGTTAATCTGCATAAAATTTTGTATTTTTGCGTGTTTTTTGTTGATAAAGCCAAAATTCATAGAACTTATGAAAGATAAGAGAATATTATACGTATCGTCCGAAGTCGTACCCTATTTACCTGAAACAGAGATTTCATCCATGTCGTTTGAAGCCCCTAGAATGGTTAATAAACAAGGTGGGCAAATACGAATATTCATGCCGAAATATGGGAACATCAACGAACGAAGACATCAGTTACACGAAGTGATTCGTCTTTCTGGAATCAATCTTGTCATTAATGACTTAGACATGCCGTTGATTATCAAGGTTGCTTCAATTCCAAAAGAACGAATTCAAGTTTATTTCATTGATAACGAAGAGTATTTTAAACGAAAAGCAACTTATACCGACGAAAATGGTCAGTTATTTGAAGATAACGATGAACGCGCAATCTTTTTTGCAAAGGGGGTGATCGAAACAGTCAAAAAATTAAACTGGGCGCCAGATATCATTCATGTACATGGGTGGCTGGCTTCTTTATTACCATTATACTTAAAACAATACTATAAAGACGAACCTTTATTTAAGGAAAGTAAAGTCGTGACCTCCATATACAGTCAAAGTTTTGATGAATCTCTTAACGCTGGGATGGTTGAAAAAATACAATTTGATGAAATTGAGGAAACCCATATTGATAAATTAAAAACGCCCAATTACTCTAACTTAATGAAAGTTGCTGTCGACTTTTCAGACGGCATCATCAAAGGGTCTCAAGAACTTCCGAAAGACTTAGAAGACTATATTGATACCTCTGAAAAACCGGTGTTGGACTACCAATACCCCGAAGCTTTTACCGAAGCTTATACTGATTTTTATAACAATGAAATTTTAAATTAAGTCCCCGTTATCTTATGAAATACATTCATTCTAATCTGTTAAAATCTACAAGTATCCTTTTCTTGATTTTAGCTTTACAGGCTTGTGATAAAGAGTTTTCTGAAATTGGAACTGGAATTATAGGAACGCCTGGTTTTGAGATCCAAAGCGCAACATATCCTGTAAAAACATACAATAAAAAAATTACTGCTTTTGAATCTAACAATCTTAGCAAGAATCTTTTAGGGTATTATTACGACCCTGTTTTTGGAGGCACCAAAGTTGATTTTGTTGGGCAATTAACGCCTAAAAATTTTGCGCCTAACTTTGGTGAAAACCCTGTTTTAAATTCTGTAGTTCTTACAGTACCTTATGCGAGTACAGCGGCCACGGATGCTACAACTGAAGACGTGACTTACGAATTGGATTCCCTTTATGGATCTGGTAAAATAAAGCTCTCAGTATACAAAAGTAATTATTATTTAAGAGATTTTGATCCCAACAGCACGATCGATGGGAGTCAAAAATATTACTCTGATGGCAGATTGTCTGAAACTGAATCTATTTCTGAAACATTACTAGAAGGGCAGTTACTTTACCACGATGACGCCTATTTTCCAAGTACTGAGTCTATTGACCTTGAGGAAATTAATGAAGAAACGGGCGTTTCTGAAGTTACAAGCACCATTGCGCCTAGTTTACGACTTAATTTATACAGCGCAGACTTTCAAAACTCAAACCCCCCAGTAGGTTTTTGGGAGAACTTGATTCTAAATAAACAAGACGACGACGTTTTAGCTAATGCTAATAATTTCTATAACCATTTTAGAGGTTTATATTTCAAAGTCGAACCTAAATTACTGGAGAATGGGCACATCCAACAATTAGACTTCGCATCTGCTGCTGCAACGGTCATACTCTATTATTCGTATACTTCTGAATCAACCGTCAATGGCGAAGTGGAAACTGGAACTTCTCAAGGCACTTATGAAATGGGCTTTTCTGGGAAGCGAGTCTCTGTTTTTGAGAATACGTTTAACGCAGATGTCCTCGGCGAGATTGGGAATGATACTGATGAAGACGAGCGTTTGTATCTAAAAGGCGGCGAAGGTTCAATGGCTGTTGTTAAATTATTTACTGACGAAGAAGGGAACTCTGAAACCGATCAGTTAAATGAATTTAGAACTGTAGAAGAGAGTGGAAAAATCACACCCAAACGTTTAATCAATGAAGCCTATTTAGAGTTTTATGTCGATCAAACCGCTTCTAATGAGGACCAACCCAACAGAGTCTATATCTATGATATTGAAAATAACATCCCAGTCGCTGATTATTTTCTAGATCAGACCGTCAATGAGACGTCCACAGATTCTAAGTACACCCATTTAGTGCCTTTGAGTACCGAGACTGACGAAAGTGGTGTGGAACAAAAAAAATATAAAATCCGAATCACAGAGCATTTGAACAACATCATCGTAAGAGATTCAACAAATGTCGAACTTGGATTGGTCGTTTCTTCAAATGTTGGTGAAGCGAGTGGAAAAGGCGTCTTAAACGACAACTCACTGACCATCCCTGTTGGCTCAATTTTAACCCCTAAAAGTATCATTCTTCACGGGAGTAACTCGACTAACGAAGCAAAAAGAGTAAAACTCAACATCTATTATACCGAACCAAATAACTAAATTATATGTGTGGAATTGTAGGATACATTGGCCATAGAGAAGCCTATCCAGTAATACTAAAAGGACTTCAGCGTCTAGAATATAGAGGTTATGACAGTGCAGGTATTGCATTATACGATGGAAATGAGATTATACTTTCTAAAACCAAAGGAAAAGTTGCGGATCTAGAATCTAAAGTTTCTAACCTGCCAAGTTTTTCAGGGAATTTAGGAATTGGACACACCCGTTGGGCAACTCACGGAGTTCCAAACGATGAAAATTCGCACCCCCATTTTTCAAATTCTGGAGATTTAGTAATTATCCACAATGGAATTATTGAAAATTACAGTGCGCTCAAAAAAGAACTTATTAAAAGGGGGTACACCTTTTCTTCAGATACTGATACCGAAGTACTCATCAACCTTATAGAAGATATTCAAAAAAATAGCAACTTAAAGCTTGGAAAAGCCGTACAAGTCGCACTCAACCAAGTCGTTGGCGCCTATGCAATTGCAGTTTTTGATGTCAAAAAACCTAATGAAATTGTCGTGGCTCGATTAGGAAGCCCACTTGCTATTGGAGTTGGAGAAAATGAATTTTTTATTGCTAGTGACGCCTCCCCTTTTATCGAATACACCAATAATGCGGTGTACTTAGAAGATGAAGAAATGGCCGTCGTCAGATTAAAAAAGCCCATAAAAATACGAAAAATAAAAGATGACTCCTTAGTCAGTCCATACATTCAAGAACTGAAAATAAACCTTGAGCAAATTGAAAAAGGAGGCTATGATCACTTTATGCTTAAAGAGATTTTTGAGCAACCACATGCAATTAAAGATACTTACAGAGGTCGTTTATTGATTGATGAAGGGATTATAAAAATGGCCGGAATCGAAGATAATATGGGCAAGTTTTTAAATGCCAACCGAATTATTATTGTGGCTTGTGGAACTTCATGGCATGCCGGACTGGTCGCAGAATACATTATTGAAGACTTAGTGCGCGTCCCTGTTGAGGTTGAATATGCCTCTGAGTTTAGATACCGAAACCCAGTTATTAACGATAAAGACATTGTGATTGCAATCTCTCAATCTGGAGAAACAGCAGATACACTGGCCGCTATTAAACTTGCGAAAGAAAAAGGTGCGTTTGTTTTTGGAGTGTGTAATGTGGTTGGATCCACCATTTCGCGCGAAACCCATGCCGGCGCTTATACACATGCTGGACCCGAAATTGGAGTGGCCTCTACCAAAGCATTTACCACACAAATTACGGTTTTAACCTTAATTGCATTGCGCTTGGCAAAAGCCAAAGGCACGATGTCTAGCACGGACTTTAGAAGACACTTGGTTGAATTGGAGACCATTCCAGAGAAAGTTGAAGAGGTTCTAAAATCAGATGCACTTTCAAAAGAAATTGCTTCCATATATAAAGATGCTAAAAACTTTTTATACCTAGGTCGAGGCTTTAATTTTCCAGTAGCACTAGAAGGCGCTTTGAAACTTAAAGAAATCTCATACATCCATGCCGAAGGCTATCCTGCCGCAGAAATGAAGCACGGACCCATTGCACTTATAGACGAAAATATGCCAATTGCGGTCATTGCGACAAAATATGGACATTATGAAAAAGTGGTGAGCAACATTCAAGAAATTAAATCGAGAAAAGGAAAAATCATCGCTGTGGTAACTAAAGGCGATGAACAAGTTAGAGACCTTGCAGATCATGTGATTGAAGTGCCTGAAACTTTAGAGTTACTTTCGCCGCTTCTGACCACAATTCCACTACAATTATTATCCTATCACATCGCTGTAATGTTAGGCAGAAATGTCGATCAACCTCGAAATCTTGCTAAATCCGTAACGGTGGAGTAAAAGAAACAAACGGTTATCCTTACCCCTCTAAAATCAACATAAGATTCTCAGTATCAATTACTACCACTAAACTTTGGGAATCAAATTATAGTGATTATCAACAGTATTTATTCAACAGAATTTGTAAATATAAAGAGTGTTTTCTTACCCCTATTGGGTACAGAAAGATATCTCAAATCTTCAACGAGGAGGGGTTAAAAACTCCTCGTGGGAGTACCTTTAAGAACAACCATGTTCATTCCATTTACAAGAAAGGAAAGATAAGAGAAGAACGAATCAATCGTGAAGATATCGTGGAGGTATCCCAACCTTTGATAGAGGTTCTGGATTGAATTCATTTTACCACCCTTTTTCATTTGAGTAAGAAATATAATCTAAACTGGGTTAGATGTTTCTTGTTTCTCAATCAAAAGACTTCATATATAAATCATTCCACCGTTGTGGAGTAGTTATGATAGGGGGTATTTCTTAACTCCAAATCACTACCTAAATGTTGTTGTTGAAATTACTTCTCCCAAGTTATGGGTGATACCTCTTTCCCAATCCCAAAAGGATAAATACGAGTTCATCAAAGAGAAGAGAGAACAAGGTTACATCTACAAAGAAATTAGTGATATGTTGAATCACTCTGACTTTACTCCTCAGAGGACAGATAAGTTTACTTCTCAACAAGTATGGGGGTTTAGAATCTAAGATGATGAAACTAGAGGATAGACTAAAGAAAATAACTCCTCCCAAGGTTATTAGTGTTGGTCTGATGGAGAAAGTTGAATAGTAGAGAAATTAAAGTGTGTTATAATTTCTAGTTATTCTTCTTAGATTTCATTATGTTTGACTTCAAAAATAAAAAATGGAAGTAACACTTGAAGGAGATTATTTTGATGGATTTTTTCAAATTTGGTCAATAGGGTTAAAAAACGACAAACATAATTTTTCAATTTTTTTATCCCTAGAACAAAGGAACACTTCAAAGGAGTATGATGACGAATTTGAACCTTTTCTTCAACTATCAACTATGTTTCAACATTCAGGATTAGAATTTAAACAAAACATTTCTATTATTGAAGGTGATGAAGATCATCAACAAAATAAATTTTTAAACAAGTATCATGATATCATTGTAAAACCCTATTCCTTAGAAGACTTGGGTTACAAAACCCCAAACTATCTAATTATCAAAGAGGATATAAATAGAAATTATATTACAATCGAAAGTGGTGATTATGTTTTTGAAATTGATTGTGAATCAAACGATGGTTCGAAGAAAGAAATGATTCAAGAATTAGAAGAAATAATAAAGTCAAATAAGAATGGTGTTGAACTACTTGACGAACACCCTGGTGATAAATATTGGGGATAATATATCAAAAAATACAATTTTAATTTTTCAACAACTTAAAAACCCCCTCTAAAATAAATTCAAACTAAGTAATTGAAATTTTAGAGTGATCATTACCATCAAAATTGAATCATAATTCAGAATATTTTTCTACTGATGTAACATAATCATCTTGTGAAATAGAATCAAGACTACTTTGTAAATCTTTTAACACTTTATCCTCTGGGTGATTTTCAATTAATTTGGTTACAAATTCATATGATTCATCAGATTTCCATTTTTTTATATCCCACCAAGGTACATCATATTTTACCTCTAAGTGATTTAAACACTTCGATACCACATCTGTTATTTCCATATTTCAATTTTTTATAACCCTAATATACAAAATTATAACACATAGTTTAACTCCAAAGTTTCTTCATTTCAAATTCTATTGGAGACATTCCCTCACTTTTAGACAAATTTCGTATGGTATTTTGAAAATTAGAATAACTTTCATAATCAGTTATTCTCGACCATGGTTTTGAATCCAAATAATATTGGTCCTCTTTTTTTGTAATTCTATTTTGAAACTCATTTCTGTATATATCATTTTTATATATACTTTTTAAAACTATATTATCTATTGGAATATGGATATGTGAAATATTTCTGTTAAATCTTTTACAAAATTCTATATCAGTATCTTTTGTTGTGTGGAAATAAGTTAGAAAGTATTTTATAAGGATATTAACCATTTTTTGTCTGTGACCAATTGACATATAGTCAAATGGGGGTGTATTATCTGATAAACCGTGATTAGAAGTAATTATCTGTTTGTACCAATCATCTACTTCAATAATATCCACGGGAAATCCATTTTTAATTTTATTAAAAACATTGTTTTTTACTTTTTGACTCTTTTCTTCATATTCTGACCTTTTTTCACCTTTTGATTTATGTATGAGTCTTAATCCTCTGATAGTTTTTTCAGAGTCAATGGGGTCACTATAAAAAAAGTTCCTACTAAAAGTTCTCCATGTTCCATTTAACCAGTTCTCTTTATTAAAAAGATCTATACTCCAAGGTTTAACTGATTTGTGATCTTTAAAATTTTCAAATTCTTTTTTTATCATAACGTAAATTTACAAAATTATATCGTATCCAAAATCGAGTAACACAGATTAACATAAAAACCAACAATTTTATAATACATCGTCTACTTTATTTTTTGATTAATTCACAGTATACATAATAATTTTTAGAAGTAAAAACAAATCAATTGTTGGAAGGGGTAAGGATAACCGACTAATAAGAATAATCCATCACAGTAGAGTAGGTTTATGGGTTGATAAACCTTACCCCTATAAATGGGCGGTAAAGTTCTCATTATCAATTATTACCACTAACCTTTGGGAGTCAAATTATAGTGAATACCAACAGTATTTATTCAACAGAATTTGTGAATATAAAGAGTGTTTTCTTACCCCTATTGGGTACAGAAAAATATCTCAAATCTTCAACGAGGAGGGGTTAAAAACACCCCGAGGGAGTACCTTTAAGAACAACTATGTTCATTCCATTTATAAGAAAGGAAACATTAGAGAGGAACGAATCAATAGAGAAGATATCGTTGAGGTTTCAAATCCTATAATCGAGGAAATTTGATCTAATTGAAGATCTGATCAATAAAAATATTTACCAAAAACAACACTTTTTTTTACGTTTCAACAAAAACCTTCTATTTATATAAGTGGAGGTTGGATTTACTAATCGTAGGTTAGGTAAACATTAAGTTCTCAGATATACTGGTTCTTAACATCTTCTTCGAGGTTTTATAAAGTTTGAGAGGAGTTGTTGTACCTCACCGTGTAATCTCTTAACCTCTTATAAAACTAAAATCCAGGGTATCATATTCACCATATGTTGAGATACATAAAACGAGTGGGGTGGTACGAACTCTAAGTGGAAGTTCGTTCAATGGTGTTCCTCCAACTCATGGAAGAAACTTTATCATCCTCACCTTAGGGTGAGGTGTATCCACTAAGGAAGAAAAAGAACTAAATATTATATAAAATAAAGGTTATGAAAACAAGAAAAGAAGAATTTGAAAAGAAACTAAAAGTATTAACTAATCATGTTCACTACTTAGGTGAAATCTATCAGAAGAAGGATATGTTAATTGAAGATAATTCAGATACTGAAAGAATTGATAAAATGAGAGAAGATTATAAAAACACCTCTAAGGTTTGTGATGATCTTTTAGAAGAGATTAAAGAATACGTAAAATAAAGGTTATGAGTGATAATTACTACGATAGAAGTTCAAGATGGGTGTTCGATTCAGATGGAAACTACCTCCACTCCAAGAGAAGAGAATTCAATCCAAATTTATTAAGTGAAGGTTACCTCTACTCTAATGAGAAAGAATGGGAAAGAAGATTTGAAGAATACCATAAAGAATTAAAAGAAAGAGTATAAACCTCGTATTTATACACAAGGAAAACAAATTATGAAAAGAATAAACCCAACAGATAAACACATCTCAC
>JAQXBT010000039.1 GCA_029252265.1 Flavobacteriaceae bacterium | reverse complement strand
TTTAACCGAAAAGGACTAGCTTTTAAACAATTCACCCAGAAATATATTATTTTTACCCCATGGAAAGTCAAAGACAAAAAAAAATAGCCTCCGTTTTACAGCGTGATCTCGTTGAGGTATTACAAGGCGCAGCCACCCAAGGCGGGATGAAAGGCATTCTAATTTCAGTGACAAAGGTCAATGTGACCGTCGATCTTTCGATCGCCAAAGTGTATTTGAGTATTTTTCCGATCGATAAAGGCACCGAGCTTTTGGAAGGAATTCGATCCAATGCGCCGCTTATCAAACACGAGTTGTCGCAACGGACCAAGCACCAATTACGTCGCATGCCACAATTGATTTTTTATATTGATGATTCTTTGGAGTACATCGATCAAATTGATAAATCACTGAAACGCACCGAAAACCCGATTGAGAATCCAGAATTGTTAGAGAAACGAAAAAAGGCCTAATTGAAATTCCCCCTATATATCGCCAAACGTTATTTGTTTTCTAAAAGCAATAACAACGCCATCAACTTTATTACCCTCATTGCTGGCTTTGGGATTATTATTGGAACTGCGGCCCTTTTTATTGTGCTTTCAGGATTTTCAGGACTTAAAAATTTTAGTTTAGAGTTCACTTCTTTTTCCGATCCAGATCTGAAAATAGTCCCTAAAACCTCTAAAACCATTCAATTTACGCCGGCTCATAAAAAAGCTTTACGATCGTTAAACAGCATCGCATCCTACACAGAAGTCGTGGAAGAGCGGATGCTAATGAGTTGCGAAAACAAACATTTGGCTGTGACCCTGAAAGGCGTGGATGAAAACTATCCAAATGCGACCATCGATTCCATTTTAGTCTATGGACAGTGGTTTGAACCAAACACGCCTCAAATTGTGGCGGGGTGGGGGGTGACCAACGAATTAGGCTTTGGAATTTTTGATGTGGCAAAAGTCATTAAACTCTATGCGCCCAAACCAGGTGCAGGACAGATTTCATCGGTTAAGAGTGCCTTTACAAGCATGAAAGTGGCCAATGCAGGCATCTTTCAAATTAATGAAACCCTCGATAATTCGCAAGTATTTACATCGCTTGAAAACGCTAAATATTTATTAAATTATGATGCCCAAACGTTGAGTGCAATAGATATTTATCTAAAACCCTCGGTCGAAGAAGATGCCGCAAGAACGGCTCTTCAAACTATTTTTGAAAACCAAGTAACCATCAAGAATCGGGTCCAGCTAAACGACGCTTTATATAAGATGTTGAACACCGAACACGTGGCGGTTTATTTGATTTTCACCCTGATTTTGATCATCGCCTTGTTTAATATTATTGGATCGATCATTATGATGATTTTAGACAAGAAAAAGAATTTGAAAACACTTTATAACTTCGGAGCCACCGTTAAAGAGTTACGGAAAATTTTCTATTACCAAGGAATTTTAATGACTATTATAGGAGGCAGTATAGGCATTGTTATTGGGATGATCACTATTTGGTTACAACTACACTATTCGCTTGTCATGATTACGCCATCGCTTCCATATCCTGTGGATTTAGAATTGATTAATGTTGGAATTGTTCTGGTTACTATATTGGTATTGGGCGTCCTTGCCTCTCGCATTGCGTCGCAACGCATTGCTAAAGCGTCCTTCAACGCTTAAACAAATTGGTAGTCACCAAAGACGGCTTCCACTTCATCAAAAGCCGCAAAAACATCGGCACTATGATCACTGGTTACCATTTTAGTTCTAAACGGTTTAAAGTCTGGAATGCCTTTAAAATAGTTGGTATAATGACGTCGCGTTTCTAATACGCCCAACACTTCACCTTTCCAATCAATTGCCATTTGCAAATGACGGCGTGCAGCCCCCACCCGTTCTAGCATGCTAATAGGGCTCAAGTGTTGCCCGGTTTGCATAAAGTGCTTGACTTGCTTAAAAAACCAAGGATTACCAATCGTCGCACGGCCAATCATTGCGCCGTCCAACCCATATTGATCACGCATTTCAATGGCACGTTCTGGCGTATTGACATCACCATTTCCAAAAACAGGAATGTGCATACGTGGATTGTTTTTAACCTCTGCAATTGGCCCCCAGTCGGCAGCACCTTTATACATTTGGGCACGCGTTCGTCCATGAATAGAAATAGCTGCACAGCCTACATCTTGTAGTCTTTCAGCCACTTCCACAATATGAATGGAATCATGATCCCAACCCAATCGTGTTTTGACGGTCACGGGTAAATTGGTACGTTTTACCATTTCGGCAGTGAGTTTTTCCATTAAACACACATCTTTTAAAATCCCGGCACCAGCCCCTTTACTCACCACTTTCTTAACCGGACATCCAAAGTTAATGTCTATAATATCCGGATTGGATTTTTCGACAATATCAATGGCTTGCAACATACTGTCCAAATTAGCACCAAAAATTTGAATGCCTACCGGACGTTCTTTTTCATAGATGTCTAATTTCATGGTGCTTTTCACCGCATCACGAATCAGGCCTTCGCTCGAAATAAATTCGGTATAGACCACATCGGCACCTTGCTCTTTACATAAAGCGCGAAAGGGCGGGTCGCTTACGTCTTCCATGGGAGCAAGAAGTAAGGGGAATTCAGGGAGTTCTATGGAACCAATTTTAACCATGTGTTATTTATAAAAATTCATTTCATCTAAATAGTCCCAAACGGCCTCAGGAAGCATCGGTCGAATGTTTTGACCCGCTTTTATCTGCTGACGAATAAAGGTTGAGGATAGTTCCATTATGGGAGCGTCTATTTTAATTATTTTAGCTTCGTTAGCTAAGAGTGCTGTTTTTTTGGCCTCAGTTGATTTTCTAGGATACACATAAATGGGGTAGCGTTTGATAATCACTTCGGCATTTTTCCATTTTGGCAACGAGTTCAAATTGTCTTCACCCATAATAAGGGCAAAGGAATGTTCGGGGTGTTTTTCTTCTAAATACGCCAATGTACGCACCGTATAATTGGGTTGAGGTAAATCAAATTCAATAGTACTAGGGACAAGCTTTGGATACTCTTTTGTCGCCCGATATACCATCTCTAATCGCTGACGATCATCTAATAAACTTTGCTTTTTTTTATGTGGACTTTGGGGGGTGACTACGATCCAAACTTGGTCCAAGTCCGAATGTTCCGCCAAATGATTTGCAATGACCAAATGCCCCACATGCATGGGGTTGAAGGTTCCAAAATAGAGTCCAATGTTCATTGCATCTTAGTTAATAAATTCAGCTACTTTTTTATACGCCTCTTTCTGAGCCGTCTCTAAAACATCATTTTCAATAATACAATCAAAAAGAGGTGCAGTCGCCAGTTCTGCGGAGGCTTTCGCAACGCGCATATTAATTTTATCTTGGGTTTCTGTTTGCCTTTTTTTGAGACGAATTTTTAATTCATCGATGCTTGGAGGTTTTACAAAAATCGCCAAAGTTTCTTCTGGAAATTTACGCTTAATTCGCAATCCGCCCGAAACATCAATATCAAAAATAACATGTTTTCCAAGGGCCCAAATTCGCTCTACTTCCGATTTGAGTGTACCGTAAAAATTATCTCGGTAAACTTCTTCCCATTCCAAAAAATCATCGGATTTAATATGTTGTTTAAAGGCGTCAATGGATAAAAAATAATAGTCTTTTGCATCGACTTCAATCCCTCTTTTTTGACGGGATGTCGCAGAAACAGAAAACTCTAAATTCAGTTCTTGTTTCGTTAATAGATGTCTTACAATCGTTGTTTTTCCTGATCCTGATGGTGCCGAAAACACAATCAATTTTCCTTGTTTTATCTTAGAGGACATTGAGTAATTGTTCTTTAATTTTTTCTAATTCATCTTTCATTTGAACCACCAATTTTTGCATGGGTGCAAAATTTGCTTTGGATCCAATGGTGTTAATCTCACGGCCAATTTCCTGAGAAATAAACCCTAATTTTTTGCCGTTTGAATCGGCAGAGTTTAAGGTTTTTATAAAGTATTCTAAATGGTTTTGAAGTCGGACTTTTTCTTCTGTAATATCAAATTTCTCAATGTAATAAACCAACTCTTGCTCAAAGCGGTTTTCGTCATATTTTTCTTTCAAATCAGCCACCCCTTTATGCAAGCGTTCTCGCACATTGGTGATCCGCTCCGGGTCTATTTCAAGCACTTGCTCCAATAAATTTGAGATGGTTGCGATACGGCTTAAAAAATCGGCTTCTAAAACTTTTCCTTCTTCCAAGCGATATAACTCAATTTTTTCCAGGGCTGTATGAATTTCATTTTGAATGGAAGTCCATTCGTTTTCGTTAATATCATCGCGTTCGGTACTGATCGCATCGGGCATTTTCACCGCCATTTTTAGAAGCTCCATAGCATCTCCATCGGCGAGACCTTCTAATTGTTTCATGTATTTTTTCACAACGGTTGGGTTGATGTTTGTAAACGTTTCTTCTCCCGTGATTTCAAAAAACAACGAAAAGTCCACTTTACCTCTATGTAGTTTTGAAGCAATCAGCTTTCTGATTCCTAGCTCCTTAGCTCTGTACATAGAAGGCATGCGCATGTTGAGATCTAAAGACTTACTGTTGAGTGATTTCAATTCAATTGAAATGGTTTTGTTTGGTAATTGTAATACAGACTTACCATAGCCCGTCATGGAATGTATCATTCGTTGGAATTAAAAACTTTTTCCAAAGATACTGAAAACCAATAAGTATACCCAAGTAGAAGTTCATCCTTTAACGCAACTTACAGAGCACTCCCAAAAAAAATTGTATATTGTGACAACTTAACCTAAAACCCTTATTATATTATGGAAAATTTTTCAATGAATTGGTTGGCCATTATTGTGTCAGCACTAGTCCCTTTAATTATTGGCGCTATTTGGTATCACCCAAAAGTATTTGGATCTGCTTGGATGCATGCCACCGGAATTACCGAAACTAAAATTAAGACGATCTCCCCATTTAAAGTTTATGTTATTGCTTTGATCTTGTCGGTTGTTTTGTCTTTTTATTTGTACATCAATGTTTTGGTCGGCGGGCCTGATGAGATGCGTCATGGTACAGAGGCTTTTATGACCTTTAAACACTGCTTTGTTCACGGCGCCTTCTTAGCCATTTTTGTGGTACTTCCTACAATGGCAACCAATAGTTTATTTGAAATGAAATCGGGCAAATACATTTTCATTAATGTATTTTATTGGGTTCTCTCCTTGGCACTTATGGGTGGAATTCTAAATGGATGGCCCGCTTAAATTAAAAAATTATAACAAAAAAGGCCTCGGCCTTTTTTGTTATTTAAAAGGCGAATGCTGTTTAAAGTCCTTGATTTTTATGCGTCTTAAAAAGGGCGTTATTAAAGAATTTGTGAAGGGATTTTTGTGTTTTATATAACAACTTAGTTCCAAAGGTTTGGCGCCTATCGTGGTTTTTATTTCGGAAGCTGTGCGACCCAAATTGATAGAAGACACTCGCTTTTCGATGCCGAGTCTTACATAATCATTTAAAATACGGGTATAAATGGCATGGGACTTATTCAAGGCATAATCCAATCCAATGAAATGTGCATCAAGATGATTTTTATTCACAAGCGCCGTCAAAAACCCAACGAGTTTATCGTTTAAAAAATAGGCTTTTACTATAAAATCTTCTTTCAAGGTCGATCCTAGATGAATGTAAGTATTTAGGTTTAAAACTTGCGCATTAAAACTCGCATTAGTAATAGTGTTTTGATATAAGGCTTGTAATTCATCTTTATAAGTTACTAAATCCTGTGCATTAAACAAGCGAGTCTCTAAAGAGTTACTTTTAGTATCAGCCTTGTTTGCTTTGACTCGATATTTTGATTTTAAGACGTTTTTATAATCCTCAAAAGTTTTCCATTCTGGTTTTAGTTGAATGATCATATTGGGCTCTACTTTGATCTCACTGTATCCAAAATTTAAAAACTGGCGGGTATTTTTGAGTGATTCAAACTTAAAGTCTTTAATAAAAATGGCATGTAATGGATTAGAGTTTGCGGCGACAGCATCTAAAGCTGTTGCAATTTCTGTCATGACCACATCTTGAGAAACGCTTTTGGATATGGCAATACCGTGTTCGCCACTCAAAAATACATTGCCACAAAACATAATTTTTATGTGTTCGTTACAAAAAAATAAGCTTAAAAATTTCCGAACCAAAGGTGCTACTTTTATGTTTTTCAACATGCCTTCTACACTAAGCCCAATGATCTGAACCAAAGCAAGCGCTATTGTGTTTTGATTGGCATCAAGCACTGTGATGTATTTAAATTCAATTTGAGGGTTCGAAACTTCGAAAGCTTTTAAGAATTGCTTTGAAAAATAGACGTTTTTTTTAGCATTAATTTCTTCAAAAACACTAGTGTCAATAAGATCAACGGAGGGATATAAAGTGGTTATAAAAGAACTCATTTTGGCGCGTGTTGAGGGGGATTCTTGGATACCAAATATACACCTAAAAATATTAATGCCGCTGCAAGAATTTTAACGCTACTTAAGGTGTCGCTTCCCATCATAATTGCAAAAATGCCAGCAATAATAGGTTGAATATATACAAAGGTGCTAACGGTTGTGGCACTTAGGCTTCGCAATGCGATTGGATTCAATAAATAGGTTGCAAATGTAGCACACACCACAACAAACAAAGATGAAAACCAAATATAAGGAGTGAAACTACTCCAATTGACTGCTACGAGTTCATTGTATCCAAACGGAAGCACAAAGATGGTTCCAAATAAAAACAACCATTTAATAAAGGTATAAGGGTGGTATTTATTGGTTAGTTTTTTCACCAAAATCAAATAATAACTGTAGGAAGCTGCATTTACGAGTATTAAAAAATTACCCAACAAGACATTGTCTCCTGAACTCATAGAGCGATTGTAGATACTTAGAATTAGGGCACCAGAAAGCCCTGCCAAAATCCCTAATACTTTAACCTTTGTAATCTTTTCTCCAAAAATGAGAGCGGAAAGCATTAATACAATTATGGGGGTGGTCACCATAATTACAGACCCATTTATGGGGGTGGTGAACTGAAGCCCTTTAAAAAAAGCAAGCATGTTAAGAGCCACTCCAAAAAGGGCTGCGAGCATAAGTTTGGGATAATCTTCTCGATCTATTTTTTCGCTAGGGGTCCACATGCTAAACAGCCAAAAAAGGACTGCTGCCAAGCTGACTCTAAATAGTATAAATCCAAAAGGCTGCATATACCCACCATCAATTACGTCATTAGCAAAGGTAAAGGTCACTCCGTAGAATAGTTGTACTAATAAAAGGGCAAAGAGCGCAAATCTATTATTTTTCATTCAAAATCGCTGTTTTAGCGGAATTAATTACTTTTGGACTATTGCCAATAAAGAGTTGCTTATTTAAAACAAGAACAGGCCGTTTTAGAAATGTATAATGTTCGAGAAGATAATTTTTATAGTCGTTTTCGTCAAGAGATTTCTCTTTTAACCCTAATTCTTTGTACAACTTTGCGCGTTTACTAAAGAGGCCTTCATAACTCCCAGAGAGTTCTTTTAGCTGTTCTAGCTGATTTGAAGTTAAGGGTGTTTTTTTAATGTCTTGTAATTCAAAATCTAGCCCTAAATCTAAGTGATCTAAAATTCGTTGACAGGTATTGCAGGTACTCAAAAAATAGAATTTTTTCATGCGATTCTTTTCTTATTTTTACAAAGAAAATCATTTCTTTACAAAGAACTAATTTATAGACACATAATATGGATTTCAATCACGAAGTAACCTTACAAAACAGAACACTTTTATTAAAAATTATTAAAAATTTCTCTTTAGATCAGCTTAATACCGTTCCTAAAGGTTACCGAAATTCTATTTTTTGGAATTTGGCCCACATCGTTGTAACGCAGCAATTGTTGGTCTATGGGTTATCTAATATACCATTGTTAGTCGACGACGCTTTAGTGAAAACCTACCGAAAAGGAACTCAAACTGAACACGATGCTTCGGAAGAAGAGTTCGCATTGATAAAATCACTTATGATTTCTACAATTGAAAACACTAAATTAGACTATGAAAAAGGCGCTTTCAAAAACTACACCTCCTATACAACCTCTTTAAATGTCACGCTTACAAGTGTAGAAGAAGCCCTCAATTTTAATGCGTTTCACGAAGGTATACACCTAGGGTATATCTTAGCAATGAAAAACAGTCTTTAAGAATAATATCATGAAATTTAATACGAAAACAATCCACGGCGGACAATCTCCTGACAAGGCCTATGGCGCTGTGATGCCTCCGGTTTATCAAACCACAACCTATGCCCAAACGACTCCTGGAGGGCATCAAGGCTATGAATATTCGCGCTCTCACAACCCCACGAGACATGCGTTAGAAAAGTCGTTTGCCAGTATTGAAAATGGGCAATTTGGACTCGCTTTCGGATCGGGGCTAGCCGCTATTGATGCCGTGTTGAAGCTTTTAAAACCTGGAGATGAAGTTATTTCAACAAACGATTTATATGGCGGAACGTATCGTCTCTTTACTCAGATTTTTGAAAAATTTCAAATCAAATTTCATTTTGTTGGTATGGATAACGCTCATAATATCGAATCCATAATCAATTCAAACACCAAGTTAATTTGGGTAGAAACGCCTACCAATCCGATGCTCAACATCATTGACATAAAAAGAGTGTCACGCATTGCAAAGCAACACCATATTTTGTTGGCTGTTGACAATACATTTGCAACTCCTTTCCTGCAACGCCCTTTGGATTTAGGGGCAGATATTGTCATGCATTCCGCAACAAAATATTTGGGCGGTCATAGCGATGTGGTCATGGGCGCTTTGGTGGTTAACGACAAAACCTTAGCGGATCAATTGTATTTTATTCAAAATGCGAGTGGAGCTATTTGTGGGCCTCATGATAGTTTTTTAGTTCTAAGAGGGATTAAAACACTCCACATTCGCATGCAACGTCATTGTGAAAACGGGTGTGCAGCCGCCTTGTTTTTGTCCACACACCCAAAAATAGAAACTGTTTATTGGCCAGGACTCGAGTCGCACCCAAATCATGCCATTGCGAAAGCTCAAATGGACGACTTTGGCGGCATGCTTTCATTTACAACTAAAGATAATAATTATCAAGAGGCCATAAGAATGGTTGAAAATCTGAAAATCTTCACATTAGCAGAATCTCTTGGCGGCGTAGAATCTTTAGCAGGTCATCCCGCAAGTATGACCCATGCCAGTATTCCGAAAGAAGCACGTGAAAAAATTGGTGTCGTGGATTCATTAATTCGCTTGAGTGTTGGAATTGAGGACGCTGAGGACCTGATTGAGGATCTAAAACAGGCCTTAAACTAGTGTTTTATGCAACAAATTATATATTTCATTAAATAATTCCCATTAAAATATCAAATTAAGAATTTATATCTTAATTATAGACCTATAATTATCATATACTAAAAAATAGGGTATTATTTTTAAAGATATTATATATTTGTAGTCTATAATATTTAAATTTTAACACCCCAAGTAATTTGATATGGAAGAAAAAATAAAAGGATTTTTAGATCTAGTAAAGGAAAGAAACGGACATGAAGCTGAGTTCATTCAAGCCGTAGAAGAAGTTGCAGAGACCGTGATCCCTTACATTGTTAAACATGATATTTATCATGGAAAAAATATTCTATTAAGGATGGTTGAGCCCGAACGTACGATTTCATTTCGAGTCAATTGGGTTGATGATCATGGCGAAATACAAGTGAATCGTGGGTATCGTATTCAAATGAATTCAGCGATTGGACCCTATAAAGGGGGCCTTCGATTTCATCCAACGGTCACAATGAGTATTTTGAAATTTTTAGCATTTGAACAAGTTTTCAAAAACAGCTTAACAACCCTTCCAATGGGAGGCGGAAAAGGAGGAAGTGACTTTAACCCAAAAGGAAAAAGTGATAATGAAATTATGCGATTTTGTCATGCATTTATGAGTGAGTTATTTCGTCATATTGGCCCAAACACCGATATTCCTGCGGGTGATATTGGCGTTGGAGGTCGCGAAATAGGATTTCTATTTGGAATGTATAAAAAACTTAAAAACGAATTTACGGGCGTTCTTACAGGAAAAGGAATGACTTGGGGGGGGTCACTGATTCGTCCAGAAGCTACAGGCTATGGAAACGTGTATTTTGCTGAAAAAATGTTGCAAACAAAAGGCGATAGTTTTAAAGGTAAAACGGTGGTCATATCAGGCTCTGGAAATGTCGCACAATACGCTGCCGAAAAAACGATTCAACTCGGAGGTAAAGTAATTACTTTATCAGATTCATCTGGTTATATCGTAGATCATGATGGGATCGATACTGATAAATTGGCTTTTGTAATGGAACTTAAAAACATCAAAAGAGGCCGAATAAACGAATATACTAAGGTCTACCCAAATGCGAAATTTGTAGCCAATAAAACTCCTTGGGAGGTTAAATGTGATGTCGCATTGCCGTGCGCCACTCAAAATGAACTTCATGGAGCAGATGCAGAGTTATTACTAAAGAATGGCTGTATCTGTGTGAGCGAAGGCGCCAATATGCCCTCAACAAAAGAAGCGATTACAAAATTTCACGAAGCTCATATTTTATTTGCACCAGGAAAAGCATCCAATGCTGGCGGGGTTGCAACCTCAGGATTAGAAATGACGCAAAACTCTTTACGTTACAATTGGTCAAGGGCAGAAGTCGATGAAAAGCTCAAAGATATTATGTCTAATATCCACGATGCATGTATCGAATATGGAAAAGATGAAAAAACAGGTTATATTGATTATGTTAAAGGCGCCAATATTGCAGGCTTTGTAAAAGTAGCCGATGCAATGCTAGCCCAAGGCGTGGTGTAATAACTACCAAACCTACGCTTAAAAAGCTTTCATTCATTTGAAAGCTTTTTTTGTTTATATATAATAATGCGACAATTTCTCGTTTGTTATAAATATATTTGAACCTAAATATAAAATCGTGAAAACATCCTTTTATGTCGTTATCATCATTTTTGCGTTCTCCACATTTTCTTGGGGTCAAAACGAGGATGCTTCATGGATTGGACATTTTTCATATTTGAATATAAAGGAAGTTGTTCGTGGGGAGACTAAATTTTATGCAGCTTCCGATAATTCAATTTTTTCCTATGACCCTCTTAACAAGCAACTGGAAACGATTACCACACTTAATGGCCTTTCAGGAGAGTTAATATCAACAATACACTATAGTACTAATTATCAATTATTATTAATTGGCTATCAAAATGGTTTAATCGAGGTTTTTAAAGAAACAGAAAGCCAAGTTTTAAAAGTAATTGATGTTATCAATAAAACTACCATACCATCGTCTCAAAAAAAAATCAACCACTTTAATGAGCTTGATTCTCTTGTTTATATCGCAACAGACTACGGGATTTCAGTTTATAATCTAGAAAATTTAGAGTTTGGAGATACGTACTTTATCGGGGCAAATGGAAGTCAGGTAAGCGTCAATCAAACTACAGTTTTCAACAATGAAATATTTGCAGCTTGTGGTTCTAATACGGGGTTAAAAAAAGCGAGTTTATCCAATACAAATTTAATAGATTTCAAATTTTGGACTTCAGTTTCTTTAGGAGATTTTAAATTTATTGGAGCGAATACCTCTAGTTTATACACGATTAAATCGAATAACGTATTATATAAAATCGAAGGGTCTACGCTACAGGCTAAGAGTACTTTTCCGCAGTCGGTTGCAGAGTTGAAGCTATTCGACGACTCTATTTTGGTATCAACTCCAGCCACTATTTATCACTATGACGCCACGATCAACTTAATCAATACGTTTTCTCTTAATGAAGATTTTGAGACTCGCTTTACTAGCGCATTACTCTTAAACGATGCGCTCTATATCGGAACAACTGAGTTTGGGGTTTTAAAATCAGACACGAGGTCTTTCATAGGCTATGAGGAAATTCATCCCTCTGGGCCACTTAGAAATAGTGTATTTTCTTTAGAATATGGCTATGATAATTTATGGGCTACTTTTGGAGGACACTCAATTTTCTACAGTCCACGTCTAAATAAAAGAGGGATTAGCCAACTTCATAATTCGGAGTGGAATAATATCGTGTATGATAGTATTCAAAACATGACCCAATCTACTGTTAATGATTTAAATAAAATCGCTATAAACCCCTTAGACCCAGACCAGATATTTATAAGCTCATTTCATAGTGGTTTATTAAGCCTTAAATTTGAGGACTCCATGACTCTTTTTGATCCGTCTAATAGTGGTTTAGAGACTCTAATATATGAACCTGATCCGAATTATATTTCTGTTCGAATTTCTGGAACGGCATTTGACGATCAATCTAATTTATGGGTTCTAAATTCGAAAGTTAAAATGCCTCTCAAAAAGTTAAACCCAAGTAATAACCAATGGACTTCCTATGATTTCACATCCATAATTCCAGACCCATCAACAGATGAACTTGGATTCAGTGAAATTGTCATCGGATCTGACGGAACGAAATGGATTGGAGGTTACAGCTCTGGTTTGATTGGTTTTAATGAAACGGGGATGCTGTTAAAAAACATCTACGACAAAGACATTGCTAACCTTCCTTCATCCGCAGTCAAAGCGCTAGCGTTAGACAAAAACAACGTCCTCTGGATTGGAACTTACAAAGGTTTAAGAGTCCTATACAATACCTCAAATTTTTTCACAGAAGATATTGTGAGAACCGAACCTATTATTATTCTTGAAGATGGCATTGCACAAGAGTTATTGTCGCAACAATTTATATCAGACATTATCGTTGACGGGTCTAACAATAAATGGATTTCTACAGCAGATGCAGGTGTTTTTTACGTGTCATCAGATGGTCAAAACACCATTCACCATTTCACTAAAGACAATTCGCCACTTCCTTCAAATGGAGTGAATGATATGGCTTTAGATTCCGAAAATGGGATTATATATTTTGGGACGGATCGCGGATTAGTCGCCTTTAAAACAGGCGGATCCAGTACGAGCGAATCACTCGAAGAAGTTTATGTATATCCTAATCCAGTGAGACCAGGATTTAATATGGCAGAGGATAAAATAAAAATCAAAAATATTAGTGAAAATGTTAATATTAAAATAACTGATATTGAAGGGAATTTAGTCGCCGAAGCACAATCAAATGTTAATTTACGCTACAATGGTAACAACCTTGAGCTCGACGGCGGAACTGCTTATTGGAATGGTAAAAATTTAGCAAATAACACGGTGGCTTCTGGAGTCTATGTTGTGCATCTTTCAGATTTTGACACTCTTGAAACGAAAGTTTCAAAAATAATGATCATTCGGTAATGGTTGTATCAACGAAAGCAATTGTCATCTCCAAAATTAAATATAACGACAACGATCTTATAGTTAAATGCTACACCGCGTCTTTTGGAGTGAAAAGTTATTTAATTAAAAATGGGTCTAAATCTAAAAAAGGAAAATTAAAGCCCGCTTATTTTCAATTACTGTCATTGCTACAAATAGAAGCAGATCATAAGGAAACACGTGGACTACAATACTTCAAAGAAGTTCGCCTACACAAACCTTATGAGTCATTACACACGAATATTTTTAAGTCGACCGTTTTATTGTTTTTAGCCGAAATCCTATCCATGATTTTAAACGAAGAAGAAGCGAATAGCTCTCTTTTTGAATATATTGAGACCACTCTGTTATGGTTTGATGCCAGTGAAAATACAGGCACGTTTCATCATCAGTTTTTAATGGGATTGACAAAGTTTTTAGGGATCAACCCAGATACAGCTCATAATGACCTCCCTTATTTTAATTTACAAGACGGCAAATTTCAATTCAATCCTGGGAAGTACTGTGTGAATGGCGAAAAATTAAAATTATTAAAACCATTTTTGGGCACAAAATTTGATACCACAAAAACGCATGCGTTAAACGCTTCAGAAAAGTACGAATTACTCAATATGATTTTAAGCTATTTTAAATTACATTTACACGCGTTTAAACATCCTAAATCATTAACAGTTTTAAATCAGGTTTATAGCTAAAATGAATCATTTTGCTTATTGTTTTTTTGGTCTTTTCGCTTTGACAATTTCTGCGCAACAAATTGTTGTTGTCGATGAAAAAACGCACGAACCCCTGCCTGGGACTGCACTATTTAATCAGGTCAAAACCAAAATGAACGTCACAGATCTTGATGGACAGGTTCATATTGAGAAGTTTCAAGATTTTGAGAAAATTTATTTTCAACACCTATCTTATCATAAAACATCAGTCCTAAAATCATCGATCCAGGACACTGTTTTTCTTGCACCAAAAGCAACAAGCCTAAATGAAGTCGTCATTTCAGCATCCAAATTCAAACAAAACAAAAAAGAAGTCCCTCAAAAAATTATTAGTATTAACTCCAAAGAGATTCAATTTTCTAACCCACAAACAAGTGCAGATTTGTTAAGTAATAGTGGACGCGTTTTTGTTCAAAAAAGTCAATTGGGCGGGGGAAGCCCTATGATTCGTGGGTTTTCTACAAATAGACTCCTAATAACAGTGGATGGAGTGCGTCTAAATAATGCCATATTTAGAAGTGGAAATGTTCAAAATATTCTATCAATCAACCCTTTTAACGTGGAAAGAACCGAAGTTATTTTGGGAGCAGGTTCCGTTATTTATGGAAGTGACGCGATTGGTGGGGTGATGAATTTCTATACAACCACGCCTAAATTATCAGAGTCTAAAACAGTAAATTTTAACGTACGAAGCACCATTCGATATGCTTCTGCCAACAATGAAAAAACATCTCATATCGACTTTAATTTAGGCTTTCAAAAATGGGGGTTTCATAGCAGCGTGAGTGTATCAGATTTTGGAGATTTAAAGATGGGAATTCACGGTCCTGATGATTATTTAAGTCTTCATTTCGCTGAACATTTGAACGGACAAGATTTGATGGTTCCTAACACGAGTCCTAGAGTTCAGAAATTTACTAAATTTAGCCAATTTCACCTTGCCCAGAAAGTACTTTATAAAGTAAATGCCGACTTGAAATTTGACCTTGGACTTCATTATTCGACCACCTCTGAATACCCTAGATATGACCGATTGGCGTCCTATAATTCTGAGGGTGTTTTAAACTATGCAGAATGGAACTACGGCCCTCAAAATTGGTTATTAGCAAACCTGCAAATGACCAAATTAAGCAGTCGTTCCAATCTGCATGATAAAGTTAAAGTATCGGTAGCTTATCAAAATTTTAATGAAAGTCGCATTAATAGAAAGTTTTATGAAGATATCCGAAAAATTAGAGAAGAAAACGTAGACGCCCTCTCTTTAAATTTTGACTTTGATAAAACGATTTCAGAAGCCTCTAATATTTCCTACGGAACAGAATACATATACAATCGTATTGGTTCTAGTGGACAAGCCTTACAAATTACGACCAATTTATCTCAGGATATCCATTCTCGGTACCCTGACGACTCAAAGTGGCAAACCTTAGGTGCTTATTTAAGTCATAAGTATAAGCCGAATTCTAAGTTAACCGTACAATCTGGAATACGGTATAATTATGTCACCATTGATGCCGATTTAACGTCTAATAATACGTTTTTCAACTTTCCGTTTAAAATGGCGAATCTAGAGACTAGTGCACTTACGGGGACTCTTGGGTTTAGCTGGAATCCGAACGCCACTTTCTTATGGAAATTAAATGCGACTACTGCGTTTCGAGCTCCAAATATTGACGATATCGGAAAAATATTTGACTCTGAACCAGGCTTAGTTGTGGTTCCAAATAGTAATCTAAAACCAGAATACGCTTATGGTTGCGAATTGGGAGTTACCGTCAATTTAAACGAATCTGTAGTTTTTGATTTCTCATCGTATTATACATATTTAGATAATACTTTGATACGGAAAGGATTTTCTATTAACGGAGAAACAGAAATCGAATACGACTTCGAATTAAGTGAAATTCAAGCCATTCAGAACGCTTCGAAATCTTGGATCTATGGGTTTGAAGCAGGGTTAAAAACCCGATTTTCAAAAACTCTAGAGTTTACTTCTCAATATAGTTATGTCCATGGTGTTCAGCAAGAAATGCCAGGCATTGAAGTGCCCGTTAGACATGTAGCCCCTGTTTTTGGGAATGCACACCTCACTTGGAAACACAACAAATTACATCTTGATGGATTTGTAAACTATAATGGAACGCTTCGTGGTTCAGACATATCAGCGGAATTAAATGATTCCTTATTTGCCTTAGACCCTCAAGGGAACCCCTATGCGCCGTCTTGGTATACACTCAACCTTAGAACACAGTTTGATTATAACAAATCGGTTTCCATTGTTGGTGCGATTGAAAATATCACCAATCAACGGTATCGAACGTATTCTTCAGGAATCTCAGCTCCAGGAACCAATCTGATTTTAGCAATTACGTATAAATTATAAGGATGTATCAAACTCATAAAACATATACCTTAGAGGAAGCGCTATCGAAACTTCAAAGGTATTGCGCCTATCAGGATCGTTGCCACCAAGAAGTAGAACAAAAGCTCAAACAAATGCGAATGATACCCGAAACCATTGAAATTATTATGGTGGCGCTAATTGAAGATAGTCATTTGAATGAAGAACGATTTGCGAAGGCTTTCGTAAGAGGAAAATTTAACATTAAAAAATGGGGGAAAGTACGGTTGACCTTAGAGCTCAAACAAAGACAACTGTCTAAGTATATGATTAAAACAGCGCTTTTAGAAATAGATCCTAACGACTATCTTCAAACCTTTCACGCCTTAGCCGAAAAAAAAGCAGCAACGTTGACCGAAACGGATCCATGGAAGAAAAAGAAAAAACTCGCCGATTACCTTCTCTATAGAGGATGGGAATCTCACCTAGTTTATGATAAGGTAAATGTGCTTGTCAACTAGTCTTTAGAAGCTATAATTAACACCCACTAAAACATTTCCTTTTGGCATTGGCACAAAACCAGTTTCAATATAATCTGTATTGAAAATATTGTTTCCAATAATAGACAGTTCTAAATCTCGAAGACTCAACGTCGCTTGTACATCGACCACACTATAGCTCGTTCCAGAAGCACGTTCGGCAAATTTATAAACAACACTTTGTGAGATGTTTTTCAGGAACTGAGAACGAACGGTCGCTGTAAAATGATGCGTCAATGAGTTGATGACATACTTAGAGTAAGCTGTCTTCACATCGCTTAAGTCTTCATCTAAATAGGTGTATCCTAAATTAATATTTTGAGGATACAACCCCAAATCAAAACTCGATGACAGATTCAACTCTGCTCCTGTAGAATTTAAACTTTTTAGGTTGGTTGCGAGCCATTTATCGGCTTCATTTTCTTTGGTATAATCAATTAAATTAGTCGAAGACCTGTTAAAAATTGCGACATAAGCATTGAAGTTTTCACCAAAATATTTTAATCCAATTTCTTCTGAAAACGCTTTTTCGGGCTCTAAATTTTCATTTCCTAGGTCGGTTCTTCCCACATAATATAAATCGGTATATGTTGGCACTCTATAAGTATACCCCACATTTGCATACGCTTTGAAGTTGTCATCAATAGCGTAGCCAATATCGACCCCTGGAAGGGCGTGAAATTTAAAATCCGAAAAGTAATTTACCGAAACTCCAGGCGTAATGTCTAAGGTGTTATTTGCAAAAGAAAACCGATGTTCAAGGAATAAGTTGGCTATCAGTCGGTCTCGTTTTCCCAAATTGGTACTGGTCATAAACACCTTAGCAACATCAATTCCAAAGCCTGTGATCCCCGCAGTTGAGGTATAGGAGGCGTTGACTTGTAGCCCTGTTTTGTTGGAAATATGTAAGTTTCTGAAAAAAGAGGGGTCTTCGCGTTTGAATAGGTACATGTCCTGAGTACGTTTCCAATAAACCCGAGGCGTTATTTTAAGTTTTTCAGTTTCAAATTTTGTTGAAGCACCGACAAGGCTACTTTGTGTTTCTTCATATTGATCGCTCCCACTTTCAACCGCATAAAATTGGTTCGCTCCAAATTTTCGCTTAGCCAAATACCCAATCACATCGATCGGCTTTGAAGTTGTATTAAAGCGCCCTTTTAGAAAGTAATTTTGATTTTCAAAATCGGTATTATACCGGTAGCCTTCCGAAGTGTTTATCGACGCATGCGCTATAAGTGTTGAGTTTTCTAGCTGTTTCCCTAAGGTTAGAGCGCCTTGTTGTTGTTCGTAAGATCCTGTTTTATATCCAACCGAATTCACGTTATTGGCGTTTGATTTTGTGACAATATTAATAGCACCCGTAAATGCATTTTGTCCAAAAACGCGTGCCGCAGGCCCTTTTATAATTTCAACGCGTTCGATGACCTCTAATGGTAGTGCCATGTTTAATGTATGGTGTCCTGTTTGAGGATCTTCGACTTTAATTCCATCAATCAAAAGTAAGGTTTGATCAAAACTTCCACCGCGAATGTATAAATCTGCCTGCATTCCATTGATCCCTTGGCGTCGTATATCGATGCCCGCTTCTTGTTGTAGAAGCTCCGCTAAATTAGTCGCAGGACTCTGTTTTATAGACGCTGCTGAAATAACGGTTATCGTACGAGAATTTTCTTTAAAAGGCAATTCTATTCTTGTGGAAGTAATCGTAATGGAATCTAATGCCTGCGATTCTGTCGGCTGTTGTGCCAACAAAAGGGATGGTAAAAGAAAGCTGATAACAAAAAGTGATAAATAAAATCTAGTTTCCATAAGTGTTTTAGTTTAAACCGGTCAAAATTATTTGGTAAAGATAGAAATACTATTACACCCTGATCAAATAAAGTAACTAAAAAACGTTAAAACTTTACTTGTTATCAACAATAAAAAACCGCAAATGCACTACCTTTATGCCATGTTTGCACTTGTTGATTGTAATAACTTTTATGCCTCTTGTGAGCGGGTTTTTAACCCTAGTTTACGCCAAAAACCGATCGCTATTTTATCGAATAACGATGGCTGCGTGATTGCGCGCAGTGATGAAGCAAAAGCGTTAGGGCTTCCTATGGGCGCTCCTGCATTTAAGTTTAAAGAATTTTTCAAGGCCAACAGCATCCAATTGTTTTCATCCAATTATGCACTGTATGGCGACATGAGTAGCCGCGTGATGCGTATTTTAGAACAGTTTAGCCCCGATGTTGAGGTGTACAGTATCGACGAGGCTTTTCTAAAACTCAACGGATTTGAGGCCTATGACTTACATACGTACGGAGTTGAAATGCGTCAACGTGTCCTTCAATGGACAGGTATTCCAACCTGTGTTGGAGTTGCACCTACCAAAGCACTGAGTAAAGTTGCGAATAAAATTGCCCGAAAATTCCCCAAAGAAACAGGCGGTGTATATGTGATTGATAGCGAAGAAAAACGCATTAAAGCTTTGAAATGGACACAGCTTAAGGATGTTTGGGGCATTGGGCCAGCACTCCACAAACGCCTTTCGGTAAAGCACTGTAAAACCGCCTATGATTTTGTACAGCTCCCCGATATGTGGGTTCGTAAAACATTTTCAATTACAGAATGGAAATTAAAAAAAGACTTGGAAGGTATCTCTAAAATTGAGACCGAAACCATTAAAAATAAACGCGCCATCGCCACCACTCGAAGTTTTGAGTCAACTATCATCGATGTTGAAGACCTTAAAGAGCGCATCTCTACGTTTGCCTGTAGCGGCGCCGAAAAACTTCGTAAACAAGGCTCTAGTTGCCATATGATGATAATTTTTTTACGGAGTGATTACCACAAAAAAAACACCGAGCAGCACCGTGCCAGTGTGGTGGTTAACATACCTTTTCCGACCAACTCTAGTTTAACGCTAAGCACCAATGCTGTTAAAGCAGTCGCTTCAATTTATAAAAAAGGAATTCACTACAAAAAAGCAGGGGTGATTCTTACGGGGATTGTTCCAACAGATAATCATCAACTGCAGTTATTTAATCAAGAGAATCCAAAACATTTACCTCTGATGCGTGCGATTGATCATATTAATAAAAAGTACGACAGTCCAAAATTAAAATTAGCCAACCAAGATTTACAACGTACCTGGAAAATGCGTCAAGAGCATTTATCACCACAATACACGACAAAATTAAAAGATATAATTACAATTCAATGTCCATAAAGCCAACCACCACTCTGACTTTTTTCACTCCTGACAATCTAAATACGCTAGGCGCTGTTTATTTTGATACAGGGATATCAGCAGGATTTCCATCTCCAGCAGAAGATTTTAAACAAGAACGACTTTCGTTAGATAACGAGCTTATAAAAAATAAAGAAGCCACTTTTTTTGCACGTGTTAGTGGGCAATCTATGATTGAAGCGGGTCTCAATGACAACGATCTTTTGGTGATTGATCGGAGTCTTTCACCAACACATAATAAAATTGCAGTTTGTTTTTTAGATGGAGAATTTACGGTCAAACGTCTCAAGGTTGAGAAGGATGAGGTTTGGTTACAGCCTGAAAATAAAAACTATCAGCCCATTAAAATCACAGAAGAAAATGACTTTGTGATTTGGGGAATTGTCACCAATGTTATTAAGAAAGTATAAGGTTTATAGTTGCTTGCGAAGTCGAGCGACAGGAAGGTCTAATTGCTCGCGGTATTTAGCAATTGTTCTTCGTGCGATTGGGTAGCCTTTTTCTTTTAAAATGAGTGCCAACTTTTCGTCTGTAAGCGGTTTTTTCTTGTCCTCTTCGTCAATCACTGTTTTTAAAATACTTTTAATTTCTCGTGTTGAAACTTCTTCACCTTGATCGTTGGTCATGGACTCACTAAAAAATTCTTTGATCAGCTTAGTTCCGTAAGGTGTGTCTACATATTTGCTGTTAGCGACGCGGGATACGGTCGAAATATCCATCTCTATTTCGTCGGCAATATCTTTCAAGATCATAGGTCTCAGTTGCTCCTCATCGCCCGACAAAAAATACTTTTTTTGATAATGCATAATGGCGCTCATGGTCACAAATAAGGTTTGTTGCCGTTGCCTTATGGCATCAATAAACCATTTTGCAGCATCTAATTTTTGTTTGATAAATAGAACGGCTTCTTTTTGAGATTTTGTTTTTTCTTTGGAAGCTTTATAGCCTTTTAGCATTTCGTTATAGGGCTTCGATACGTGTAGTTCTGGCGCATTTCGACCATTGAGGCTCATCTCTAACTCACCTTCTATAATTTTAATGGTGAAGTCGGGAACGACATGTTCAATAGAGCGAGTATTATTAGAGTACGAACTCCCAGGTTTTGGATTTAAACGTTCAATTTCTGAAATGGCATCCTTCAGTTGTAATTCGGTCACACTAAACTTATGCAATAGTTTTTTGTAGTGCTTTTTAGTGAATTGTTCAAAGCCCGATTCAATAATGTCACTCGCAAGTGCCGTGTGGGGTGTTTGCGTTTTTCGATGTAATTGAAGGACTAAGCATTCTTTAAGATTTCTAGCGCCCACACCTGATGGGTCTAATAAATGGATTACTTTAAGGACGGATTCAATAGTTTTCTCATCGGTATAGATATTTTGAGTGAAGGCCAAATCATCCATAATATCGAGTAGTGGACGTCGAATGTACCCACTGTCATCAATACTCCCAATCAAGAATTCAGCAATTTGATAATGGGTTTCCTCTAAGGGAAATGTGTTGAGTTGGGCAATAAGGTGTTGTGTGAAAGAGGTGCCAGCAACATATGGCATTGTTTTTTGCTCATCATCTGCACTATAATTATTGGCATGAAGTCGGTATTCAGGAACTTCATCATCACTTAGATATTCATCGATATTGATGTCATCTGCACTGATTTGTTCATTATCTAGGTCATTTTCATTGGAATCAAACTCATCTTCATAGGACGTTTCTTGATCTTTTCCGCTTTCAAGGGCAGGATTTTCTTCGAGCTCTTGTTTGAGGCGTTGCTCAAAAGCCTGTGTAGGCAGTTGTATCAGCTTCATCAGCTGAATTTGCTGAGGTGATAGTTTTTGTGATAATTTATAGTGTAGATATTGCTTTAGCATTAATTATTTGGGTTTTTATAAAAATAAGAAAAAAACACTATAGTATATGTTAAGCAGCACTATTTTTAAACAGCTTCCCTATATTGAGGCTTAAAAATCAGCATTAAAAGGGGTTCGAGGATAAGGAATGACATCTCTAATATTACCCATGCCTGTAGCAAACATCACGAGTCGTTCAAATCCGAGTCCAAACCCAGAATGTACAGCAGTTCCATATTTTCTTAAATCTAAATACCACCAAAGGTCTTCTTCTGGAATATCCAGTTCCGCCATTTTTTCTTTTAAGACCTCCAAGCGCTCTTCACGTTGTGACCCTCCTACAATCTCCCCAATTCCTGGAAATAAAATATCCATGGCTCGGACTGTTTTTCCGTCTTCGTTGAGGCGCATATAAAACGCTTTAATTTTGGCGGGATAATCAAATAAAATGACTGGACATTTAAAATGTTGTTCGACCAAATATCGCTCGTGTTCACTTTGCAGATCGGCACCCCATTCGTCAATAATATATTTAAACTTTTTCTTTTTATTAGGCTTGCAATTTCTCAAAATATCAATGGCTTCCGTATAGCTAACACGCTTAAAGTTGTTGTCAACGATAAAGCGAAGCTTTTCTGTTAGCGGCATTGGTGCCCGTTCATTTTGTGGTTTTGACTTATCTTCTTGTTCCAAACGTTGCTCTAAAAAGGCCAGATCTTCTTTGTTGTGTTCTAGTACGTAACTAATCACAAACTTCATAAAATCTTCTGCAAGGTCCATGTTTCCTGCCAAATCCATAAAGGCGACTTCGGGTTCAATCATCCAAAACTCCGCTAAATGTCGCGAAGTGTTTGAGTTTTCGGCTCTAAACGTCGGTCCAAAAGTATATACTTTTCCCAAGGCCATCGCATAGGTTTCTGCTTCGAGTTGACCAGAGACGGTTAGGTTGGTCTCTTTCCCAAAAAAGTCTTTTGAATAATCCACATCGCCATCGTCTGTTAGTGGTGGGTTTTTTGGATCTAAAGTGGTCACTCTAAACATTTCGCCTGCACCTTCAGCATCACTTCCGGTGACAATTGGAGCGTGCATATAGTAAAATCCGTTTTTATTAAAATAGGAATGAATTGCAAAAGAGAGCGAAGAACGCAGTCGCATCACGGCACTAAACGTATTTGTTCGTGTACGTAAATGTGCTTGTTCTCTTAAAAACTCTAAAGAATGGCGTTTGGGTTGTAAGATGGTTTTTGAAACTTCTTCGGGATCAGCATCTCCTAAAATGTCTATAGAACTCACTTGAACTTCTACAAATTGTCCTTTTCCTTGACTTTCAACCAATCCGCCTTTTATATGAACCGCAGCGCCGGTCGTAATGCGTTTTAACAAGGCCTCATCCATGTTTTCAAAGTCAACCACACATTGGATACTTTGAAGGCATGAACCATCATTAAGTGCTATAAATCGGTTAGCTCTAAATGTTCGAACCCATCCTTTGACTTCGATGTCCGTATGTTTGAGCTCTTGAGTTAATAAATGTGCAACGGTGCTGGTTGTCATAATTACAATTTTTTAATTCTACAAATATATAGTTTTAAGCGAAACGAATCGGCGCTGTTTTAGTCTTCTTCAAACGTTTCCCCTTCTGGGATGATATTCAATGCCGGTTTCTTTAGAACTTTCTTGTTTGCGATGCTGCGTTCTAAAGATAATAACAAGCAAGGCAATAACAGTAAATTAGCCAACATTGCCAGTAGTAAGGTGGCTGAAATTAACGCACCTAAAGCTACGGTTCCTCCAAAGTTTGAGGTGATAAAAACCGAAAACCCAAAGAACAACACAATGGATGTATAAAACATGCTTACCCCAGTTTCACGAAGTGCGGCAAATACAGATTTTTTAATTTTCCAGTGGTTAGCCAGTAGCTCTTGTCGGTATTTAGCCAAAAAGTGAATGGTATCATCTACAGATATCCCAAATGCGATACTAAAGACTAATATCGTTGAGGGTTTAATGGGAACCCCCAAGTAGCCCATCATTCCTGCCGTGACTAATAATGGCAGTAAATTAGGAATCAACGAAATAACAATCATCCGCGACGAGCGAAACATATAGGCCATAAAAAGAGAAATCAAAAAGATCGCTAAGGCCAATGATAAAACTAAGTTTCTTACTAAATATTTGGTTCCTTTTTGAAATAAATATGCTTTTCCAGTGATCGAAACATCATACTGCTTTTCAGGGAATAATTTATCTATTTTTGCGAGGAGATCTTCTTCAATACGCTCCATTTTATCGATCCCAGCATCTTTCATAAACGTAGTGATTCGCGCATAGCGCCCCGTACTGTCGACAAAGTTTTTTAGCAACTCAACATCTGTAGAAGCGTTTTTAGCATACGATAAAATGAAACTATTTTCTTGTGCCGATGGCAACTGATAATATTTTGGATTTCCGTTGTAATACGCTTGTTTGGAGTATTTTACTAAACTGACAACCGAGATGGGTTTTGAGAGTTCTGGAATTTCAATAATCAAATCTTCAAGCGCGCTCATTCGCTTTAAAGTTGAGAGTTTTATTACCCCTTTTTTTCGTTTGGTATCGACTAAAACTTCGAGAGGCATCACCCCATTAAACTCACGTTCATAGAATTCTATATCTTTATAAAACTCTGCTTTTTTGGGCATATCCTCAATTAAGCTCCCAGTAGTTTCAATTTGAAAAATTCCAATGATACTGATGGCCAATAATATAATAGCCGTAACATATATGGTGATGTTTTTATGTTTTACGGTATGCTCAATCCAATCGCCCAATTGATTGATCCAACGCTTGTTTAAATGCTCTAAATGCTTCTCTTTTGGGATTGGCATAAAACTATAAATCACAGGGATGATAAATAAACACAACAAGAAAATTGCAATGATACTTAGGGAAGCAACGATGCCAAATTCAGTGAGTAATTTACTTTGTGTAATGATAAATGTTGCAAATCCAGACGCTGTTGTGACGTTGGTCATTAAGGTTGCATTTCCTACCTTTGAAATAACTCGTTGAAGCGACTTGGCTTTGTTACCGTGTTTGTTGACTTCGTGCTGGTATTTATTAATCAGAAAGATACAATTTGGAATTCCGATCACAATAATCAGGGGTGGAATCAAGGCTGTAAGTACGGTGATTTCATATTCCAATAGTCCTAAAATTCCAAAGGTCCACATCACTCCAATAACCACTACGGTCATGGATATAAAGGTCGCTCTATAGGATCTAAAAAAGAGAAAGAAAATAAACGAAGTGACCAATATAGCCGCTAAAATAAACGTGCTAATTTCGTCAACAATATTTTGAGAATTCAGGGTTCGTACATATGGCATTCCAGAAACGCGGACATCTAAATCATACGCTTCCTCAAACGCTTTTACTTTAGGGGTCAACTGTGTTTCAATAAACGCTTTTCGCTCGGGGGTATTGACAATCGATTTGTTTAAGTAAATGGCCGTTCGAATGGCTTCAGTTTTTTTGTTAAAAAGTATGTTGTCATAAAATGGATAGTCTTCAAAAAGCGCTTTTTTGAGTCCCTCTAGTTCAGGTTGTGTTTGTACTGAATCTTTAATAAAAGGAACGAGGTTAAATTGTTTTTTTTGTTCATTTTTGACCAGTTTCTGTAAATCTTTGATCGTAATAACAGCTTCAACATTCGAGTGGCCATCAAAACTTTTGGAAAAAGTGTTCCAAGCATTCAGTTTTTCGACCGTGAGTAGCGTACTATCTTTAACGCCCATAACAATCAAATTACCTTCTTCTCCAAAAATATCTAAAAAATGATTGTATTCTAAGTTGATGGGGTGATCATCGGGTAACAAATTCGCCTCGGTATATGTGAAGCGCATTTTGTTCCATTGCATTGAAAAAAACACTGTAGTAAGCACTACAGCAATAAGAATGACAATTCTGTTCCTAAGAATCAGTCTTGCAACGATTTCCCAAAAACCGTTTGAAAAGAGTTTAAACATAGTCTTTTTTGATGGATTCAAAGGTAAATAAAATGAATATAAAAGTAGGACATGTATGGTTTAATTTACATCCCAAAAAATCAAATTAAAACTGGGGATTAAACCTTGAGGATTTCGGTTTCTTTTGATGCGAATAATTCGTCTGCTTTTTTAACATGCGTATCAGTCAAATTTTGCACATCCATTTCAGCATTTTTTTGAAGATCTTCAGATGCATCATCAACATTTTTGATTTCTGAATTCGCATCTTTTCGAGCCGATCGAATTGATATTTTTGCTTCTTCAACTTCAGCTTTCGCTTGTTTGGCTAATTCACGACGGCGTTCTTCAGTTAAAGGCGGCACATTGATAATGATGGTTTCGCCATTATTCATCGGGTTAAATCCTAAATTGGCAATCATTATCGAGCGTTCTATTTCTTGTAGCATCGCTTTTTCCCACGGTTGAACGGTAATCGTTCGTCCATCGGGTGTATTAACGTTTGCAACTTGAGTTAAGGGGGTTTGTGAGCCATAATAATCGACCATCACACTGCCCAACATGGCTGGACTTGCTTTTCCGGCACGGATATTCACAAATTGTTTTTCTAAATGCTTTAGGGCATTGACCATAGCTTCTTTTGTGCTATCCAGTATAAAATCTATTTCTTCGTTCATTTTAAACGTTTTAAATCTCTAATTTTTTCTAACTTACCGTGGTTCCTATCGCGGCACCTGATACAATTTTAAGAAGGTTTCCTTTGGTGTTCATATCAAATACAATAATTGGCAAATCGTTTTCTTGACTTAAAGTAAAAGCAGTGGTATCCATCACTTTCAATCCTTTTTTGAGAACATCCTCAAAACTGATGGTGTCAAACTTAATCGCTGTTTTATCTTTTTCTGGATCGGTATTATAAATTCCGTCTACACGAGTTCCTTTCAAAATAACGTCAGCTTCAATCTCGATCGCTCTAAGCACCGCAGCAGAATCGGTTGTAAAGTAAGGATTTCCAGTCCCGCCACCAAAAATGACGACTCGCCCTTTTTCTAGGTGACGCATGGCACGACGACGAATAAAAGGCTCGGCAACTTCATTAATCTTTATGGCCGACTGTAATCGGGTTGGAATTCCAGCATCTTCTAGGGCACTTTGTAAGGCTAAGCCGTTAATAACGGTGGCCAACATACCCATATGATCCCCTTGAACACGGTCCATTCCATTACTCGCTCCAGCAACCCCACGAAAAATATTACCACCACCAATGACAATGGCCACTTGGATGCCTTGATCGGTAATTTGTTTGATTTCCTTAGCGTAGTCCGACAACCGATCTGGATCGATTCCGTAGTTGCGATTCCCCATAAGGGCTTCTCCAGAGAGCTTCAGTAATATTCGTTTGTATGTCATAATGGTGTCGATCGTTAGGCAAATATACGTAATATCTTAAATCCAAAAAGCGGTTTTTTGGAATTCTAATTAATTTTGAGCCGAATCTGTTTTTGGGGTTCCGTTTTTTTGAGATAAGACACGAAACTTAAGCTTAGAAGCTTACAAACACTAAGGAACCAAAGAGTTTAATTTTTAGAAAATTCCTTTGAAAATCTTGCAGAAACCTTACAAATATTATTAATTTTACAGCAACAAAAGCCTAACAATTGAAACGCGCCCTACCGTTATTTTTTCTTTCCTTGTTTTGTTTCTCAACACTACAGTCTGTAATTCCCTATTTCGAATACGTCTTTAATTATGAGTACATCGCTAAAGTTCTGTGTATTAACAAAGAGACTGTAGAACTCAACTGTAACGGAAAATGTCACCTAAAGAAACAGCTATCGAAGACCGTTAGTGATTCCAAAACCAAGAACCAGAAAAGGGTTCATGACATCAAATTTGACCAACGACTTTTGATTTTAGTAAAATTACAGCATCCATTCTTACGGATAGAAAGAAGAGGTCTTAAACCCAAGGGCTTATATTTTGAAAACCTGAATCAAAACAGGGCTTCTAAACCTCCAACACCGCCTCCCAAATTTTATTTATTGTCCATGTAAAAAGTCAATAAATAAAAATATTAAATAAAAATTATAATGAATAAACTATTTTTCCCATTTCTGGGAACACTCTTGCTATGCACCACTTCAAGCATCGCGCAAGATTCACTATGGACTTCTTCAAGACCTGATGGTCACGCACCAATGAGCGTTATGGGAGATCATACGCACCATAAAGGTGAGTTTATGTTTTCGTACCGAAGTATGCTAATGTCAATGAAGGGCACAATTTCTAACAGCAGCCGTGTCAACAATGAAACCATCTACGAAACCTATATGGTGAGCCCTCAAGATATGCAAATGCAAATGCATATGATTGGCGCTATGTTTGCGCCAACAGAGAAATTAACATTGGCAGTCATGGCCAACTATCGTTTAAACACCATGGATTTAAAAACTAAAATGGGGGTCGATTTCACAACGGAATCCGGCGGTTTTGGGGATGTTTCATTAACGGGTTTATTCCAAGTTTTCAATAGAAACCGTCAATCACTTCATGCCAATATCGGTCTTTCTATCCCTGTAGGTGACATCAACCAACGCGATGCAACTCCAATGGCGTCAGACACACCATTGGCCTATTCTATGCAATTGGGCAGTGGTACTTTTGATCCTTTTCTGGGTGCAACATATCTCAGCCAATGGGATCAGTTTTCTTTCGGGGTTCAATCGACCTATCGATTTAGGCTCGGAACCAATTCTCAAAACTATTCTTTAGGCAATCGATTTGATTTTGTAGGATGGGGAGCCCTTAAAGCGACGGATTATTTGAGTGTGTCAACAAGTGTTAGTTATTTTAATCTAGGTGAAATAAACGGAAAAGATTCTAATTTGAACCCACTGATGATGCCTTTATTTAATACGGTCAATTCTGGTAGAAGTCAATGGGATTTAGGGATTGGAGCGAATGTTTTATTTTTAAATGAAGCCTTGAAAAACCTTCGAATCGCTGCAGAAGCCAAAGTGCCAATTGCTCAAGATGTTTCTGGTATCCAGATGCATAACAAATGGTTGGTTACTTTAGGAATTCAATATGCTTTAGGACACAATTAGGAGTTCTGGACAAAAAAAAGCCTCGAGAATCTCTCGAGGCTTTTTTTATAAAATTTAAATAGATGTTATCCAAGGGATACACGTTTAAAACCAGTGATAGAAACATCGCCATAGCTTTCAACATACTTGGCAACTCTTACCTTATCGTCTTTAATAAAGTTTTGATCTAACAAACATTGTTCTTGATCTAAAGATGTATTGTCCGAAATGAAACGTTCCATTTTACCAGGTAAAATTTTGTCCCAAATTTGTTCTGGCTTCCCTTCAGCTTTCAATTCTGCTTTTGCAGCTTCTTCAGCTTGCGTTAAAGCATCCGCTGTTAATTGAGCCATTGAGATGTACTGAGGGATGTTTTTAAGAGTTTTCCCTAAACGTCCTAATTCGATATTGTCTTTTTCAATCACTGCGATTCTAGCTTCTGTTTCAGAGGCAATAAATGCGGGATCAAAATCTTTATATGAAAGCGTTGAAGCACCCATAGAGGCTACTTGCATTGCAAGGTCTTTTACCAAGACATCAGCATTATCAACTTTTTCAGACAATCCAACAACCGCTGCAATTTTATTAATATGTACATAAGAACCTACATAGGCAGCTTCAATTTTATCAAATGCATTAATGTCCAGTTTTTCACCAATAACGCCTGTTTGCTCGATTAATTTTTCTGCAACGGTCATGCCGCCAAAATCAGCAACTAAAAATTCTTCTTTAGTATCGTGATTTAAAGCAATTTCACCAAATTGGCTAGCTAATGCTAAAAAGTTTTCGTTTTTTCCAACAAAATCAGTTTCACATCCTAAAACGATGGCAACACCTACAGTGTTGTCCGCATTAATTTTTGCAACAGCAGCCCCTTCAGAAGAGTCGCGATCGGCTCTATTAGCAGCTACTTTTTGCCCTTTCTTACGAAGGTTGTCTATTGCTTTATCAAAATCGCCTTCAGCTTCAACTAAGGCCTTTTTACAGTCCATCATTCCTGCGCCCGTAGCTTGTCTTAATTTGTTTACTTCTGCAGCTGTTATTTTTATCATGATTTAATAGTTTAAAAAAAGTCGTTAAAATTTTCCGTGAGAAGAACTTAACGACTTTGTTATTGCTTAATTACTTATAATTGATTTGTTATTTTTTTTCTTCCTTTGTAGCTTCAACAACTGGTGTTTCAACAACAGCTTCTTCAACGACTACCTTTGCTTCTTTTTTAGCTTTGACTGCTTTTGGAGCCGCTGCTTTTTTAGCCTTAGGCGCTGCTTTAGTTTCTGCTTTAGTTTCTGTTTTTGGTTCTGTTGTTTCAGCTGCTTCAGCTTTTACTTCTTTAGAAGCTTGCGTTGCTTTTTCAGCATCTTGGCTATCCTTTTCAGCTTTTCTTGCCGCTAAACCTTCAGCAATCGCATCGGTTACATTGGTAAGGATTTTTTCGATTGATTTCGAAGCATCATCATTTGCCGGGATTACATAATCCACTTGTCGTGGATCTGAGTTTGTATCCACCATCGCAAATATTGGAATGTTTAATTTTTGTGCTTCTTTAATCGCGATGTGTTCACGTTTGATATCAACAACAAACAAGGCGCCTGGAAGACGTGTCATGTCAGAAATTGAGCCTAAATTTTTCTCTAACTTAGCGCGTAAACGATCTACTTGTAAACGTTCTTTTTTAGAAAGCGTTAAAAACGTACCGTCTTTTTTCATACGATCAATCGTTGCCATTTTTTTAACGGCTTTACGGATTGTTACGAAGTTAGTTAACATTCCACCAGGCCATCTTTCAGTAATGTATGGCATGTTGACGTTTCCTGCTTTTTCTGAGACGATGTCTTTAGCTTGTTTTTTTGTCGCAACAAATAAAATTTTACGACCTGAGATTGCTATTTTTGCTAAAGCTTCAGAAGCTTCTTCAAGTTTTGCAGCTGTTTTATAGAGGTTAATGATATGGATACCATTTCGCTCCATATAAATGTAAGGAGCCATATTTGGATCCCATTTTCTTGTCAGGTGACCGAAGTGGACACCACTGTCTAATAATTCTTTTACTTCTACTAATGCCATTTTGTGATAGTTTACGTTCTGTTAAATTAGCAATGCCTGAGTGGCTTATTTTTTTAAGGCCTTAAACATTTAGATGCTAAACTAAGTCTTGGTGGTTGGCCCACCATAGACAACAATAACTGGTTTAAATTATAAATATTAACGTTTAGAGAATTG